>BDTO01000036.1 GCA_002897855.1 bacterium BMS3Bbin05
AGACGAAGAGGAATTGAAGAAACAGCTTGCACTGCAAGCACTTAGAGAGATTGAGAGAGAGCGTTCAGACGACTATATGCACCGTGTAGAGGACTTCTTGGTGGGGTATCAGCCCAACAAGAAAAGCCTCAATTGTTATGAGCAAAAACAGGTGCTGGGGCTGCTTTTTAAAAACATCAAAATCGCCCGAAAAGAGATTCTTTCTTTTGAATTTTTTGCCCCCTTTAATTCTCTTTTTTTGGAACAGGAGAAAAACGAAAAATGCCTGAAAAATCAAAGACTTATGAAAAATCTGCGCCCAGAGTCTATATCCGGACTTTTGGATGCCAGATGAACGTCCATGATTCCGAGAGGATGCTCGGCACTCTCAGGAAGGAAGGACATGTCCCTGTGAATGATCCCGGGGAAGCCGATCTCATTATTTTCAATACCTGCAGCATAAGGCAGAAGGCGGAACAGAAGTTTTACAGTGCACTCGGCAGGACAAAACATCTGAAAAAGAGGAATCCGTCGTTAAAGATAGCCGTGGCCGGCTGTATTGCACAGCAGGAAGGCGAGGGCATGATGAAAAGAGTGCCTTACGTTGACTTTGTGATAGGTCCGCAGAATATCGACAGGGTTTCCGATACCGTTATGCAGGGTTTCGGTATATTTACAGATGAAAACCCTGACCTTGCCCTGGCGGATGATACCGCTGAAAGGGACAATGCGGTTCGCGGCTGGGTAAACATTATGTATGGATGCAATAATTTCTGCTCGTATTGCGTAGTCCCATATACCCGGGGCAGGGAAAAATCAAGACCGGTAGCCAACATTATCAATGAAATCAGCGAACTTTCAGCGAAGGGTTACAGGGAAGTCACTCTTCTGGGACAAAATGTAAACTCATACAGCGGAGAGGTGTCATTCCCTGATCTTTTAAACAGAATAAGTGCCATAGGCAGGATCGAAAGGATAAGATTTGTTACTTCACATCCCAAAGACCTCGGGGAAAAGCTTGTTTCAGCAATAAAAAATGTCGGCAAAGTTTGCGAGCATATTCATCTGCCCATGCAGTCCGGATCAACGAAGATATTAAATCTTATGAACAGGAAGTATACAATTGATTCTTATATGGATAAAATCCGGATGCTGCGGCATGAAATACCCGGTATCGCAATAACCTCGGATATTATTGTTGGATTTCCCGGTGAAACGGAAGATGATCATCAGGCTACGTTATCTGCGATCAAAGAGATTGAATTTGACGGGATTTTTGCCTTTAAATATTCTCCCCGTCCCATGACCGGCGCTGCAGGGATGCAGGGACATATCGGAGAAGATGTTAAATCGAAGAGACTGGCACAGGTTTTCGAATTACAGGACGTTATTACGCTTAAAAAAAATAAGGCACTGGAAGGAAGAGAGATGGAGGTGCTTGTTGAAGATGCAGATGAAGGAAATAAATATAGCGGCAGAACCAGAACAAATAAAATTGTGAATTTCAGTTCCGAAAGAGATATAAGTCCCGGGGCGATAATAACTATAAGGATTGAAAAGAGCTTCAGGCATTCCCTGTCCGGCATAATCGTAGAATGAATTTCTCCATATTAACACTCGGATGCAAGGTAAATCAGTCGGAGTCAAATTCCATAGGGTCAGACCTTATTAATTCAGGACATAAATTGATACCATTGTCCCGCTCAACCGATGTATGCATTATTAATACATGTACCGTTACTGCAAAAAGTGATTACCAGTCCAGACAGTATATAAGAAGGGCATTAAGCAACGGCTCAAAAGTCCTTGTAACGGGGTGCTATTCAGAACTTAACTTGAAGGATATAAAAAAGATATCCCCGGAAATAGAAATAATAAATAATAAGAATAAAATATTCGATATTAAAGAGTTATGTGGTATTAGAGAATATAATACATTAGGATATAATACCGGCAGAAGCAGGGCATTTGTAAAGATACAGGATGGATGTGATTTTGGATGTACGTATTGCGCTGTTCGCCTGGCACGTGGTAAGTCTATAAGCGTAGATAAAGACATCATATCCGATGAAATTAATAGAATATATAATTCAGGGGTGAATGAAGTAGTCCTGACAGGCATTCATATAGGATTATATGGCAAAGACCTTGGTCATGATGAAAACCTCAATAATCTTTTGAAATTTCTATTGATTAATACCGGTATACCGAGGATTCGCCTGAGTTCACTGGAGGTTAACGAGATTGATGATGAATTCCTTGATACCATTGCTGATAATAGAATATGCAGGCATCTGCACATTCCGCTCCAGTCAGGAGACGATAACATATTAAAAAGCATGGCAAGGAGGTATACCACCCGTGAATATCATAAAAAGTTGGCAATGATATTCAATAAATATCCTGACATATCAATAGGTTCTGATATAATAGTTGGATTTCCCGGTGAAGATAAAAAAGAATTTGATAATACCCTGAACTTTGTTAAAGATGAAGATTTTTCATACCTTCACATATTTCCATACTCAATGAGAAATCATACGCCTGCTGCAGCATTGCCGGGACATGCCGGTCCAGGGGTTAAACGTGACAGGGTCAATATCCTGAGAGAAATTTCAAAAGAGAAAAAAAAGTTATATATGAATAAATTTGCCGGAAGAACACTTGATGTAATCATTGAATCTAAAATTGACGACTCATTCTATACCTCCACATCGGGGAATTACCTGAAGGTACATGTCAAGGCAACTGATGTTGGACATGGCACGCTGATTTCAGTGAATGTTACGGGACTGTCAGAAGGTTACCTTGCCGGTATCCCTATAGTATCTTCATAACATATTGAAATTTTACGAAATATTGATTGCCTATCTTATATGCAGTAATGGTGATATGCTGAATAATTGAGGGGTTTGTGAGGTATTTAACAGAATAAGTAACAGTTTGTTAACATATATTGTTAACAGACTGTGTCCGATAAGATATATTATGTTAAATAATTAGAAAGTCATAGATTTCTTATAAACTCTTCTGCCTGCTTTTTTGTCGTCACCCTTCCATAAAACCTTTCCCTGTTCAATTCATACAGTATCCGGCCAAAACTTTTTCCCCTCAAATTCGTAAGTTCCATAATTTTATCCGATGACAATAATCTATTGCTATGAATTCGGATGTATCGTTCTGCGGCAGTAAGAATATCCCTTCTTCCTGAAAGACATACGAGGTCATATATCATATCTTTTGAAGAAAAAAATGTCTCATAAAGATCAAGCCTATCAACATTATTCAAAAAAAAGTCGGCCTTGATAATACGCCTGGAGATTTTATTGCTGAGTTTAAGGTTCAGCTTACGAATGTCACATCCGGAAACGATCTGCTCAAGTCTGATCATTCCATTATTTGTCAAATTACCGGAACAGTTTAATCTCAGGTATTTCCTTATTTTATGAGGTGATTTCTCGATGAATCCATCAATATCATGTAATTTCTCGATATTATGCCTTAATATATTGATATTATTAGATATTATATAATAAATAACTCCATCTGATAGGCACTGTGTCAAGGCATTAATATAATAATCTCCATTCAATAGTTTAAAGAATTCTAAAGTAATCCTTTCAGGTGCGATGTCTTTCAGACCGTCTTTATATTTAATTATTGAAGATATTGTATAACAATCGATGTTATACCCCAGTTCGCTCTTCATCCTGTATGCCCTGAGGCATCTAAGCGGGTCATTGGACATGTTATTTTCAGAGACTGTCCGGATTATGGAATTATTTAAATCTGAAATCCCGTTATAATAATCAATAAGCCCGCTTTCTGGATTAAAGGCAATGGAGTTGATAGTGAAATCCCTGCGGCCGAGATCGGTCGGAATGTTTTTTTCTATTTTGGAAAAATCAAGCGTGGTGCCATCTTTCAGGGCAAGCCGGACAGTTGAATCTTCTTTAAATCTAACGATCCTGCCTCCTATGGATTCCGATAGCTCTTTTGCTGTAATTTGTGGCTTGTTTTTTACGATGTAATCCCTGTCTTTTGATTTTTTCCCGGCATACAAATCCCGTATGAAACCACCGACAAGGTATACATCTTTAAAGCGATTAAATATAAAACGGTTATACCTGTCAGCCTTCAATTTTCTTATAATATGTTTTTTATTCACTTCATAATATTATACTTTTTTGTTGATATGTTCTTCATTATGGAATAATAACTTCTGATTTTGATCTGTGTATAAATTGCCGTTTTTTATTTTTGTCATGCCCGAAGTCTGTAATCCGGCATTCAGAACTTATTGAAAGGAATAGATTCCGGCTTAAGGACTGCCGGAATGACAGATAGAGAGACTTACTTTATACACAGACCCTGAATAAGGACGGGGCTATCCCGTTCAGGGAGAGAATTCACGACTTTTTGCGACGCCATTAATTATGTTATTATTTATGCTATGAATGACACAAAATTTATGAAGAGAGCAATTGTACTGGCAAGGAAGGCAGAAGGATTTACCAGTCCAAACCCTATGGTGGGCGCTGTTCTTGTAAAAAACAATAAAATTATCGCTGAAGGTTACCATGAAAAGGCCGGATTGCCTCATGCCGAGGCAATTGCCATAATGAAGGCCGGGGATAAAGCAGGGGGTTCGACGTTATATGTAAATCTTGAACCTTGTTGCCACAGGGATAAAAGGACACCGCCATGTACTGATGCCATTATATCTTCGGGTATAAAGAAGGTTGTGGTATCCATGAGAGACCCCAATCCAAAGGTATCAGGCAAAGGAATACTTAAATTAAAAAGAAACGGGATAGAAACCGAAGTAGGGATTCTTGAGAATGAATCCGCCAAACTGAACAGGTTTTATACTAAATATATGAAAACCGGGCGACCCTACGTAATACTTAAGACCGCCATGACGCTTGACGGTAAAATTGCTACTCCCGAGGGTGAGTCAAAATGGATTACGTCTGAAAGATCGAGAAGATATGTACATAAATTAAGGGGTCATGTTGATGCCGTCCTGAGTGCGATTGGGACGGTCAAGGCGGACAATCCATTATTCACCTCAAGGATCAAAGGGACCAATGACCCAACGAGGGTGATCATCGATCCCGAACTTGTGGTTCCCGAAGGATATAATATATTGAACTGCCCGCCACGAACTGTTATGGTTACGAAAAAACGAAATAGGAGAGCAAGAGAATTAAGTAATAGAGGTATAGTAATAATTAACTACTCAGGCAGGCTTGATCTTAACGAACTAATGGAGAAGCTTGGCGCAATGGAGATCACTTCCTTATTGATAGAGGGAGGGGCTTCGCTTGCTTCCCATGCATTTGAGGACGGAGTTGTCGATAGAATCATGTACTTTATTGCTCCAAAGATTATCGGAGGCCGAAAATCATATCCTGCAGTAGGCGGTGATAAACACAGGAGAATTGAAGATGCGATTAAAGTGAAGGATATTTCGATCAGGCGCTTCGGCGAAGACATCTTAATCGAAGGGGAATTAAGATGATTTTTCGGGACAGGGCAGTATTATCCTGAAAACCGTACCATCCGGTTTGCTGTCAAAAGAGATATCTCCTCCGTGTGCAATGACTATCTTGTGAACTATGGCCAAACCCAGGCCCGTTCCTTTCTCTTTCGTAGTATAGAACGGCAGAAAGACTTTGTCTTTGATCTTCCCGGAAATACCGTGACCGGAGTCGGCAATTTTAATAATTACCGATGAAGCGGACTTGCCTATATCTATTGAAAGCTTCCCCCTATCCTTCATGGCTTCAATAGCGTTCTGTATCAGGTTGGTAAAGACCTGTCTCAGGAGGGTCTCATCTCCTTCTATCAGACATCTGTCAAAAGAAAGACTTAAATTTATTTTACTATCTTCGGATATTGCAGTTCTTGCCAGTTCTTCAACCATGGAAGAAATATCGAAAACAGTCCTGTTTACGTTGAGGGGATGTGCAAAAGACATAAAATCCGTTATTATCCTGTCCATCATGCCGATTTCCCTGTTTATTGCATCAATATTTCCCGCGAGTTCCTCAGGTGCCTTTTTTGAGAGTATCCTGGTATGTCCGGCAATGACACCCATCGGATTTCTTAATTCGTGGGCAATACCTGCTGACATTTCGCCAAGACTGCTCAGATTTTCCCTGAGCCTTATCTGTGACTCCAGGGCTTTCAGATCCGTCAGGTCGGTAAATATGATAATTTTACCTATGGGCGATCCTGATTTATCCTTTAATGGAGAGATATTCAGGCCAAGCCAGAGACGTTTGTGCCTGGGCGATTCATAGACCACCTCTTCCCTCGCCAGTCGATCATTCCTGAGTATCATATCCGAGATATGATCGTGGAAAATATCGTTATAAGGTTTACCGATGCATTGATCTGCCTTGATAGCCAGTATCCTCTCTGCCGCAGTATTCACACTCGTAACCCTTAAATCGTTATCGAAGCTTATAACTCCGCTTGGAACACTCTGCAGAATGTTTTCGTTATAGTTTTCTACATGTTCCGCTCTCTCTTCAGCACATCTCTTGAGTTCATGTAATTCATTCTCCTTTTCTTTTAACTTGCGGACGAGATCATGAAAGGTGTTGACCATGAAGTCCATCCGGGTATTCTTCTCAGCGCCTTTTTCTTTTCCGGTCCTGTATGTTTTAAAAATAAGACGCATAATATAGAGAAATACAAAAATTATTAGAATAATCGTTAGAATAAAGATAATGTCGATCCTGTTATTCAATAGGGGAAAACCATGTCCCTCTGCACTTAAGACAGAATGTACAGAGAGAAGTGTCGAGGATAATAATGAGAGCAGAATTATTTTATATTTCATTTCTTTAACCCGTTCACCAAAATCCGGTTTATGGAATATTAAGGTAAATATTAATCAACTCCCGTCCGAAAAAAAGCGACAGCAATGAACCAAAAGCGAGGAATGGGCCAAAGGGGATCTTGGTTTTTCTTCCCTTTCCCTTAAAGATCATAAGAAAGATACCAATCAGGGCGCCTGTAAGACTTGCAGAAAAGGTCGTCATTAATACGCCCTTCCACCCGAGGAATGATCCAACCATACCCATCATCTTGATGTCGCCACCGCCCATTCCCCCGCGACTCAGAACAGCTATCAGGTAGAAGATGCCGCCTCCACATAACATACCCGTCAAACTGTTTATTATACCGATACTCTTACCCCTGGAATATGGATCTATGAGAACAACGAAACTGAATATGAGACCGGCAAATATCCCCGGCAGTGTAATGGAGTCGGGGATGATCTGGAAATCAAGGTCAATGAATGTAATCACGATCATTGCAGAAACAAATGCCATGTAAACAAAGGAATAAACATGGATACCGAATCTCCAGAGTACTGCGACATAAAGCATGGCATTGAGAAATTCTACAAACGGGTAACGGATTGAAATGGCACCCTTGCATTCCCTGCATCTGCCGAAAAGTATGATGTAACTCAGTATTGGTATGTTGTCAAGTACATTAATGGGAGAATTGCATTTTGGGCACCTCGAAGAAGGAAAGACAATCGATTTCTTGCGCGGAACCCTGTAAATACAGACATTCAGAAATGATCCGATTACAGAACCGAAAATAAATGTGATTAGGTATTCGGGCACTTAAACCTCCAGGGCGCTTATCTCTTCGGCTTCTTTTCTGAGCCGGGATATTTCCTCTTCAAGCTGATCAAGCCTCTTTAACAAATCACGAATCGCCCCGTCTTCATATACATTTATCCCCTGCTTATTTTTCAGATCATAAATCCTTTCGCCTATTGAGGTAAGCAGCTTCCTTCGTTCCGATTCATATTTCTCACTTCTTCCCATGAGTTTGATCACGGCAATTTCGATTTTTATTCTTTCTGCGATGAGATAAGAATACCACTTTATCTTCTTGATTCCTGTTTTAATAGCCGAGTTAATTCTTTCCAGCATTGCTTCCTCCTCTTAAACGGTTTTATAGAATTCCACCCTGCCTTTCCACATACTATTTACCCTGCTTCTCAATCCTGGGCACTTTTCAAGAAGAGGGTCCCTGTCCAGTAATGCCGAAGCTTCTTTCTTTGCAATCTCGAGTATGTGAGAGTCCCGAATAATATCTGCAACCCTGAGTTCCGGAAATCCGGACTGGGCTGTTCCGAAGAAATCGCCGGGCCCTCTTATCATAAGATCTTCTTCAGCAATCCTGAACCCATCGGATATCTTTTCCATTGCCATAAGGCGTTTTTCGGCGACTTCAGCGATATTGCCGTAAACAAGCAATACGCAAAAGGACTTTCTTTTGCCGCGCCCCACCCTGCCCCTCAACTGGTGCAACTGGGACAGGCCAAAACGTTCGGCATGTACTATTATCATAACATTTGCATTCGGTACATCAACACCTACCTCTATTACAGTCGTACTGACGAGGATATCTATTTTCCCGGAATTGAAGTCATCCATTACTTCCTGTCTGTTTTCGGGTTTCATTTTTCCATGTACAAGGCCTATCCTGAATTCAGGGAGCTGCTGCTTTAATGCCTTGCACCCCAATTCGGCGGAATGGAGGGCATCGTTTCCGTCTTCTTCTATGAGAGGGTATACCACATATACCTGTCCGCCGGACATTACCTCCCTTTTTATTAAATCATAAAGCTTCTGTTTTTCGGATTCAGTAATGACATGCGTTTCAACCGGTGTTCTCCCTGGTGGCAACTCGT
This sequence comes from bacterium BMS3Bbin05, assembly GCA_002897855.1. GTDB lineage: Bacteria > Nitrospirota > Thermodesulfovibrionia > Thermodesulfovibrionales > BMS3Bbin05 > BMS3Bbin05. The sequence goes on from BDTO01000036.1 coordinate 8,711, forward strand.
TTATCCGCGAATGATCCAGATCGCCATAGAGTGTCATTGCAAGCGTCCTCGGAATGGGGGTTGCCGTCATTACAAGGACGTCAGGATTTCTGCCTTTTTTCCGCAACAAAGCTCTTTGCCTGACCCCGAATCTGTGCTGTTCGTCAATTACAACAAGACCGAGCCTGTCGAAAGCAACCCCCTCCTGTATGAGTGCATGTGTACCTATCAGTATGTCCGGAGAGCCGTTTCCCTCTTTGGTCCTGGAAGTCACAAGCATACAATTTACATTTATATCTTTAAGTAAACAGGTTATATTGAAATAGTGTTGCTGTGCCAGTATTTCCGTGGGTACCATCAGTACAGCCTGATATCCGCATTCCACAGCTTTAAGCATCGCCAAAACAGCTACTACTGTCTTGCCGCTTCCGACATCTCCCTGAAGTAATCTGTTCATCGGCCCGGAATCTTCCATGTCATTGAATATATCGCTCATAACCTTCTGCTGAGAAGCAGTTAATTTAAATGGCAGGGAATCGATAAGATTTGTTGTTAATGAAGGCCTTGAGACAAAACTGATCCCTCTCCGTTCAGATATACTTCTCTTAATCCCGGCAACTCCAAGCTGAAAAATAAACAGCTCATCAAATGCAAGACGCCTGTGAAATTCACTCCTGCCCGAGTTTAAGGATTCGATACCGGCCCCTTCTGTTTCCGGGAAATGTGCGTTCATTACGGCTTTGTCAAGCCTTACCAATGCATTTCTCTCAAGGATATCATCGGGCATAAATTCATGAATTATTGATAAAGACTCGTGAAGAACGGCATACATAATCGTCCGAAGAGTTTTCTGCCCAAGCCCCGAGGTCGTCCTGTAGAACGGGACTATTCTGGTTGTATGAATGAAAGAATCGGCGTTATCGGTAATAAACTCATATTCGGGACTCTCCATCTCATAACCGACGCCATGGTATTTGTTTATCTTTACAATCCCGTTAAGAAAAAGCTCCTGCCCTCTCTTAAATATCTTTTTCATGAATGGCTGATTGAACCACTTTGCCTTTACTATGCCGGTACCATCGGTCAGGGTCAACTCGAATATGCTGAATTTCCTGTTGCGGACATTGATAAGCTCCAGTGAAGCGATCCTGCCTCTTACGCTAACACGCTGGTTGACGGCAAGGCGACTGATATTTTTGATGGAACTTCGATCTTCATACCGGTAGGGCAGGTAATACAATGAATCTTCAACTGATGTAATACCCAGTTTTTTAAGCAGTTTTGCCCTCTGAGGCCCGACCCCTTTTAAATACTGCACCGAGTCGCTTAAAGAGCCGATAGGCATATGCTGAACTATTCCTGGGTTCCCTGATCTTCCAAGTCTTCCTGTTCTTCTTTGTCTTCCCTTAATGATTTCTCAAGGGCACGCTCAGTTTCATCATGCTTTATATCAGAGTATTCACTCTCACTTATTATATCTATATCCCATCCCGTTAATTTCATGGCAAGCCGGACGTTCTGGCCTCTTTTCCCGATTGCTAGAGACAGATACTGATCATTAACCACAACCATTGCGGTCCTGTCTTCTTCATTAACTCCGATTCTTTCTACGGTGGCCGGGCTTAAAGCCCTTGAGATCAGTATGCGTGGGTCATCGGTCCATGGTATGATATCAATCCTCTCACCTCTTAATTCCCGCACTATGCTCTGTACTCTTGTCCCTTTCATGCCAACACAGGCCCCTACAGGATCAATTGATCTGTCATTTGATATAACAGCGATTTTCGTTCTTTCACCCGGTGCCCTTACTATGGTCTTTATCTCTACGATCCCATCATTAATCTCAGGGACTTCAAGTTTGAAAAGCTCAATAACAAAATTGGGATTATTTCTTGAAACAATGATCTCCGGTCCCCTGGAGGTATCCCTGACGTTTTCAACATAAGCCCTGACAGCATCCCCCCTCTTCAGGTTTTCACCCGGAAGCGTTTCCTTTCTGGTAAGCATGCCTTCGACTCTGCCCAGGTCAATATAGTAAACACCACCTTTGTCCTTTCTGATTACAAGACCCGAGACTACCTGTCCAACCTTATCCTTGTATTCCTTGAGAATTACTTCTCTTTCAGCTTCCCTCACCCTTTGGAAAATTACCTGCTTTGCCGTTTGTGCCGAAATCCTTCCCATACCCTCCATAGGCAAAGATATTTCGACGATATCACCCTCGGAAGGGTTTTCCATGTACTCTCTGGCATCCTCAACAGTTATCTCATTTTCAGGATTTTCGACACTGTCGACAACATGCCTGATCTCAAAAAGACCGATGTTATACTGTTCAGCGTCAACTTTTGAGATTATTTCCTTTTCAGGCCCGTATTTCTTCCTGGCAGCAGAGAGCATGGCATACTCAATTGCCTTAAGGACAATGTCCTTCGATACGCCTTTTTCCCGGCTTATCTGGTCAATCAGATAATAGATTTGCTTATTCATATTAAAATTCAATCTCCAGCGACGCCTTTTTAATAGATTCAAAAGGTATAGTAACAGTCTTTCCGTTTATTTCAACCAATATATCTTGGCCCTCTATTCCCCTTATATAACCCTGAAAAAAGGACTGATTTTCTATTTTATCCCTGCACACAATTCTGACCTTCTTACCATTATATTTTACAAAATCCTCAATCTTTTTAAGTGGTCTGTCAATCCCGGGTGAAGTTACTTCAAGGGTATAGTTGCCGGGTATCGGGTCTTCGACATCGAGTAAAGATTCAAAGTCCCTGCTGAACGACTGACAATCTTTGAGACTTACACCACTTTCCTTATCTATGGTAACCCTCAGTATTGTCCTCCTGCCACTTCCCAGGAGTTCTACATCAACTGCTTCTACACCGTTATCTTCCGCAACGCTTTCAGCAAGCAGCATCAGTTTATTAATCAACTCCTTTTTCGGCATTATATCAAAAAAAAGAGCGGGTACTCCCACTCTCAGGGTAAAGTATTTATTTAATTTATCAATTCTCGTATATAAATGTCAATTTATCCCGACAGGCCCCGACTTGTCCCGACAGGTCGGGGCTTTGTCGGGAGGGGTTTACATCGGCACCAGGGGCTTGCCCGTGGGGCTCCTCGGGGCATCAGATGATATTTTATTATATTTTGAGACTGAATGGCACAGGTGTAATGGTCAGGATAAAAATAATAAGACACAATATGCCGATATATTTTCTTTTCCTGTCAAGCTGAACCTCATCCTGAATAACCGGAGGATGATTTATGCCGAGGATAATCAGGAGGATGGACCAGACCAGCCATCCAGGCCAGAAGAACGCACCGGCCGTAATCAGAATCAGCATAAGCAATATGGAAAGACCTCTATGCCGGTTCCCGAGCATGGCATATGCAATGTGTCCGCCGTCAAGCTGGCCGACAGGTATAAGATTTATCGCTGTAACGAAAAAACCTATCCATCCCGCAAATGCTATGGGGTTAAGCACTACATCGTAGCCATCGGGTATATGGCCGAGAGTAATATAAGAGAGAGCATGGAAGATTAATGATTCACCAAGGTTTATGCCACCTGTTGCACCGGAAACAGATACGACATCGGATAACCGTAAACCGATGATGGTTGCAATCAGTGAAACAATGAACCCCCCTATTGGACCTGAAGCCCCTATGTCTATAAGCGCCTTTTTGGAAAGGATGGGAGATTTCATCTTGATGAATGCGCCGAAAGTCCCGAATATCACAGGTGGAGGTGCCGGAATAAAAAGAGGAAGGGTCGCAGTTATACCATGTGATCGTGAAGCAAAATAATGCGATAATTCGTGGGCAAGAAGAATACATATCAAAGAAATCGAAAAAGGCAGGCCTTCAAAGATTTTAACCGGATATTTAATAAAATCGGCCCCCTGCTGCCACGCACCCGCCAAAAGGATCGTAAAAAAGGTAAATACAAACATGATGATATGAAGGTAGGGAATCTTTGTTTTTTTATTCAACGATAATTTCTCCTGCGAGATCATAATCATACGCATCCGTAATCCTGACCTCGATAAAGTCGGATTCGTTAATTTTTTTACTATCCCTGATAAGAACTGCCCCATCGATCTCCGGGGCATGACTGTACATCCGGGCTATAGCTCCTCTGCCATCGATCTCATCTGCCAATGCGCGGAATTTACGCCCGACAAGGTCCATATTTTTTTCAAGTGAAATCCCGGATTGTATTCTCATAATTTCATCATAACGCCTGTCTCTGATTTTTTGCGGTATATTACCACGATTATTATAAGACAAAGTACCTTCCTGACGTGAATATTTGAAAACCCCCAGCCTGTCGAACGAAAACTCATTAAGAGAATGCTTCAGGTTTCTAAACTGCCTTTCCGTCTCACCCGGGAATCCTACGATGAGAGTTGTCCTGAGGACTGCGTCGGGAATCCTTTTTCTGATATAAGCAACCGTTTCTCTGAAATCCCTTAAGGAGTATCCTCTCTTCATGGAGATCAGGATATCGTCGTCAGAGTGCTGGAGCGGCATATCAAAATAGTTGCAGATCTTCTCTTCATCAGCAATCAGATCTATTAATTCCGTGGTTATCCCTGTGGGATACATATACAGAAGCCGAATCCGGAAATCGCCATTTAAGCCGGCTATATCACGGACGAGGCTGGAGAGATTATAATTCCCATCGATATCATTCCCGTAACCGGTTATGTCCTGCGCAACAAGAATCAACTCTTTAACTCCGTTGCCGAGATGGTTCTTTGCCTCGTTTATGACTTTCTCCGGCCTGATACTTCTGAACCCGCCCCGGATGTAAGGTATAACACAGAAACTGCAGGACCTGTTGCATCCATCGGCGATCTTGATATATGCGTATGAACTGCACCTGACCGGACCTGGTTGTTCAGGACGGGATGAAGGTTTCAGGATTGTCCTGATATGCCGAAGAATATCGTCATCATCTCCAATGCCGAAAACCGCATCGATTTCAGGGATTTCCTTTTTCAGGTCATGCCTGTATCTTTCGCCCATGCACCCCATAACAATCAGCTTCGAGTCTTTTTTCCTCTGCTGAGAAAGCTTCAGTATAATATCAATGGATTCCCTCTTTGCATCGTCAATGAAACAGCATGTGTTAACAATGAATAAATCAGCATCATCCATCTCTTCAGTATAGCCGAACCCCGAATCGTTGATCTTTGCAATCAAGTGGTCGGTATCAACCTGGTTCTTCGGACAACCCAGCGTGATATATGCTACCTTATGCATCCTGTTTCTTCCTTAACAGAAAATAAATGGCGAGATATCCGAGTATGCAGGATATAGTCCCGATGAAAAATGTGCCGACTATGAAGGGTATCAGGAGTTCTTTCAATTGTAGTACCACATTCGCTATTGATATGTATTCCCACTGTATATTGGTAACGATTCCGCTGACCCCAAGGAGCTTCATGCCCGCCCATGTACTGAACGTATAAATCGGGATTATCGTCCATGGATTTGTAATATATACTCCGATAATAGTAACAACCCTGTTTAACCTGAAAACCGATGATACGATCAGGCCGAGTACAGTATGCAAACCCAGCAATGGGGACATGCCTATAAAAACACCCACACTGAAAGATGCGGCAATATGGTGAGGTTTCTCTCTCAGGCTGAGGATTATTCTGAATCTTTCACGTATCTTAAAAATGGGTATATCCTTTCGGGACAAATTTTTCTCTTATGCCGTCTGAATCCACAAAAAAGAAACCATCCTTTATTATCTTACCGATAAGAATGCAATCGTCAAGATGATCACTATCAGAAGTAATAATAAGCTCATAATCTTCTCCGCCGGAAAGGACAAAATCCATATAGTCCATTTCAAGCATGGAAGCAATTGCCCTTACACCGTCTGAGACGGGAATGTTATCCCTGTATATAAGAGCCCCCGCCCTGCTCTCAGCACATATTCTATACAGATCAAGGAGCAGGCCGTCACTTATATCAATCATTGCTTTAATTTTATCTATGAATGTTTCAGGATTACAGGCACAAGGGATAAGATGCCGTCTGACTGTATCGAGAATAGTTCCATCGATCTCTCTGGATGTATATTCCATGTTTTTTTCCATCGGTATCCGCTTTTTAACATACTTTAAATATGCAAGACCCGCAGCCGAATCCCCTGTATTTCCGGTTATAAATATATTGTGGCCGGGTTTCGCTCCACTTCGTGTCTTTACACGATCAGCAAAACCTATAAGGGTTGCTGAATAAAAATCTCCTTTAATACTCAAAGAAAGGTCGCCGCCAAGAACCTTCGCATTATAATGTTCACAGGCTTCCCTGACCCCCTTAAGGAAATCATCAAACTCCTCTTCGGATCTTTTTCCGGTCAAGGCCATATTTAGAAACAGATATGACGGCACAGCCCCCATTGCATATATATCGCTGACATTGGAAATTACAAGCCTGAATCCAACCTGATAAAATGTAGTGTATGTATAATCGAAGTGCACACCTTCCGACATCAGGTCGGATGTAGTTACTATGTTTTTTTTGTCAGCGCTGAATACGGCAGCATCATCACCTATGGCTATTAAAACCCCGCTGTCGCCGATACTGAAATATCCCCTGATTTTTTCTATTAACGCAAGCTCTCCCAATTCAGATATCAGCATAATGTCCTTTATCACAATTCACTCACCCTGATAATCCATAAACTTTGCTGCGGGCAAAGCGCCCAATTCATGAATGCTGCGGGTTAACTGTTCGCTCATCTATTTTGGCATAGTCCGTCTTTTAAACAAAAGCATGCTGGCAATCCCGAAACTGCTTTATCTGATATTAGTTACGTCTGGAGGACTTTGGGGCAGTCTTTTTCTTTTTGTACGGCTTTTTCTTTAATCCCTTTAATGAAGTTTTAAGAACATCATCCATCGTCTCGGCAAATACAAATTCCATTTTTTTTCTGATATATTTAGGGAGATCTTCAAGATCCTTGTAATTCCTCTTCGGGATGATTACAGTTTTTATCCCCAGCCTCTTGGCCGCAAGAGTCTTCTCTTTGAGTCCGCCAATCGGCAATACCCTGCCTCTAAGTGTAACTTCGCCCGTCATAGCAACATTTTTATTAACCTTCCTTCCGGTCAATACAGAGGCTATGGCAACAGCCATTGTGATTCCGGCCGATGGGCCGTCTTTCGGTATTGCTCCCGCAGGTACATGTATATGAATATCGTGCTTGGAAAACATATCCTCGTTTATACCGAGTGATTTTGCTATAGACTTTATATAGCTCAGGGCTGCCTGCGCCGATTCCTTCATGACATCTCCGAGTTGCCCGGTCAGTGTGAGATTCCCCCTCCCCTTCATCAGGATTGCTTCAATATATATAATTTCTCCGCCTGTCTCCGTCCAGGCCAAACCGGTAGCCACACCCACTTCGTCTTTTTCAATTTCCTCTTCAGGCAGGAACTTCGGTGATCCAAGAAATTTTGAAATATTCTTTGATGTAATGGTAAAAGTCTTCTTTTTACCCTCAGCTATCTGCCTGGCTACTTTCCTGCAAAGATTGGCTATTTCCCTCTCAAGATTTCTTACGCCTGATTCCCTGGTATATTGTGAAATCAAACACTGCAAGGCAGGGTCGGTTATATTAAGAATCTTTTTGGTAATACCATGCTCTTCAAGTTGTTTGGGAATAAGATACTTTCTGGCGATGCCCATTTTTTCTTCGGTGGAATATCCGGAAAGATAGATAATCTCCATTCTATCTCTTAATGGTCCGGGGATAGTGTCCACGATGTTGCCGGTAGTAATAAACATCACTTTACTGAGATCAAAAGGAACCGAAAGGTAGTGGTCAACGAAGGAATTATTCTGTTCAGGATCCAGTACTTCAAGAAGTGCTGAAGAAGGATCTCCCCTGAAATCCATGCCTATCTTGTCCACTTCATCAAGCATAAATACAGGGTTATTGGTTCCAGCCTGTTTAATTCCCTGGATGATCCGACCGGGAAGAGCTCCCACATAAGTCCTTCTATGGCCCCTGATCTCTGCCTCATCCCTTACTCCGCCAAGAGACATACGGAAAAATTCTCTTCCAAGCGCCCTTGCTATGGACCTGCCAAGCGATGTCTTGCCCACACCGGGAGGTCCTATAAAACAGAGTATGGGACCTTTCATCTTTGACTTCAATTTTCTTACACTAAGGTACTCGAGTATCCTTTCTTTAACCTTTTCAAGGTCAAAATGATCTTCGTTCAGTACTTTCTTTGCGCTTTTTATATTAAGATTGTCGTTTGTGCTTTTAGACCATGGTATCTCGACAAGCCAGTCAAGATAGGTCCTGACAGTGGCGGCCTCGGCACTGTCAGGGTGCATTTTCCCCAGCCTGCTTAGCTGTTTTTCCGCTTCCCTGAATACCTTTTCCGGCATCTTTGCCTCTTCTATCTTATTTCTGAACTCATTTATCTCTTCTGAACGTTCGTCGATATCTCCAAGCTCCTTCTGGATAGCCTTAAGCTGTTCACGCAGAAAATACTCGCGTTGGGTTTTATCAATTTCACCCCGTGCCTCTGACTGTATCCTTTGCTGAACTATAAGAAGTTCTATTTCGTGATTCAGTAAATCACTCACTCTTTTTAACCGGTCTACAGGGTGTTCGATTTCAAGAATTTCCTGGGCCTGTTCGGTCTTGAGTCCCAGATTGGATGTAATAAGATCTGCAAGCCTGCCCGGCTCGTCAAGGTTTTCTATAACTACCATCACATCCGGCAAAACCGTCTTTCCAAGGGATACAGCCTTATCAAGCTGCTCTTTCACGTTTCTGATCAGGGCTTCAATTTCAATCGTCATCTCCTCAGGTTTCTTATCATCGAGTTTTTCAATCTCAGCCTTAAAGTGGTCCCCCGACTCATCAATCTTTAATATCCTTGCCTTGCTGAGTCCCTGTACAAGTATTTTTACCCTGCCGTCGGGAAGTTTCAGCATCCTCATAATAACGCCGACAGTGCCGATTCTATGAAGGTCATTTGTCGTCGGGTTTTCAGTATCCATCTCTTTCTGTGTTACAAGAAGTATCAATCTGTTGGAACTCAGGGCCTTATCTATTGCCTTTATCGAAACATCCCGTCCGACAAAGAGGGGAAGAATCATATAAGGGAACACTACAATGTCTCTGACAGGCAGTATGGGCAGCCGGTCCGGGATTTCTACATCCTTACCTTCTTCAATCTGTTCATGTTCTTCTGTCTTAATTTCCTTACTCTTTTTCTTATTCTTTTTCAATTTTTATCTTAACCACCTTTTCCTGTATTTTGGGAAACTCAATTCTGATTACGCCATTTGAGTACATGGCTGTTCCGCCGGAGATGTTAACTCTGACGGGGAGCTTGATTATCCTCCTGAAATGCCCCCTGTTCCTTTCAAGGCATAAGTACCTGAGTATATCATTCTCCTGTTTATAACCGCTCTTTATCCCCTCTATCATCAGAATATCGTTAAAAGCCTTAATGAAAATCTCATCAGGATCGATGCCCGGCAGATCGATCTCAAGAATCAGGTCATCATCAGTCTCGTATATATCGGCAAGAGGCTCTTCGGATGTCTGCTGAGAATAAATAAATTTTAACTCTTTTAAAGCACTCTGCATACAAATATCAATCCTTCATTAATTTTTTTGATATATCTATTATAAATTCTCTGAATCCTTCGGAGATATGATCGGATTTCAATGCAAGTTCGACAGTTGCCTTGAGAAAACCCAGCTTGTCTCCGGCATCATATCGTTTGCCTTCAAATACATAACCGTAAAGCGGTCTATGCTGAATTATCATATTAAGCGCGTCGGTCAGTTGATATTCCCCTCCCTTTCCAGGGGACATATCCTCGAACACATCAAAAATATCCGGCGTCAGTATATATCTCCCTATTATTGCGAGATCGCTCGGTGCGCCTTCAGTATCCGGTTTTTCGACAAGGCCGTTTATCCTGTACAGTTTATCACTCTCTCTTGCACCGTCTATAACACCATACCTGTGGATTTCCGCTCTCGGCACCCTTTCCAATGCAATTACGGGACATTCGTAATCATAATATATGTTCATCATATCCTGCAATAATGATTCATCAGGATCAATTATGTCATCACTGAGAAGCACGGCAAAAGATTCATCCTTCACAAAGGGCCGGGCCCTCATGATTGCGTGAGCCAGCCCCAGGGCCTTCCCCTGTCTTATATAGGCAAAATCAAGATGCTTGAGACTGTTGATTTCATTCAAAAGTTTTTTCTTGCCTTTTTGCTTAAGATTCTCCTCAAGTTCAAATGCAGAATCAAAATGGTCCTCAATCGATCTCTTATTTTTGCCGGTTATTATAATGAACTGCTCTATTCCGCACTTTTCGGATTCCTCTATTGCATACTGTATCATGGGTTTATCTACAATTGGGAGCATCTCTTTTGGAGACGCCTTTGTGGCCGGCAGAAACCTTGTCCCAAGCCCTGCTGCGGGCAAAATCGCCTTAACAATCTTTTTCTTCAATAGAACCCTCCATCTTCATCAGTTATTGGTGCCGGAGACCGGACTCGAACCGGTACGGAGCAACGCCCCGAGGGATTTTAAGTCCCTTGCGTCTACCAATTCCGCCACTCCGGCTATAAAACTCTAAACTCTTAGAATACTAAAAATTCAAACAAAAGTTCAAACGGAGCCTTACATGTGCTGGATATCGTCCTGTTTTTCTTCTGTTTTTTTAGTAAGTTTCTTTTCAAGATAGTCCTTTGCCATATCCTTCCCGGCCAGACCAAAAGAGATAGCAAGCGCAAGGGTAATGCCCCCCAGTATGATGCCAAATGCTATTATAACGGTAGCCCTGCCGATACCGAGCTGGTCCATCGCCATCGTAACCGACATAAGAAACACTACAAGCTTGACAGCTTTGCCCAAATGTCTTGCAAATGCCAGATCGGCATTTACCGAAGCTATGAGAGTCGCCCTGCCCAGAAAATTTCCTATTAAATAACCAAAAATAATTATTATCATAGCCACAAACACGTTGGGAAGATAAAGAAGAAATTTAGTCATGAGATCTTCTACTGACGGGACTCGAAGGCTGTTCAGGGCGATTATTATAAATATAGAAACAAACAGCCAGTAAATAATCCTGCCCGTAATATGTGAAGGTGTATTTCTTATACCGCCCTTTTGCAATATCTGGTTTACCCCCACTCTCTCACAAAACTTGTCAAAATGAATAATTCTCAGAAATCTTATGAAAAGGTATTTAACAATATATGCACAGATAAGCCCGGTTATAATTATGATCAGAGAACTCAGCATGTTTGGAAGGAAATCAATCAGTTTTTTGAAAAACTCCCTTGCAGGCTCCATTAATAGCCTTTCAAAAGAAATATCCATAGTCACCTCCTAATTTATTGCCATCTTTCAATTAAATAATCCTTGAATTGCATAAACACCTTGCATAATGATTCAAGTCTTTCCTCTACCTCGCCGGAGCTCATTTCCCATGTCTCCAGCACAAATGCGGCAACCTTTCCTATGTAAAGTGGAGTAAGAGATTTTATTATGTGTTCATGGTGCATAACCTTCTGATGATAAGCAAGGGCAAAGTTGCAGATGGTCTCAACCCAGATCTCATCAGGAAAACGGAATTTGTTTTTCCCGTTTTCCGACATTGATGTCAGAAACCATATAACCCCCTCAGGAAGAAATGCTTCCCACAGGGGACCCAACTGTTTGACTCCAAGTACAAATTTTTCTATCATTGCGTCTGTGTTTACATTGACAGGTTCGAGCCCGACAGCATATCTGAAACCGAACGTCGGAACGTCCTCAACAGTTTTAACATCCCTCCACCGGTCATAATATTCATCCATCAGAGTGAAAACAGAACTGCATACCTGGTGGAGCATTGAACTGAGATCTGTTCCAGGATCTTTTGTATCGTGAATCTTGGCCCCCAGGAATGACTGGCATATCTTAAAACCATTTGCGATAGCCGTGGTTGTCATCCATATATCAATCCCATACCGTGCCACATCGGTATCCCATACATCTTTTTTCAGATAAAAAGAGGCAATCGAGCCGGAAAAACCGAAATCACCTCCTATAGGCTGCCTGATTTTACGGCCATAAAGAACCGAGGTCAGAGGATAGACTATCATGTTGGTAATGGTGCCGTCATATTTATGCCTGAGATAGTAAGGAGCGACATAATCATAACCATCATCAAGAATGGGGCTGATTAGCAGATCGATCCATTCGGGGGTAATACTTCTCAGGTCCGAATCAACGACTGCGCAAGCCTTGACCTTCAGTGCGTCTGCAATCTCGAAAATGGTTCTGAAGGCGCTCCCCTTACCCGGCAAGCCGTGGTAAGGGGTCACGATCTTGTGAAATGATTTAACCCTGTGGGAAAGAAGTATGGATCTGTAATTGTCAATGGTGGTGCTGTCAACGATCTCACGTGTGTTATCGTTTGATCCACCGTCGGAGTTGACCAGTATAGATTTTTTGTCCGGGAAATATTTATTGAGACCGGCCTGTACAGCCTGGACAACATGTCCTATAGTTTTCCCATTGTTATAACTGGGAATACCGATTAATATATCCGTTTCACCAATCTCTTTTATCTTCTCCTGAACATCCTGCCTTAGGACTACTGAATCCATACCCGGCTATGCTCCTGACAAACATGATAACGACAATCTAATAATGTCATGAAAGCGGTTTTTATATCCAGGATTACTCATTATTGTCTTCTTCAACCGCTTCCTTCAGATGTCCGAATATATCCGGTATGGCTGACGCAACCCTGTCCCAGCCGGGAATAAGTGGAACACCTAAGGGGTCTTCTGTAATTATCTCTGACGCAATTTTGATACCTTCCTTAAATGACTCAACTGCAAGGCTTTCCATATGCCTGTCAAATACAAGGCTGTTTATCGCAGCATCGTCTTCATATCTCTTCAGGTGGTCCTGGGCAGTCCTTACATAGGTCGCAACCAATGTCTGAAAAAATCCTGATGTAAATACAACGCCTTCAGAAGCAAGTGTCCTGAAGATGGATTTGCATATGTCGATTCCCATCTTCATCAAACCTTTTGATGCATCGTCAGGTGACAATTCCTGGTGTTTATGCTCATAATTTTCTGCAATATCTACCTGACATATCCTTCTCAGGGCGGAATTTCTGTAAACCTCGGCGAGTACACCAACCTCAAGCCCCCAGTCCCCGGGTATCCTCATTACTCTGGCAAGTTCGGTGCTCATTGAAAATTCCCCTGCAAGCGGATATCTGAAGCTGTCAAAATATACCAGCATCGGCAAGTGGCCGACAATCTTTATGAGCGCCCTTACAAGCGGTATAACCAGAAGCCTTGTAACCCTACCATGCATTCTGTCCGTTACCCGGCTGTAATACCCTTTACAGAAATCATAATCAAGGTTAGGGTTTGTCACCGGATAGCAGAGCCGTGCGAGTAATTCCCGACTATACGTAATTATATCGCAATCATGGAGCGTTATTACTCGGAACTCTTTTCTCGAAAGGACATAACCATAAGCTATCCAGGCGGACATCCCCTTGCCGGCATCCCCAAGCTTGAGACCGGAATCCTCTATGGCTCGATATATCTCTGAAATCCTCTTGCCCGAGTTCCATATAATAGTCTTCTTTTGCGGCAGCACCGAAAAAAAGTCCCTGGCGAAAAGGAATTCTTCTTTTGTACAGGGGCCAAGGGTAATGACAATCTCTTTCAGATACTTGACCTCTGTAAGCTGTTCTATAATCCCCTTTAGCGCTTCCCCTGAGAGTTCGGCGAAAAGAGAGGGCAGTATGAGTGCTATAGGTCTGTCCTGGGAATACCAGAGCAATTCAGCTTCAATCTTGTCGAGATTTCGTTTATTAAGGTTATGAAGCGTTGCAATCAACCCGCTCTGGTACAGATCAGACATAAAAACTCCCTATCAGTCTAAATAGATTCTCTCCATAAAGCCAGTCTCTCTATCGGTCATTCCCCGACTTGCCTGTCCCGACATTTTCGGGGGTAGAGGAATGCAGTCTTTTCAATAAGTTCCAGGCGTCCCGAACGCTTCCGGGGCACGACAGGAATAAAAAACAGCAATTTTACACGGTCTCTAAATATGTATTAAAGTATAAAGCGTTGTAAATGATTGGTCAAGTGTTTGACTAAGAAACAAATTAGAATAATATGGTGTGGGCTATCCCGCCCCTCAGGAGGGGTTGAGAGACGGGATGGGGAATCCCACACCAATATATTATACCCAATACATATCAAAAAAGTGAAGAAAATATGAAAATCGGCTTTAAGGATTCACGGAAAAAATGGCGCGCCTGGAGGGATTCGAACCCCCGACCTGCGGATTCGTAGTCCGTCGCTCTATCCAGCTGAGCTACAGGCGCATGATATATCTTATCTATTATTTATTATATTTTAATGTCTTATCCCTTTTTGCCGGATGTAACCGCTTCTTTTAAAGTAAGGCCGTACTTATCATGCTGAAACGGATGGATTGTCGGGAACTTTGAGTAGAGCCATCCTTTAAAGATTTCCCTGCCTCCATCCAATACAGTGACATGAACAGCCGGGTTATTTAATTTATCGGAAGCTGACGTTATGGTCAGTCCGTCCATTCTGAAATCCGGCAGAAAATCACTGACCTTAAGTGTCAACCTGGAGTTCGGTATGGTATATTCGCTACCGAGCTTGATCTTAACATCCTCGGTCTTCTTTTTCACCTTGTCCTGCACAGTAATAATTACCGCATTCCACTTTGCCTTCACACTATCAGGCACTACCACCTTTGTTTCGCCCTTCGGCAGCACAATACCCTGCCCGGCCGGAGTATTCGGAGTCTGAACAGAGGCTTTTTCTTCAACCTTCTGCTTGCATGCTCCAAATGCAATCAGTAGTGAAAGAACCGCCAAAAGAACCAAGACTTTTTTCATCATAGTTTCCTCCTTTTATATTTTATTTTTGAATTAATAGCGCACGCACCTCTTATGGCGGAGAGGCAGGGATTCGAACCCTGGGTCCCGATTTCTCGAGACAACCGCTTAGCAGGCGGCTGCCTTCAACCACTCGGCCACCTCTCCCCTGAAACTATGTATACTAACAGCTGAAATTGCAAATTGTAAAGGATGCAATAAGACAACAGAAGGTGAATCCAATGTGCCCGAAGATTCTGAATTACTTCTCCAAAAGACTTATGTCAAGAAAACAATAAAGCGTGAATTCGCTGTAATGTCTTTCAGTAAATCAGGAATATAGGTTTTTTAATTGATCTTCCCGGCGGCTCCGCCTGTCTGCGTGCGGCACGCACAGGCAGGCCGCCGGTAATCTAATGCAGGGAGTTTTGCATTATTATATTCGCTCACATCCGCTCGCTATCCATTTAACTGCCTGTCTTCTTTGCATTATAATCATCTATGGCCTTGTGCAGAGCATCGGCACCAAGATTTGAACAATGCATCTTCTGCGCAGGAAGCCCATCAAGCGCATCCGCTACAGATTGCTTGGTAATGGCCCGGGCCTCTTCGAGCGTTTTCCCTTTTGCCATCTCTGTAATCATGCTGCTTACGGCTATAGCCGCTCCGCAACCGAATGTCTGAAATTTTGCATCAACGATCTTGCCGCTATCTACTTTTATGAACAGTTTCATGACATCCCCGCATACCGGATTGCCTTCAACGCCTACACCATCTGCATCAGGTATTTCACCAACATTTCTCGGATTTTGAAAATGATCCATCAATTTTTTGCTGTACATGATCCACCTTCCTCCATGTCTGCCCATCCTTTGGCTGCAAAAGGGGACATGGCTCTGAGTTTTTCAATTATCTGAGGGAATTCCTCCAATAGATAGTCTATATCATCTTCCGTATTGTCAATTCCAAGACTGAATACAATAGATCCATGTGCCAGTGACGAGGGAATCCCCATTGAAAGCAGAACGGGCGAAGCCTTCAGGGCCTTTGATGTACAGGCGGAGCCGCTTGCTGCGCATATCCCCTTTGAAGCCAACAGAAGCAGCATACCCTCGCCTTCGATGTATTCAACACACATGCTCGCATGGCCGGGCAGACGCTTTTCAAGGTCCCCCGTATAATGAATATTGGGTACTTTTTTTAAACCTTTAATCAGTTTGTTCCTGAGAACGCTGACATGATTCATCCTGTTGACAATCTGCTCCCCGGTAATCACGGCAGCCTTACCCATACCTACTATTGCAGGCACATTTTCAGTGCCTGCCCTCCTGCCTCCTTCCTGGATGCCGCCGTAGATGAGCGGGGTAATCCTCTGGCCTTTTTTAAGATAAAGGGCCGCCGCTCCTTTTGGTCCGTAAAACTGATGGGCAGCCATTGAAAGCAGGTCAACGCCCAGGTATTTGATATCAACCGGTATGTTGCCTACTGTGGCAACTGCATCTGAATGAAATACAATTCCTTTTTCATGAGCTATTTCAGCAATTTCCTTTATTGGCTCGATTGTTCCTACCTCGCTGCTGGCGTGAGTTATGGAAATTATTGTCGTCTCATCAGTAATTGCCCTTCTTACCGTTTCAGGATCAATAGTGCCGTATTTATCCGGAGTGAGATATGTTACGGCGAAATCCATCTTCTCAAGTACCCGCGCTGAATTTAATATCGAGTGGTGTTCCATCCTGCTGACTATCGCGTGTTTCCCTTCATGCTGTCTTGCCAGCGCTATTCCCCTTAAAGCGAAGTTGTTCGCCTCGGCCCCACTTGAGGTAAAGATAATTTCCGACGGTTCTGCATTAATCAGTGCTGCTACCTGTTGCCTCGAATTCTCGATCGCCTCTCTTGCATTCATTCCGAGATCATAAACGCTCAATGGATTACCATATTCCTCCCTGAAATAGGGCATCATGGCATCCAGCACTTCAGGTAAAATTGGATTTGTGGCTACATGATCAAAATACCTTCTTTTCATATTTTACCTCGCATTCTTTTTTATATAGAACTTATAATATCCCGTCGTCTCATCTATTCCAAGAAAATCATTGCCGGTTTTCTCGCACCAATCCGGAATGTCTTCAAGCGCTCCGTCATAATCGGTGAGTATTTCAAGTATCTGTCCCGGCTGAAGGTCTTTTATCTTTTCTTCCAGTTTAAGAAGATGCATGGGACACATCATGTATACTATATCAGTCGTAACGTCCGGTTTGACATTTTCAACAAATTTAATTGTCATGCCTGAGCATCTCCGGAATCGGTTTTTTGCGCCGGCTGGGCGAAATCTTCAAATGAAGTTCCTTTCAGAAGGTCTGAAAGCGTTATGGAGTCAAGGAAAGTTACTATCTGTTGCCCCAGGGCCTTCCATAACAGGTGAATTACACAGCTTTCAGCCCTTATGCATCCTTCACTGGGATCGAGACATGATGTTATCGCAACAGGACCCTCAAGTTCACTCACAATCGAACCTATAGTGATTTTCTCCGGTGCTTTATTTAAGAGATAACCTCCCCCGGGGCCCTTAATGCTCCTGATAAGACCCGCTTTCTTGAGCTTATTCAGGATTTGCTCAAGATACGGTACAGAAACATCCTGTTTCTCGGATACCTTTTTGATGTTCACAACATTATCCGGATATCCCAGGGCAATTTCATACATAGCCCTTACTCCGTATTGGCCTTTTGCCGATAATCTCAACATATTCTATATATAATAATACTTTACCAATTTTGTCAAGTATTATTTTACCTGGTTCCCGTCGAAAAAAAAACGTTACAATACGGATAATTATTCCTGGAGGATCAGGCTTACTATATCGCCTGTTTTAAGTCCGAATTGTGACGCCGCATTGCCCCTGTAGATAAAAAGTTCAAGCAGATCGTTGCTGTTGAAAACGGCATACAATTCTTTATTGGTAACATCCGAATAGGAATGTTTCAATCGGACCTGTCTGCCCTTGCAGATGACTCTGCACTTCGGGATGAGTTCACTTACTGATAAAGCGGAAAAATCTTTTGCGGAAACATTTGTTAATGCATTTCCAAAACGGTCTATATGGACAATTTCGCCCTCAATAATGTTTTTAGCCTTCCTGCGTGGGACGGGAAGTTCCAGCTTGACATAGTCGCTTATTTCATCACCAAATTTTGTTATTTCGACTCCTTTGGTCAACCACGCAGCGACCGGAGCAAATATATCCCTGGCCTGAAAAGTAGAACTGCCTTTCCTGAGAAAATAGTGTTCAGCTTTAATATGTATAACAGTAATTTCTTTATTGATATTATAGATGTATGAAAAGATTCCGTTATCAGGACCTATAAAGTAATAATTGCCGCTTGCCACTATTATGGGCCGCCGTTCCGAACCGACCCCGGGATCTATAACGCATACATGTACGGTCAGCCTGGGGAAATACTCATAACACATTCCGAGTGCGATTGCTGCTTCCCTTATCATATGAGGCTGGATATCATGTGTAATGTCGACAATATTTACTTCATCGTTTATACTGTAAATAACCCCCTTCATCTGCCCGGCAAAGGTATCCCTGGCGCCGAAATCGGTAAGCAGTGTTATCGTCCTCTTCATTCATTAACACCTCCGATAAGATCATGGATATCCGCGACATTATTTATAGACATATATTCTCTCATACCATTAATTATATTCAATGAACTTATTGGGTCAATAAAATTAGCTGTGCCGACTGCAACGGATGTGGCGCCCGCAAGTATAAATTCCAATGCATCTTCATATGTCATTATCCCGCCCATTCCTATTATGGGAATCTTTACGGCATTATGAACCTCCCATACCATCCTGACTGCAACGGGTCTTATGGCCGGTCCGGACAAGCCGCCAATCATACTGGCTATCCTCGACTTTCTTGTTTTAACATTGATCGACATGGCCATAACTGTATTTATCATTGAAACGGCATCCGCTCCTTCATCTTCGGCCGTCCTCGCAAATATCCTGATGTCCGTTACATTGGGGGAAAGCTTAACTATAAGGGTCTTTTTTTTGACTACCGATCTCACAGCCATAAGGAGCTTTCTGAGCTGCAGGAAATCGACGCCAAAGCTTATTCCGCCCTGCTTTACATTGGGACAGGAGACGTTGAGTTCTATTGCATCTATATCTTCGCTATCCAGCCGTTCCGATATTTCAATATATTCATCGATGGTATTGCCCAGCACGTTTGCAACAATGTTTGTCCTGAAATTTCTCAGATAAGGCAATTTTTCTGAAAGGAAACCCTCAAGCCCGACGTTTTGAAGACCTATTGAATTGATCATGCCGCATGGAGTCTCGCAGATACGCGGCGCTGGATTGCCGGCCATGGGATTCAAGGATATCCCCTTGACATTAATGGCGCCCAGTTCGCTGAGGTCAAAGAATTCCGCATATTCCTGACCGTAACCAAAAGTACCGGAAGCGGTCATTACGGGATTCTTCATCTGCATTTTGCCGATTTTTACATCAAGTTTCATATGATAATTCCCGGTTCATGACAGTTTATTCAATCCCATATAATATCCGAAGCCGAAAATACAGGCCCCTCTTTACACACCCTCTGATAGCCGTTCTTCGTTCTGACAACACAACCAAGACATGAGCCAAGCCCGCAAGCCATATTCTGTTCAAGTGAAACATAACATTCTATTCCCTTACGAATACAAAATTCTGCTACCTTTTTGAGCATAACTCCAGGGCCGCATGTATATACAGTAACATCCTCTTCCCCGTTCATAAATTCATTTATAAAATCCATTACGTTCCCTTTCCTTCCTGCAGAACCGTCATCCGTAGAAATAATCAAATCCCCTGCAGTCGACTCGATTTCATCTCTATACACGATATCCTGCGCTGTTCCGGCTCCATATATTACCTTTGCTCTTTCACTAAATCTTTTTATTAGTGAAAAAAGAGAGGCAATACCCATTCCGCCGGCAATGATAACGGGCTGTTTTTGACAAATTGGATAAGACATACCAAGAGGACCGATTACATCAATAATGTTTCCCGCAGACTTATGGCTCAGTATGGCGGTACCCCTGCCCGTTTCTCTTACAAGAAACGATAATTCGTTCAGATCGGCATCGAATATACTAAAAGGTCTTTTGAGCAGAGGGTCATAAAATTGTCCGGTCTGAAGCATGTAGAACTGCCCTGGCTCAGGATTCATTGCCGGGGTAAGGAAATGAATCCTGAACAGCTTGATATTTCTGGCAACTTCCCGGTTATAAATAATTTCTGCCTTAAATGACCTACTCAAAGCAGATCTCTAAAACTTCGTATTCTACAGTCCGGGCGGGAGCCTTTATTGTTACACAATCCCCGACTTCCTTCCCTATCAGGGACTTCCCGACAGGTGATGTCACAGAAATCCTTCCATTTTTTACATCGGCCTCATCCGCCCCCACAAGCACAAATTTCCTTTCCTCATCTGTGTTCAGGTCGTAGACTTTAACCGTAGCGCCCCAGGCGATTCTTGACTGATTGATGCTGGACGGATCTATAACATTTGCCCTTGCGATCTTGTCCTGAAGCTCCTGGATCCTGCCTGAAATAAATGACTGCTTTTCCTTTGCAGCATGGTATTCGGCATTCTCGGACAGGTCACCGTGAGCACGCGCCTCTTCGATATCCTTCACATTTTTTGGTCTTTCAACCTTTATAAGCCTTTCAAGTTCTTTCCTGAGCTTTTCGTAGCCCGCTCTTGTCATTGGTATTCTCTGCATACTATAACCTCTTTATAAACTCCGGAATATTCATAATTTAACATTTTGAGCCGGATATTAGTCAACAATCTATTGAACTTTCCATCTGCAATAGTATTTAATATCAATTAATGGATGTCAATAAAAAAACCATAAACTCTTCAGTTGCCCTCACCTCTTCAACCCCGTTGATGAAGCAATATGCCTCGATTAAAGAGGATCATAAAGATGCGATTTTGTTCTTCAGGCTCGGGGACTTCTATGAGATGTTCGGCGAAGATGCCGTTATTGCATCAAAAATTCTCCAGATAACACTTACCACCAGGGATAAAAACAGTGAAACCCCCATCCCTATGTGTGGAATACCTCATTTTTCCGCTGCGGGTTATATTACAAAACTTATCAATAGTGGCCGAAAGGTTGCCGTATGTGAGCAGATGGAAGATACTGAAGATTCAAGCGGTATCGTCAGGCGCGAAGTGGTAAGAGTTATAACCCCGGGGACACATGAACCTGAAAATCCAAAAGAAAGTTCTTATATAATGTCGGTATTTCCGCACGGAAACAGGCATAGCATCTCAATGGCCGAAATATCTACCGGTGAATTCCTTGTATATGAAAGCGATGGTTCTCTTGAAGATGAAATATCTCTTGCAGAGCCGAGGGAAATACTCTGTCCTGAAAGTCTCAGACAAAGAATCGGATATTCCTCGATATTGAAAGGTCAATATGTAACATATATCGATGACTGGTTCTTTGATCAGGCCGAATCATATAAAAGACTGCTTGAATATTTCAGAGTTACATCTCTGGAAGGATACGGGTGTGAAACAATGCCTGAAGGAATATCAGCGGCCGGCGCCCTCCTTTATTATCTCATTGAAACGCAGGGAAACGCATTCGGGTTTAAACGGATCACAACTCTCAACAAGGCATCATTCATGCTGCTGGATGCCTCTACCAAGAAGAACCTCGAACTCCTTGTAAATCTTAAAGACGGTACTCAAAATGAATCTCTTTTAAATGTTCTCGATCAAACTCTTACTTCAATGGGTGGAAGGCTGCTTAGAACCGCCATAGTTAAACCCCTGACCCATTCAGATGAGATCGGAAAGAGGCATGATGCAGTTGAATCGCTCGTGAATGATTTCGAGTCTCTGGAAAATATCAGACAGGTACTCAGAAATGTCCATGATCTGGAAAGGCTTGCCGTCAGACTTTCCACGTTAAGGGTAAATGCGAGGGACCTGGCGGCAATAAAAAACTCAATCGCTCTTATCCCGAAATTGAGGAATATCACGTCAAAATTGAGGAGTAATCTGATTGAAAATATCAACGATGAGCTGGATGATTTCACTGAACTCAAAGAGTTACTCGGGGAATCAATAGTCGACAGCCCCCCTCCGGGCATAAGAGAAGGTGGAATTATTAAAAAGGGATATAGCAGGGAAGTGGATGAACTCAGAGATCTGTCGAGCAATAGCAGGGAATTCCTTGCGCGATTTGAGGCGGAGGAAAGGAAATCGACAGGCATAGGTTCATTAAAAGTCGGATACAACAAGGTTCATGGCTATTATATCGAAGTAACCAGAACAAACCTTTCGCATGTACCGGAACATTACATCAGAAAGCAGACCCTCATAAATTCTGAGAGATTTATTACCCCGGAGCTGAAAGATTATGAATCAAAAATTTTAGGTTCGGAGGAAAAATTAAAAAATCTTGAATACCACATTTTCAGGAACATAATCGATAAAATATCCGTCTATGCCGATAGAATCCAGGCAACTGCATCTGCCATAGCCCTGCTTGATCTCATTGTTTCACTCGCAACGGCAGCTCGAAGGTATAATTATGTCAAGCCTCAGATCACGGATTCCGGAAGGATTGAGATTATTGAAGGCAGGCATCCCGTGCTTGAAAGGATCGAGAGCGACGAAAGATTCATACCGAACAATTCTATAATAGATACTGATGAAGATTTCCTCCTGATAATAACCGGACCTAACATGGCCGGGAAGTCAACTTATATGAGGCAGGCAGCCCTGATTGTCCTCATGGCTCAGATGGGCTCTTTTGTGCCTGCGGAAAAAGCTGCCATAGGAGTAGCAGACAGGATATTTACGAGGATCGGGGCTTCGGATTTCCTTTCACGGGGGCAGAGTACTTTCATGGTTGAAATGATCGAGACGGCGAATATCATAAATAATGCTACTGAAAAAAGCCTTATCCTGCTTGATGAGGTGGGAAGGGGAACCAGTACCTTTGATGGTATAAGCATTGCATGGGCGGTTGCGGAATACATTGCAACCAAAATCAGGGCAAGGACCATGTTTGCCACTCATTATAATGAGCTTACGGAGTTGTCCCTGTCTCTTGAAGGGGTAAGGAATCTTAATATAGCTGTCAAGGAGTGGGGAGATGAAATCATATTTCTCAGAAAAATAGAAAAAGGTCCTGCCGACAAGAGTTACGGCATACAGGTTGCCAGGCTCGCAGGCTTGCCCGTGGCAGTACTTGAGAGGGCAAGAGAGGTGCTCCGCAGCCTTGAAGAAGAAGACATAAACGAAACCGGGGAATCAAGGTTTGCAGGAAGAAAGGGGAAAAAGAAATCAGTACAACTTGACCTTTTCGGTCTGAAGGCCCATCCGGCAATAAAAGAATTAAATAACGCCAGTCCGGAATCCATGACCCCCGAAGAAGCGCTGCAATTTATATTCAAATTAAAAGAATTATCAAGTCATAGTTAAAGATATGCTTGTAGGATTAACAGGCAATTTCGGTGCAGGTAAAAGCACAGTCCTTAAGATGTTCGGCAGGAGCGGCGCAATTACCGCCGATGCTGACGAGATTGTATCAGGGTTATACAAAAGAGATGATATTAAAAGGAGTGTCATTAATCTGCTTGGCAATGTCCGGAAAGACAATGGGAATATTGATAAGGATAAAATTTCTAAAATTATATTTAATAATAAAGAGTTAAAAGGGCAACTTGAAGCATTACTTCATCCATACGTATTTTCTGAGATAGTCTCTCTAAACAAGAAATACCCGGGCAATACGGTCGTTGTCGAGATACCTCTCCTCTTCGAGACCGGATATAGGACCAAGGTTGATGTTGTAATTTTGGTTCATTGCAGGCGAAGTACTATATTCGGCAGATTAAGAAAAAAAGGTTATTCTGATTCTGAGATTGAAGAAAGGCTATCCCGGCAAATGCCTGATTCTGAAAAGACAGACCACGCAGATTATATAATCAACACTGATAAAAATATCGAAGCTATTGAAGAAGAAGTGAAGATGATATATAATTCATTAAAAGAAAAAAAGAAATAATCGAGGATGCTTCTTTGCATTTCCTGAAAAAATTATCCCTAACAAAAAAGTTTTTTTTGGGTATCGGTATCATCTTAGTATTGTTCTGGGCTTTATTCAGTTATTCTACGTATGTATATCTAAGGGAAATCTATAAAACCGAAGCTTTCAGCAAAACCAATCTTCTGTATCAGCAAATCCAGTCAACAATAAAATATATCAGAGATGACCTCAGGCCTACAATGTTTCATATCCTTCCTCACAACCAGTTTATTATAGAAGCAATGTCCGTATCGTTCATTACAAAAAGTATTATGAGCGATTTCAGAAAGAAACATCCTAATGTTATATACAGGAGGGTTTCCGACAATCCATTGAATGGGGAAAATATGGCGAACAGGAGAGAAAATAAATTCATTAATTATTTCCGCGATAACAGAAAGAGTGTTTTCTGGAAAGGCATCATCAAAGACAATAATATGAAATTCGCCGTTCATGCCAAGCCTGTTATTATGGAAAGCGAGTGTCTGCCATGCCACGGCAAACCCGCAGATGCTCCTGATATGCTGAAAAAAATATATGGAACTACGAGCGGATTTAATAAAAAAGTAGGCGATATAATAGGCATTGAATACCTTGCATTGCCTCTTGATAAAACATTTACGCAGATAAAAGACCTCTCCTTTTCGATATTTATTGCAGGTATAATCGGTATGATGCTCATGTTTATCGCTATCAACTCATTAATCAATATTGTTGCAGTCCGGCCTATTGGCAAGATCAGATCATTCTTTAAATCAGTAGTAGATGGGAATAAAGGTTTTGATTCCAAGATCGCCATCAGAAGCAAGGATGAAATTGGTGAACTGGCGAATTCTTTCAACACGATGATGGAATACCTTAAAAAGTCAAAGAATGAACTGATCAGCTCCGAAAAAAAATACCGCCAGATATTTGAAGGCTCCAAAGATGCAATAATCGTTGCCGATTGCCTTGGTTACGTTCAGGAAGCTAATAAGGCGGGCAGAGAACTTCTTGGCTGGAAAGAAACGGATATTGCTGATAACTCAAGATACCTCTTTGATGTGTTTTTGAACAGCAGTGATTATGATAAATTCATGTCGGATATGGAAAATAACGGGTATATAAAGGATTTTGAAGTGCGGCTTTTATCTGCCGAAGGTAATGTTGCCGATGTCCTGATGAGCGCAAATTACAGGGAAGACGAAAGCAGGCAGATTTGTGGTTTTGAGACGATGATAAAGGACATCACAGAAAGGAAGAGATTAATAAGGCAGGTCTATGAAGCAGAGAGGCTTGCTGCTATGGGTCAGCTTGCAGCGGGTGTTGCACATGAGATCAACAATCCGCTGAGCATAATTCTCGGATATACATCCCTTCTTCTCGAGAATGATTCTATAAATGGGCTTGTCAGGAAAGACCTGCAAACTATATATGGCAACGCAAATTCCTGCAAAAAAATCATTGAAGACCTTCTGAGTTTTTCCCGGGTTACAGAAACAAGACTCGGATATGATAATATTAATTGCCTTATTGACTCAGTACTGGATATGCTTACCTATGAGTTTGAAAAAAAGAAAATAAGTATTGTCAGAAATTATTGTCCTGATATTCCTCCCCTATTAATTGACAGTGACAAGATCAGGCAGGTTATTCTTAACTTATTGATAAATGCATGCCAGGCAATAGACGAAAATGGCACAATCAGTGTCTTGACATCTTATGACACAGTGAACAATATGGAGGTTATTAAGATTTCCGATGACGGGTGCGGCATTGGCGAAGAAATAAGAGAGAAGATATTTGAGCCTTTTTTTACTACCAAGCCTGTTGGAGAAGGAACCGGACTCGGGTTATCGGTCAGTTATGGATTGATAAAGGAACATGGTGGAGATATCATTTCCGAAGATACAGGAGATAAAGGCGCTGCTTTTACTATCAGGCTTCCTTTGAACGCTCAAAATATTAATAATAAGGATTAAGAATGAAAGAATCAATACTTCTGGTTGATGACAATATCGATATGCTTAATCTGTTAGAGAGGGTTATCCGGCAGAAGCTTGACGTGGAAGTCAAAGAAGTTTGCACAGGAAGTAATGCATTGGGGCTGCTTGCCGGTAATGGAATAGATGTGGTTGTAGCAGATATAAACATGCCGGAAATGGATGGCATGACACTCCTCAAAAAAACCAGGGAATTTAACAGTGAAACCGTTTTTATAATTCTTACGGCCTTTGGAACTGTCGAGATGGCGGTGGAGGCGCTGAAGATTGGAGCCTATGACTTCCTTACAAAACCTATCAACAATGAAAGATTCATCCATACCATAAAAAAGGCGATCGAACTCAGAAGAGTAATAAAGGAAAAGAAACTGCTTGAGGACAAACTCAGGCAATCCAGGCCTGTGTGTTCAATCATTGGTAACAGTAATGTTATAAAAAGGTTGCTGGACAGAATCAGAACGATAGCAGAAACGGACGAGACGGTGCTCATAAGCGGCGAAACAGGAACGGGAAAAGAGCTTGCAGCGAGGACAATCCACTCTCTCGGCAAAAGGTTTAATAAAAAGTTCGTAGCGGTCAACTGCCCCGCCATACCCGAATCTATTCTCGAAAGCGAACTTTTTGGTTATAAGAAAGGCGCTTTCACTTCAGCAGTTTCCGACAAGAAAGGTCTCTTTGAATCTGCCGATGGCGGTACAATATTCCTTGACGAGATAGGTGATATACCAAGAAGCACACAGACAAAATTATTAAGGGTCTTGCAGGAGAGAGAATTCAAACCCCTTGGGGATACCGATAATGTCAAGGTTAATGTAAGGGTCATTGCCTCAACTAACCAGAATCTTGAAAAAAAGATAGAGGAAGGGTCATTCAGGGAAGACCTTTATTACAGATTAAATGTCATAAATGTTAACATGCCCTCTCTTCGTGAACGTGAAGAGGACATTCTTCTACTCGCAGAATATTTTTTGATAGAATATTCAGTAGAGTTTAAAAAAAATATTGAAGGATTTTCTGATGATGCCCTTTCATATCTTACACGCAGAACATGGCATGGGAATGTCAGAGAACTCCAGAATGTTATCAAGAGGGCTGTAATATTTGAAAAGGGAAAGATAATTACAAGGGCGACCCTTGATAGCCCGATCAGGACAGATAATATTAATAAAATAATCCCCGGGGATCTATTTTTACTCGACTATAAAACCGCCCGACATATGGCTATTGAAAACTTCACAGTCAACTATGTAAAAAATCTGCTTGGTGAGACTGATGGCAATGTTACCCGTGCAGCAAAAAAGGCCGGTATTATAAGACAGTCACTTCAACAGATTATGAAAAAATATAAGATTAACCCTCGTGAATATAAAAATGATTTCTGAATAATTTCACCTCGATGACCACAATAAAACTGCATGTCAATTTATGCACTGCAACCTTATTATTGCGCCTGATATTATCGTTGTCCTGTCTCCAATAAAGTAAGCTTACTTCAAATTCAATATGTTATATCTCCAGCCATTATGATATTTTCTATCTCACCCGCATGGCACAATGATTGCTATTAAATATAAAAAAAGGGGGTGATATATGAACAAAGACAGAACAAAGACACAAGGATGTTATCTTTAATTTTAAATCCTGAATGGAGGTAAATGTATGGCTGAAGAAGAGAAAAAAGAAATGTCAGGGACAGGAACCTTGACAGGTGCAGCATTGGAGGCAGAGGATGTTCTTGCGGACGCCGAGCCCTGGGAGCCTATCGAGACAAAACTCGTCGTCTGGTCCCTTGTAGTAGCCGTCATAGCATTGTTAATAGGTCTGGTAGTAGTGCCAACCTCTATCTTACATTGATCATGATGAATATCATGATGGATATGGTGATAAGACATGACGGTAAAAACTGGGTTGTTGAGAATGATAAGTTGACCTTAAGCGCTCCCACAATTGACGGGATTGACGAAAAAGTCAGGACCTTCATGAGGCAAAACGAACTGGTCAAAAAGGGGGATAAATCAAAGGTGCGCATGCTGTTTGACAACTCAACGATACCTCAGTGGATCCGTCAATATGGTCAACATTATTTCAACAGGGTGATAGAGGTTGAAGGTTAGCAGATAGTTAAATATAAATGCCTGTCAATTATTATTAAACCTTAAAAGGGAGGATTTAATGGCAGATCTAACAAACAGGAGATGGTATACAGGGATGCTGACACAGGAGGACTGGTGGGCGGTATGGCTCGGTGTCGGTTTTTTCTTCCTGGGACTCCTGAATTTAGCCGGAATCGACATTGTAGGCTTTCTGACTTATCCGACAAAGTGGGTCTTTAATGTACCCGAAGGGGGTAAAGGAGCTATCGGTCACGCCTTTTATGCAATCGGCAAGAAAACCAGTATGGTTTCAAAAGAATTTTACAAAGGGATGGGCTGGTGGAGCATAATCTGGACGTATGTGGCATTTACCATTGCAACCTGTACAGGCGCTGCGTTTATGAGATGGAATCTGAAGAGATTTTTTATCGGCTGGACTATAATTTATTTCATGACAATCGCCACCTGGTTTATAGGCCACCACGGTTTCATCGCAGCCAACAAGATAAATATGCACAAATATGGATTGAACTTCGCCCTTTCGCTTGGGGGAGGCGGTTCGTTTATTCTTGCCCTGATTGTGGGGCTGATTATAGGAAATTTCTTCAAGCCCTTTGCAATCTACCTGAGTGAGGCCGCCAAACCGGAATGGTACATCAAAACGGCAATTGTTACTCTTGGTGTCAAGCTCGGTTATCTGCCCATCAAGCTGGCAGGCTTCTCGCACAAGTTGGGCAAGGAGGCAGCAGGTCTTACCTTTGACCTTTTTATTGCAGGTGCTGCAGCGACCATTGTTGCATACATGATTTTCTGGCCGATAACATATCTCATAGCCAGAAAGATGTTTAATCTGCCGCGGAAGACAGCAGCCGTTCTTGGATCGGGTATTTCCATATGCGGTGTTTCTGCTGCAGTGGCTACGGGTGGTGCCGTCAGGGCTAAACCGGTGGTTTCAATAATGGTTTCAGCCCTCGTTGTTGTATGGGCGGTTATCGAACTTGTAGTTCTTCCCGGATTCTTTACTCACGTCTGGCCCAAAACGGCTGATCCTATAGTGGCAGGCGCTGCGATGGGCATGTCTGTTAAAACTGACGGCGCTGACGCAGCTGCCGGCGAATTGCTGGACGAATTCATGCGAAACAAGATAGCAGTCGAAAGCAATGGGACAGTTATATGGCCTGAAGGCATTATAACTGCAAGTGCGGTTATGACCAAGGTATGGATTGACATGTTCATAGGCATCTGGGCATTTGTGCTTGCCATGGTTTGGGTTTACCGTATAGACCGGAGGCCGGGGGAGACAGTACTCGCATCTGAGATCTGGCACAGATTCCCGAAGTTCGTTCTTGGCTATTTCTTCTGCTGGTTCTTTCTGCTTGCTATTTACTTTGGTCCCGGGCAAGGTGGATCAGCCGATGCCATGCCGTATCTAAAGACCGTAAAGGCAGGCGCTGTGCCGATTGAAGGACCTATGAGGAAGCTCTTTTTTATGCTGACCTTTATGAGTCTCGGCATAATTACAGATTTCAAGAAGCTCAAGGAGGCGCAATTCGGTAAGATGGTATGGGTATACTTCGTAGCACTTTTCATCTTCATAATACCGATCGCCATGATAGTCGCGTATCTCTTCCATCATGGTATGCAGATACCAAATATTGCGGGATATGTACAATAGTTTTTTCACTAACCGGGCAGGGTATGCTTACCCTGCCCCTCTGTTCCCTGATTGAATGATTATAATTAATCAAAAAGGAGAGAGAGATGGGAAACAAGCCTGAAATAACAGAATCTACCGCAACGGAGTTTGTCCTCGTTAAAGACAAATCCGGAAAAGAATATGTATGTAAG
The DNA here is from genome assembly GCA_002897855.1 of bacterium BMS3Bbin05. Lineage (GTDB taxonomy): Bacteria > Nitrospirota > Thermodesulfovibrionia > Thermodesulfovibrionales > BMS3Bbin05 > BMS3Bbin05. Next base: position 38,708 of record BDTO01000036.1, read on the forward strand.
CTTTCAGATCTCCAGGATGCATCCGGACTTACAGACGAAGTCAAAAAGAAATGCATCGAAAATATTGAAGAAGCATCAAAAGATCTATAGGATACAGGACAAGACAGCTCGCTTCCCGGATTATGAGTTTTCTATAGTCCAGGAAGCTTTTTTTTACACTGAGTTCATAAAAGAATCTTTTATTTCCAATTGTTGTGATATAATAAATTCACGAAGAATTGTCTATGCCCGCTGCATACAAATCCCATAAGGTTTCAAAGGCTGACGTTGTCAGAGAACTGCTAATGAAGGCACGTTTTCTCGGCAAAGTAGGTATTTTCTCATTTGTCATCTTTTCCATCCTTATCTACAAATTATCCTCCAACTGGGATAATACGAAGACATATGTACTACTTTCGTCAGGCCTGGCAGCAGCTTCTCTGATATTCTTTTTCTTAATGAGGCGAATCGTCTCTGCTTTAGATAAGAACCCTTCCAATGATGTTATCATCAAGTGGAGTGATTTTCTCGAACCGTACTATGTACCAAAATTTGTCCTTAAAAAGAAGCGCAACCCCTTTATTGTCGAAGACAATGAAGATTGATGTCGTCGCAAAAACTTACCGGCTACTGTGTTGCATTAAATGAATAGCAAGCGTATTCCCCGTGGGCTTGCCACAGGGAAGATCAATTATCTCCTCACTGCAGAGTACGTAAACACGCCTCGTTGCCTGGAAATTTATGCGCCTTGTATCTGACGATTTTTGCTTGGCCGTCCCTGTTCTGAACTTTTTTGCGAGTCTATCAGTTCAAATCTTTCACCACTGTAATCTATAGCTTCTTTTTTGTAAAATAGAGCCTGCATTGCATATAATAAGCGTCAATCAATTTATTAATTATCTCTACACTTTATTAAAAAAAAGAGGTTTTATTGAGAAAAATCCTTGTATCTTCATTGGCATTCATATTTATATACCTGATGCTTCACTTCTCAGGCTATTTCTCGCATAATGAAACAAGCAGCTATCTCACAGTAATTTCTTTCCTGCTTATTTCAATAGCCGTAATCCTTTCAGGCTGTGAATTATTCGCAAACGGGGTCGAATGCATAGGAGACAGGCTTAATCTCTCACATGCAACAGCCGGTAGTCTACTGGCGGCAGTAGGCACAGCTATGCCTGAAACATTGATCCCCATACTTGCACTTATATTCGGGAAAGGTATCCACAGAGAATCAATTGCAGTAGGGGCAATCCTTGGTGCACCCTTTATGCTTGCCACCCTTGCCTTTTTTTTTACAGGGTTAACTTCACTGATTCTTTATTTAATGAAAAAGAGGGATAAGGCCGTACACTACGTAAATCTTTCGGCCCTTAAAACCGAACTCCTTTTTTTTATTATTGCAATGATCGTGATTCTAATCATTTCATATATCAATAATAGTCTAACAGATCATATAACTGCTGTTTTACTTCTTCTTACTTATGCACTCTTTGTCAAGATAACTCTGAACCATAGGTCGGAGGATGGAGAGGAATATACAGAACACCTGCATTTCAGCTATATAATGTCATGTCCTGCAAATAATTTCTGGATAACGTTGCAGACACTGACGGGCCTGGCCCTGATTGTAGTGGGGGCACATATATTTATTAATTTTCTTACCCTGCTTTCAATCAAATCCGGATTGTCATCTCTTGTACTCGCCCTTCTGTTAGCTCCGGTAGCATCCGAACTGCCGGAAAAATTCAATTCTGTAATATGGACCATTAAGGGAAAAGATACTCTTGCCCTGTCCAATGTCACAGGGGCGATGGTTTTCCAGTCGACAATCCCCGTATCAATAGGGCTGATATTTACACAATGGCATCTCGGACACACAGAGTTACTGAATATAGCCTTTTCCCTTTCCATGGCAGTAATCGTGTATATTACAATCCTTACACGAAAAAAACTCCCTTCATTTATGCTGATGACGGGCGGGATTTTCTATCTGATATATATTCTGAGGATTTTTGTTTTTATGTAGAATCTCTTTCTTACAGGCAGGAGACTCTGCAGCGGGAAGTTATACGGATAGCGAGTGTATTCCCCACGGTCTTGCCACGCGGTCAAGCGAGCGAATATTATAAAAAAGTAAAAAAATTTTCCTTACATAAGATTCCCTGTGGTCTCGCCACAGGGAAGATCAATCATCTTTCTTATAATGTCCCCTTCCCTCGCCTGTTCAGGAACAGTCATCCATACAACTTCATCATTCCGTGCAGATTCCACAGACATATGTTCCTCATCCTCTATTGTCTCGATCCGGAATATCATACCTTCAAGTCCAGGCGTGAGGAATTCAATTTCTTCACCCAAAAACAGCCTGTTGCGCATCAATATCTTTGCCTTGCCCCCCTCTTTGTTTAAAATTATGCCGGCAAGCGCATGACTCATACGATACACATAATCATCATCATGATTGTAATCATCGTCGCCCTGTTTGCCGAGATACATTCCGGTAGTATATCCCCTGCTTGAGAACATTTTGAGTTCATCCAGCCATCTTTTCCTGACAACATATCCATCACCCTCCTTTAGCTCGTCTATTGCCTCCCTGTAACTCTTCACAACCCCCGCAATGTAATTTATTCCCTTCATTCTCCCTTCTATCTTAAAACTGTCAACACCTGCATCCCGCAGTTTGTCCAGATGCCTTATCATGCAAAGGTCACGAGAACTCATTACGTATGTTCCCCTGCCGGTTTCATATACGGGGAAATATTCTCCCGGTCTTTTCTCTTCCATGAGAGAATATTTCCATCTGCATGAATTTGTGCACTCACCGCTATTTGCACTCCTGTTTGCAAGAAAAGCGCTCATATAGCACCTTCCCGAATATGAAATACAGAGGGCGCCATGCACAAAACACTCAAGCTCGATATCAACTTTCTGCCGTATTTCCCCTATCTCGTCAATATTCAGTTCACGTGCAAGAATAAGCCTCACAGCGCCCATGCGCTCCCAGAATCGTGCAGACACGTAGTTGGTAATATTGGCCTGTGTGCTTACATGGATCGGGATTCCGGGCGCCTGTTCTCTAAATAACATGAATACCCCCGGATCAGAAACGATTACTGCATCCGGCTTGATGTTATTCAGCAGATGGATATGGCCCTTTATCTTTTCAATATCCCTGTTATGAGGAAAGATGTTAACGGTAACATAACACTTGATTCCGTTCGCACGTGCATACATAATTGCATTATTCAACTCATCCCGCCCGAAATTATCCGCTCTTGCTCTCAGGCTGAAATCAGAAATACCCAGATATACGGCATCTGCACCATAATGAATGGCCGTCTTTAATTTTTCCATATTCCCCGCAGGGGCAAGAAGCTCGGGTTTCTCCATAATTAACTCTCTGATTGAGTCACAGATGAACTTATATTATTCCCGGTTTTCACTTAAATCCCCGATTATTTTTATTACTGATTGATTGAATCCTTCAGGGCCCATTCCATTAGAAGGCTTAATATTGGGAACAGCTTCAAGAATTTCTATATCATGAGACCCGTTCTTCTTTTTAACAACAACAGGATGATCAACATTCATGAACATTGGAATATCATTCAGATTATCTCCAAGTGCAACTGTGATAACTTCTCCATAGTTTACTTTATAAATATCCCTTATCATTCTTACTGCCCTGCCCTTGTCATTATCGCCAATAAGATGGATAAATCTGCCCGAAGTATAATGCAGTCCCATATCCCTGATTGCCTGTTTAAGTGAATTAAGATTAACTGTGTCATCAACAATGATCGGCTCATCATAATCTCTTTCTTTGGACATTTTGGCCTGATCTCTTGAAAGGCCTGTAACATGCATTATTTCATCGATGTTCATATCGGAAAAACCTTTGATGTTAAAACCCATAAGTCTGAGTTTGTGTAATGCATCAATCAAATCTTTGTATGGTGCTCCAAGCGATATCATGTCATACCCGTATTTTTTGGATGTCCTTATCCAGAAAGGCATCTCTCTCACATAACCAGCCGGTATAAAAATACCGCCCCCGTTCTCTGATACAAACGGGTGCCCGTTGTCCAGCAATTTCCTGTAATAAATGATTTCTCCTGCAGTTTTACTGGATACTATTACGAGTGGTATCTGTTTTTCTCTGATAACTTCAAGGGCTTCCCTTGCGGGTTCAAAAGAGTATGTATCCTCTTCTAAAAGCGTACCGTCCAGATCTGTAAATATGATTATTTTCTTCATTTGATTATTACTATCTGTATATCCATAACATTAGTGCCTGTAGGGCCTGTAACGAAAAGCCCTCCCTCTTTCCGGAAGAAATGGTACATATCGTTTTTGCCCAGATATTCATCCACATCCAGGCCTGACAATCGGGCCCTGCTTATCGTGTTTCCATCAACTATTGCGCCGGCTGCATCAGTGGGTCCGTCATTACCATCCGTACCCGCTGATAACATTGTAATATTTTCAAGCCCCTTTACTTCTTTTGCAAATCCTGCGGCAAGCTCCATGTTTCTTCCTCCTTTTCCGTTACCCTTTACGGTTACCGTCGTCTCTCCCCCGGATATTATGCATAAAGGTCTTTCATCCCGTTTTTTTATCATTTCCCTGACTCTTGCTCCTATAGATACCCCTGCATCTACAGCTTCACCTGTAATAAATTCGTCATAGACCAATACGGACATCCCTGCATCCCTTGCCTTCTCTTCGGCTGCCTTTATAGCAACACTCAAACTTCCTATAATTGTATTTTCTACTTTGTCAAGAATTGGATCGCCTTTCTTAAGAGTTTCCTGTATCACACCCTCAGAACCGTTACGAAGTACCTCTCTCACGTTTCTTGGAATTGAAGACTCAAGGCCATATTTATATACGACATCAACAGCTTCCGAGAAAGTTGAATCATCATAAGTCGTCGGCCCCGATGCTATCACATCCAGTCTGTCACCCATTACATCAGACAATATCAGAGATGCAATATTTCTCCCCCTGAAATGATACAGAAACCGTCCACCCTTTACATCGGATAGGTGTTTTCTGACAGCATTAAGCTCAAATATATCAGCACCGGCCCTCAAAAGCATATCAGTAGTAATCTGTTTGTCAATGAGAGTCAGTCCTTCATAAGGCTTGCAAAACAGAGAAGATCCGCCGCCTGATATCAGGCATATCAAATCATCATCAGACGTCAAATTATCTACAAAATCGACAAGCTCCGACGTATACTTAATGCTGTTCTCGTCGGGAACAGGATGCGCCGCCTCCTTCAGTGTCAGCATACCTGTTTTCTTGCCATGCCCGTACTTTGTAATCAAATATCCTCCCAGCAATTTTCCGCCGAGGACATCCTCGCAAGCCATTCCCATTTGTGACGCTGCCTTTCCGAAACCTACTACATATACCCCCTTCGACCATCTGCCGAAATGATCTTCAATAAACGATCTTACGGCATTATAAGGATTTACCGCTTTAACAGCTGCATCGAATATATCCCTTAATAATTTCTTTGAATCCACATCAAAGTCTCCTTTTGAACATAACGAAAAACTTTTCCATCAGTTTGACTAAAAACGGCCGCTTCACCCATTCATAAAGCTCCACTTTCTTTGATTTTTCCAGATCTCTTTTGAATATCTTTTCCATCTGCATCGCAAATCTCTCATCAAAGACTCCCATATTGCCCTCATCATTTTTACGAAGCGACTGGAAATCAAGATTTGCTGACCCTATAATGCTGAATACATTGTCAAACAAATAAGATTTTGCATGAAGTATACTCTCATTGTACAGATATATTTTAATACCCCATTTAAGCAGTTTCGTAAAAGATGCCCTGCCTGCATACATAACCGACTTCATATCACTATAACGCGGCAGGAGCAGTTCGACCCCGACTCCTCTGTCAACAGCCTCTTTCAGCAGGAACATCATCCTTCTGCTCGGTGTAAAATATGCTGTTGTAAGGTGTATGCTTTGCCCGGTATTTCTTATACACCAATACAGGAGTTTTCTCAACTTCTTTCTTCCGCGGGCTGAAGATGAAAATATAGGCAGGACATTCAGGCCGTCGCTATAAAGCAAAGGTTTTTCTGTCTGTATATCAGTTATAGGATTCCCTTTCCAGAATCTCCATGTTATCTTAAATATCTCATGAAGCCTGCGGGCGACCGGACCCTCTACCCTTATGGCCGTGTCTCTCCACCCTCTTTTTTTGTGCCTGAAAAAACCATACCCCCTGTATTCATCCGCTATGTTAAGTCCTCCGGTAAATACAATCTTGCCGTCTATAACAATCAGTTTCCTGTGATCTCTGTGAATATAATCTCCTATTGACTTCCATTTGAGCGGCCTGGAAGCTTTGACCTCGATTCCCGCTGTTTCCATATCTTTCCAGAAACTTCGGGATGTTGTAAACGATCCGAAGTGGTCATATAGTATACATACCTTCAATCCGCTCCCGGCTTTTTTCTTCAAGAGTCTTGCAAGTTCTTCCCCGGTATCATCATTTTTGAAGATGTAGAATATCAAAAATATACTATTTTCGGCCTTTTCCATATCATGAAATATGATGTTGAACGCATCGTTGCCCTCATAAAAAACATTTACCCTGTTTTGACCGACAAATTTTTCTCCATACATACTTTCTATATCGGGAATATTGATTGGCATAACTGTTACAAGCTAAGATACTGCTAAATTATGTGGATGTAACTTCAGGAGCGATTACCTCAATCCTGCCTTTGAAAAGAGTAACCCGAGATACTTGTTAACTATACTATCTCGTCGTATAAAGGGAATAGGCGGCTTTTTACGCATGCCAAGCCGTATAAGCATCTTTATCAATTCTTTATTGTTCTTATCATACTTAAGGCCATTTCTGACATATTGAATAGCCATATTCTTCTTCCCGGCCGCAAGGTATGCCTTGCCGAGATTTAAATAGAAAAAATGCTCAAAATAATAGCCGCTGATTTTATGCCCTTTTTTGAAATCCGACAAAGCCTTTTTGCAGATGGCAATGCCATTGTTGTACTGCTTAAATAAGACTGCCCGCAGGTATCCGCAATATGACATAATAAAAGGATCATCAGGAAATATCAGCATGGCATCTTCTACGAGGTCATATGCATCTTTCAATCTGTTTTTTTTGATGAGAGTTCCTATCCCCTTGATATAATCCGACTCGCTCCTCTTTGTTTCAAGATGTTTTTCCTGAATCATCTTAATCATTTCATTATGCTGACGATGCATTAACTCATGAAACTCGTTTTCCCCGATACTATCCTTCGATAGACAGGCAGACTTGATCTTCTCTACAATTCTGCCCTCCAGGTAGGCTGTAGAAGTAATGAATGGATATCTTGATGTGGCTTCTTCTGTCTGTATAAAATAATTTATGCCCTTTACAGAAATCGTGGTGCTATAATCAAAACGCTTACCGGTTTTAAGCCTTATCTTCTTCATTAATATACTTTTTCCGTTAAAGACTCCCTGAGACCTGTCTGCGTGCAACGGACAGGCAGGCAAGACCACGAAAAATTCTGATGTAAGGAGTCTTTTTTATTATTATATTTGTTTGCTACCCATTTAATAATCATTCAGATAGTCTCTTTATATAAAAAGTTTAAAGTTATACCTGATAAATGTCAAATCCATATTTCCATTTATAGTTGGTGAAGAATCGTATCTCCCATCTGTTATGAATTCCAAAGGCATACTAATACTGATATATTTTAACCCTGATAATTCATAAGCCCTTGCAGTGGAAGCCGAATAATGTAATAATCCGCAAGTCCCGGCCCGTTAAAACTCATGGAGGCAGGAAACAATTTATCATGCTCCATAAAAAAACACCCCTTAAAAACACAGGGGTGTTTCGATAAATAATAACGATAATCTTATCTTGACGAGGCCTTCTCTGCGACCTGAATTCTCATTATAGCCCTTTGAAGCGCCGTCTGACTCCTTGTAAAATCGAGATCTTCTTCTTTCTTAAATCTTTCTTCAGCCCTTTTCATGGCTTCTCTCGCCCTTTCTATATCGATATCCTCAGATCTTTCAGCGCTGTCCGCAAGTACCATCATATTATCTGAAATAACTTCGGCATACCCCGAATTGATAAAGACATAATAATTCCTGCCGCCTTTTTTATAAATAAGCATGCCGATATTAAGCGTGGTTACAAAAGAAACATGACCTGGTAATACACCAAATTCTCCTTCTGTACCGGATGCAACCACCTCATCTACATCTTCGGACAGAATACTGCCATACGGCGTAACTATTTCGAGAATCACTTTTTCTTCCAATTAATCACCCCTGTTTAGTCAGGCCTTTGTCCAACCAAGGCCCCTGGCCTTTTCCTCGGCTTCTTCAATGGTGCCGATCATATAAAATGCCTGTTCCGGCATATCATCGTATTCACCATTGACAATCGCCTTAAAACCCTTAATCGTATCATCGAGCTTTACATATTTGCCGGGAGTTCCGGTAAATGTTTCAGCGACACTAAATGGCTGGCTGAGGAATCTCTGGAGTTTTCTTGCCCTTGCGACAACGAGTTTGTCATCTTCAGAAAGTTCTTCCATTCCGAGAATGGCAATAATATCCTGAAGCTCTTTATACCTCTGCAGCAGTGTCTGTACTCCTCTGGCAGCAGCATAATGCTCTTCACCGACGATCTTGGGGTCAAGCGCCCTTGAGGTTGAATCAAGTGGATCAACAGCAGGATAAATACCGAGTTCTGCAATCTGCCTGGACAGAACGACCGTACCATCGAGATGGGTAAATGCAGTTGCGACTGCAGGGTCCGTCAAGTCATCAGCAGGAACATAAATTGCCTGCATGGAAGTAATTGCACCCTTCTTGGTGGTTGTGATCCTCTCCTGCAGCTGCCCCATATCGGTTCCAAGATTTGGCTGGTATCCAACAGCGGAAGGCATTCTTCCGAGAAGAGCCGAAACCTCTGATCCGGCAAGTGTATACCTGAACATATTGTCAATGAATATGAGGACATCCTGTCCCTCATCCCTGAAATACTCAGCAGCGGTCAGCGCAGATAATGAAACTCTGAGCCTTGCACCGGGAGGTTCATTCATCTGGCCGTAAATCAGTGCAGCCTTATTTATAACGCCTGATTCTTTCATTTCAAGATAAAGGTCATTGCCCTCCCTCGTCCTCTCTCCTACCCCGGCGAAAACAGAAACACCACCATGTACAAGGGCAATATTGTGAATCATTTCCATGATTATAACCGTCTTACCAACACCGGCGCCCCCGAACATTCCCATCTTGCCGCCCCTGACAAAAGGGACCAGAAGATCGAAGACTTTAACCCCGGTTTCAAACACCTCTGAAGCAGGAACCTGATCGTCAAATTCCGGGGCCAACCTGTGAATGGGCATCTTTTCTTTTGACTCAATAGGCCCGAGCTTATCGACCGGCTCACCTATAACATTGATAATCCTTCCCAGCGTTTTTTCCCCAACCGGGACTGTTATGGGGCTACCGCTATCTATAACCCTCATACCCCTTACAAGACCGTCGGTAGAACTCATTGCAATGGTTCTCACGATGTTTTCTCCTACGTGAGAAGCTACTTCAAGTGTAAGATTTATCTCCGGAAGACCCTTCTCGGGGTCTGCAGGTCTTTCCACCTTAAGAGCATTTAATATAGCAGGCAGTTCATTTTCAAACTCGACATCCACAACAGCGCCGATAATCTGTGCTACCTTACCTTTATTCATTTTATTAAACCTCCTGTATCCATAATAAACTTATATAAATTAAATGATTCCATCACTGTTTTATGGCCTCCGCTCCGCCGACGATGTCCATAAGCTCCGTGGTAATAGCAGCCTGTCTTGCCTTGTTGTATTGAAGAGTAAGTTTTTCCACCAGCTCGTTGGTATTTTTCGTGGCATTTTCCATAGCGGTCATTCTCGCCGCTTCCTCGGCTGCCTGTGATTCAAGCAAAGCCCTGTAAATCTGTATTTCTATATTCTTTGGAAGTAACCTGTTGAGGATTTCTTTCTCTGAAGGCTCGAATATGAAGTCTCCCGTAACCATTGCTCTGTTTTCCCCATCTTCTTCAAAAGGCTCAATAGGCAGAAGCTTTACTTTCGTAACATTCTGCATCATTACGGATTTAAACTCATTATATACCAGAAATACCTCGTCAATATCTTCAGCCGCATAGGCATCGATTACTTCCCTCGCAACCTTCTGTGCATTAGTATATACAATCTTGCCGGAAAGCCCTGTCCAGGACTTTCTCGTCTTAATATGCCTTCTCCTGAAATAGTCGCTCGCCTTTCTTCCTATAGTAGTCAGGGAAACCGTAAATCCTTCCGATGTGAGCCCGTTTACAAATTTAGACGCTTCTTTAATAATATTGGCATTAAAGGCGCCGCAAAGCCCCTTATCACCGGTCATAACAATGACCTCTACAGTCCTCCGCGGCCTTACCGCAAGAAGCGGGTGAAGTTCTCTTTCGACTCCTGATGAAAGGCCCGTCAGAATAGATCGCATTTTATTTGAGTACGGTCTTACCCTCATCATTGCATCCTGAGCCTTGCGCAATTTTGCGGCAGCCACCATCTTCATGGCCTTCGTAATCTTCCCGGTATTCTTAACCGCCTGAATTCTATTCTTTATATCTCTTAAATTTGGCATTAACGGAACCCCGGATCAAGCCTGAAACGTGGCTTTAAACGCCTTTATCGTCTCATTCATTTTCTCTTTAAGTGACTCATCAAGAGCCTTCTTCTCAGTAATTTCATCCAATATTTCCTTATTCTGCGATTTCACATAACTCACAAGACCGCTCTCAAAATCGATGACCTTCTCAACCGGTACATCATCCACAAAACCCTGCGTTCCTGCATACAGCAAAAGTATCTGTTCAGCCATAGTCATCGGAACATATTGATCCTGTTTCAGCAGTTCTATCATTCTCTTGCCTCTTTCGATCTGGGCAAGGGTCGACTTGTCAAGGTCTGATCCGAACTGTGCAAATGCGGCAAGTTCCCTGAACTGCGCAAGATCAAGCCTCAACGTTCCTGCTACCTGTTTCATCGCCTTGGTCTGAGCAGCTCCACCGACACGACTTACAGACAGACCCACATTAACCGCAGGCCTTACACCTGCATAGAAAAGGTCAGGTTCAAGATAAATCTGGCCGTCTGTAATCGATATAACATTGGTAGGTATGTATGCTGATACGTCACCTGCCTGTGTCTCAATAATAGGCAAGGCCGTAAGAGAACCGCCTCCAAGGTCGTCAGAAAGCTTCGAGGCCCTTTCGAGGAGTCTTGAATGCAGATAAAAAACATCACCGGGGTATGCCTCACGGCCAGGCGGGCGCCTCAAAAGAAGCGACAATTGCCTGTATGCAGTTGCCTGCTTGCTGAGATCATCATATATAATAAGCGCATGTTTGCCGTTATCTCTGAAGTATTCTCCTATGGAACATCCGGTATAAGGAGCAAGGTACTGCAATGGAGCAGGCTCACTGGCCGTAGATGAGACTATAATTGTATGTTCAAGTGCCCCGTATTCTTCCAGAGTCTTAACAACGCGAACCACGTTGGCCCTCTTCTGCCCTATAGCAACATATATGCAGTAAACATCTTCGCCTTTCTGGTTGATAATTGCATCAACTCCTATAGCCGTCTTACCGGTCTGACGGTCTCCGATTATGAGTTCTCTCTGGCCTCTACCGATGGGTATCATGGAATCAATCGCCTTTATCCCGGTCTGCAGAGGCTCACGGACTGGCTGACGGTCAACTATACCCGGCGCCACAACATCGACTATCCTGGTATCTTTTGTATTTATAGGCCCCTTCCCGTCAATAGGCTGCCCTATGGCGTTCACAACCCTCCCAAGCATGGCATCACCGACCGGAACGGACATGATCCTGCCGGTTCTCTTGACTATGTCGCCTTCCTTGATGAATCTGTCCTCACCAAAAATAACGGCACCTACGGCATCTGCCTCCAGGTTCAGCGCCATACCAAAAACATTATGCGGGAATTCGAGAAGTTCGCTCGACATGCAGTTTTCAAGACCATATATCCTTGCAATCCCGTCACCTATGGTCATGACCGTGCCGACCTCACTTACATCGACCTTTTTTTCAAAATCCGTAATCTGTTTCTTGATAGCCTCACTAATTTCTGCTACATTGATATCCATGATTTCACCCCTTTATAAGCTCATCTTCTAAAAGCTTAAGCTGGCCTTTCAGGCTGCTATCGTACATTGTACTACCCATTTTTATTATGAACCCTCCAAGAAGCGAAGGGTCGTTATCATACTCGATCTCCACATCCTTTGATGTAAGCCTTCCAAGTATATCTTTCAGCCTTCGCCCGATATCTTCGCTTATTTCCACGGCGCTTATTACTATTGCCTTTGTCTTTTTCTTCTTCTCACGATACATGTCAACTGCAAGCTTAAGTATCTCAGGCAAAATTGCGATCGCCCCGTTTGCAGCAAGATACTTCAGATATTTTTCAATATTCCCGGACAGATTGATTGCTCCGGATATAATACCTACGGTTCTTTCCTTTTCATTCAATGAGAACAGAGGGCTTGTAAGAGATGAGAATATGTCCCTGCTCTTTTGCATTACTTCATTCACAAGGCTGAGCTGACCGAATGCCTCTTCAAACTTATCGATTTCAACGGCATTGAAAAGAGTTTTGGCATATTTCCTGGCAATCTTAAAAGTATCAGCCATTGTGTTCCTCAATCTTTTTCAGTGATTCCTCAAGAATCTTTATCTGGTCTTCATGTGTCAATTTTTCCTTTATCTTCTTACCCGCTATCTCTATCGCCAGCCTGGCCGCATCCGCCTTCAGGCTGTCTTTGGCCTGTTTAAGCTCCTGTTCAATATTAACCCGTGCCTGCGCCTTTATCCTCTCGCTCATCCTTTTACCCTCTTCAAGGAGGGCATCCCTGTCGGATTCACCACTCTTTTTTGCAGCATCCATTATTCTTTCAATTTCCTGATCCTTGAGTTTAAGTTTATCTTCAACCTCTTTTAATGCCTTTTCAGCGGCGGCCTTTGCATCTGAAGCCTCTTTTATGGATTTCTCTATAAGCTCGGTTCTCTGCTTTAAATAGGACTTGACCGGCTTACCAAGAAACCAGACAAGCACCACCACGAGTATCGTGAAATTCAATAATTTCCATACCCAGCCCAAAACAGATGGCGTATGTTCTGCAGAGCCTTCAGCCGCATATACAGCGGTCACTGTAAGGACAAGTACAAACAAGAGCATAATTACAGTTAAAAAAGTTCTTTTCATATCAAACCGTTATAAGTTTATTCGTAATTTCTTCAGAATATTTTTCTGCCTCTTTCCTGAGCTCATCGCTGGCTCTTGATGCCTCTTCGAAAAGCTTTTTTCTTGCTTCTTGAATCATTCTCATGGCCTCTTCATGAGTTATTTCGAGCATCTCCCTCTGTTTTTCGAGCCCTTCGCCTTTTATGGAATTATAAATCTCGTTTGCCTTATCCCTTGCCTCCGAGAGTTCTTTTTTCAGTCTTTCCGCCGCCTCATCCTTTTTTGCCAGAAGCTCTTCAGCGATCTTTAATGAACCTTCAGTAGCATTTTTCCTTTCTCTGAATAAAGAAAGCAGGGGTTTATAAAGGATTATATTGAGTAAATAAACGAGAACCAGAAAATTGACAAGAAGAACAAAAAACCACCTATTAAGTTCAAGCATCTAACCTTCCTAAAGTTATAATTTTAAAAAAGTGTTCGACTTTATCACATAAATATTTTCTTTGTCAAGAAATCGGCAATAAATATTTTTATAGGTTTAAAAGTTTTTTAAATCGTTCCGGTTTCCCTGCGGCATATTGATTTAATTTTTCTCTTAAGTAGTATATACTATAATAAAAAAAAGGAGGTGGAAAGATGGGGTTTTGGGACAGCATCAAGGCAGATATCAAGAAGGGAATAGATGAAGGGATTCATGTAGTCAGGGAAAGTACTTCAAGTGTAATGGAAAGAGCGGAGGTACTTGCCGAAGAAGGGAAAAAAAAGATCAGGGCTTTTGAGATCAAGCAAAAAATACAGGTACATTTTACTGAGCTGGGAGGCAAACTGTATGACCTGATCGACAAGAAATCCAAATCGCCCGCCTCTCATCCGTCCATTAAGTCCCTGCTGAAAAAAATTGACCAGTTGAAAGAACAACTTACCAAACTTGAAGAAAAGATAGAACCCGCAGACAAGAGAGAAAGCGTAAAACAAAGCAAAACCAAAAAAAGGGCTGCAAGGAAAATTACGGTTAAAAAAACTGCATCAAGGAAGGGAACCGCATCAAGGGAAAAGGCTCCGTCAAAGAAATGACATATTTTGTTTGAAGCGATAGTTGATTCGACTCTCAGCAAATCACGCTTCAACGAGTTCTCAAATAAGTATAAATTTCAAGTTGTATTTTATGTAATTGGTCTTCCCTGTGACAAGGCCGCGGTAATCTAATGCAGGGAAGATTTTATTATTATATTTGATCCCCGATAAAAGACTCCCCGATAAAAATTTCCCCGACAAGGCCGGGACAGGCGGGACAGGCACATACGCTCGCTATCCATTTAAATTGGTAAAGACTCCCTGATACTTTTCCCCTCTTTGGTAAAGAGGGGTTAGGGGAGATTTTTTTAATTACAATTGATTCCATATCGCTCATATTTTTCCCTGATTCAAATCCCCCCTGCCCCCTTTTCTAAAGGGGGGTAAAAAAATATTATTGATCTTCTCCGTGATAAGTCCACGGGGAGTACGAGCGCTATCCATTTAAACAAAGAGGAGAGAATATCATTCCGTCTCTCCTCTTTAATTAATAGAGTATTATGAAATGCTTACTCCTCTTCCCATGAAATAGCTTCTGAAGGGCAGGTGTCAATTGCTTCCTGGCAGTCGCAGTCGCTGCACTTTTCAGGGTTGGCAACGATAGCCTTATCATCCTGCATTTCAAAGACATCAGGACATAATGAGACACATGTTTCACAACCTTCGCAAAGATCAGCATCAATGGCAGGTACTTTCATTTGGTTTCCTCCGTATCGTTTAATATATGGCGCGTATGCACCCTTATCAGCTTTTCATAATTATTTTCATAATTACTTCATAGTATTATAATAAAATTAAATATCAAAAAAGCAATCAGGATAATAAATATCCAGGGAGAAGGGAATGCCGGGTGCAAAGAACACAATAACAATCCCGTTAAAGGGTATGTCATGTGCAGCCTGCGTCGCAACTGTCGAGAAGGCCATTAATAATATCGATGGAGTCAGCAGCGCCACTGCAAACTTTGCATCTGAGAAGGCTACGGTAAATTTTGGCAGCCCGGTACAGATTGCAGAAATTATAGAAGCGGTAAGGAGAGAAGGTTATGATGTATTAATTTCAAAAATAGAACTCTCTATTAAGGGGATGACCTGTGCATCATGTGTATCTGCTGTCGAAAAGGCCTTAATGTCATTGAACGGGGTTATGTCGGCATCAGTAAACCTTGCATCCGAAAAGGCCTCGGTAGAGTATGTTTCAACGGTTACAGGTGTAGAAGACATGAAAAAGGCCGTGAAGGATGCGGGATACGAAGCTGTAATCATCACCGGTGAATATGCGGACAGAGAAAAGATTGAAAGGGAGAAGGAATATTCCGGTCTTAAAAAAAGATTAATAACAAGCGCAGTGCTGTCTTCCCTGATAATAATCGGAACTCTGGCCGACATTCCCGTTCTTTCCAACTGGTATCTCCTTTTGGTGCTTGCGACTCCTGTACAGTTCTGGGCGGGCTTCAGGTTTTATAAAGCAGCCATCGCCGCACTCAGGCATTTTTCTACGAACATGAATACACTTATAGCCGTTGGAACATCTTCCGCCTATTTTTATAGCGTTACCGCTACATTTTTCCCTTCATTGTTTGTAAAGGGCGGAATAGAGCCACACATATATTTTGATACATCTGCAGTCATCGTGACTCTTATTCTTCTGGGAAAACTCCTTGAGGCGCGTGCCAAAGGACATACGTCTGAAGCCATAAGGAAACTCATCGGGCTCCAGGCAAAAACTGCAAGGATTATAAGAAATGGCAGGGAAATGGAGGTCATGCTTGATGAGGTACTCACAGATGACATTGTTGTAGTAAGACCCGGAGAGAGGGTACCGGTAGACGGGGAAATTATAGAGGGGTATTCTGTAGTAGACGAGTCGATGCTGACCGGTGAGAGTATGCCTGTTGACAAGACCACGGGTGACAATGTCTTCGGAGGCACCATCAATAAGGCAGGGAGCTTTAAAATAAAAGCAACCAAAATAGGAAAGGAATCAACTCTTGCCCGGATTATCGGGCTGGTGGAGGAAGCACAGGGCAGCAAGGCGCCCATTCAGAGGCTGGCCGATAAAGTTGCATCCGTTTTTGTTCCTGCCGTCATATCGATCGCAATCATAACCTTTATTCTCTGGTATTTTCTTGGTCCCCAGCCTGCCTTTACACGCGCAATGATGAACTTTATCGCCGTACTTATCATAGCATGTCCATGCGCCCTCGGACTTGCTACACCTACGGCCATTATGGTTGGTACGGGCAAGGGGGCTGAACATGGGATTCTCATAAGGGATGCGAAAGCCCTGGAAAATTCATATAAGATAAAATCTGTCCTGCTGGACAAGACAGGCACAATTACCAAAGGTAAACCTGCAGTGACCGATATAATAACGGACAGTCAATGGTCTGACCTTTCAGAAAATGAGGCTTTGAAAATTGCAGCATCCGCTGAAAAAAACTCCGAGCATCCGCTCGGCAGGGCTATAGTGAAAAAGGCACATGATGCAGGCATACAGCTCGATGATACCTCTTCATTTACCTCGATAACAGGTGGCGGCATTAAGGCCACGGTTAGTGCTATCAGGGGAGAAATAATAATCGGCAATGCAAATCTCTTAGAAAGCGACGGGATCGATATATCCGCTCAAACTGCTCAAATCGAAAATTTGTCGGGCGAGGCAAAGACAGTCGTGCTCCTGGCCATTAACAGGGCAGTCAAGGCGATTTTCGGTATCGCTGATACGATTAAGGAAAATGCGGGCAATGCGATCAGGAAATTAAGGGATGAAGGAATAGAAACGGTGATGCTTACCGGTGATAACAGGAAAACCGCAGATACGATTGCGAGACAGGCAGGTATTGACAGGGTATTTGCAGAAGTCCTGCCGCAGCAGAAGGTTGAAGCCGTCAAAAAGCTCAAGGCGGAAAACAGGGTGGTTGCAATGGTTGGGGACGGTATAAATGATGCACCGGCACTTGCAGAAGCGGATGTCGGCATCGCAATAGGGACAGGAACCGATATCGCCATGGAAGCATCCGATATAATACTGATAAAAGGTGATCTGATGAGTGTCTATGATGCTATAAAGCTGTCTCGGCTTACACTGAAAACTATAAAACAGAACCTCTTCTGGGCCTTCTTCTATAATATAATCGGTATTCCTGTAGCAGCAGGTGTGCTGTACATTTTTGGCGGCCCGTTGCTTAATCCCATGTTTGCCTCTGCCGCAATGGCATTCAGCTCAGTCTCTGTTGTAAGCAACTCCCTCCGGCTCAGGAACAAAGTGCTTTAGGCAGTATATATTATGATAATGCGAACACTCATCTGTTTTCGGAAATCTTCTCAAGTGCATCCTTTGCCGCCTCCGTTTCGGCCTTTTTCTTGCTGCCTCCCCTGCCTGAGCCGAAAACCTTCCCTTTTACCGAAACATTTACACTAAAAACCTTTTTATGTTCAAGACCATCTTCCTGCACAACGCTGTAATCCGGCAGAACACCAAACATTCTCTGGCTTATTTCCTGTAACTCTGTCTTATGATCCAGATATTTTTTCCCCTGTATTGCGTCATGAATAACATTCCCAAATAACTTCAATATTACTTCTCTGGATTTTGTATATCCGCCATCAATAAATACGGCTCCGAACAACGCCTCCAAGCTGTCTGCAAGTATCGACCTCTTTGTCCTTCCACCGGTCTCTATTTCACCTTTTCCCAGGTTTAAATAAATGCCGAGATTCATGTTGTTGGCGATCATGGAGAGAACTCTGCCGGAAACAAGATAAGATTTGATTCGCGACATCTCGGATTCTGACAAAATAGGAGATTTCCTGTAAAGAAATTCGGATACAACAAGACCAAGAACTGTATCACCCAGAAATTCCAGTCTTTCATTGTAATATGTGCTGTTGTCCTGGTTCTCATGGTAAAATGACTTGTGAGTGAGCGCATCATTCAGGATATGTCTGTCTTTGAACCTGTATCCTAATTCTTTCTCAATCTCCACTGTACTTCCTGAATAAAAGACAGGCATTTGTACCGCCAAAACCGAAGGAGTTCGAAAGCACACAGTTCACAGGCAATTCTCTCGCTTCGTTAGGGACATAATCCAGATCACACGCAGGATCCCGATTTTCATAGTTAATGGTTGGAGGTACAATGTCATTGACAATGCTCAATATGCTTATAACCGCCTCTACACCGCCGGCAGCACCGAGAAGATGACCTGTCATGGACTTGGTGGAACTTATCGGTATCCTGTATGCGTGGTCCGCAAACACCTTTTTTATTGCAGCAGTCTCATATTCATCATTAAATTTCGTGGAAGTCCCATGCGCGTTGATATAAGAAACATCGGAAGGATCAATGCCCGCATCATTAATTGCCGCAGTAATGCATCTTGCCTGCCCTTCTCCTCCCGGAGAAGGAGTGGTCATATGGTATGCATCCCCGGTCATACCATACCCTATAACCTCGGCATATATTCCGGCATTTCTCTCTAAGGCATTTTCAAGCAGATCAAGCACGACTATACCGGAACCTTCACCCATTATAAACCCGTCTCTTTTACTGTCAAAGGGCCGGCTCGCCTTCTCAGGCTCATCGTTCCTGGTGGATAAAGCCTTCATGGATGCAAAACCGGCAACGGCCAGAGGAGTAATAACAGCCTCAGTGCCGCCTGCAATAACGGTATCTGCAGCACCTCGCTGAATAAGCTTAAATGCATCTCCTATCGCATGAGTTCCGGTAGCACATGCTGTGGCAACTGCGCTGTTTGGTCCTTTTGCTCCATACCTCATTGATACATGTCCGGAAGCAAGATTAATGATAAGCATTGGAATAAAAAAGGGGCTTATCCTTCTGGGGCCTTTTTCAAGAAGAACATTGTGATAATGTTCAATGGCAGGAAGACCTCCGATACCCGACCCTATAACAACACCTACCCTTTCGGCATTATCCTCGTTTATGACCAGGCCCGAATCCTCAACTGCCATGTCGGAAGCAGCCAATGCCAAATGGATAAACCGGTCCATCTTTTTGATTTCCTTGAACTCTATGTATTGCTCGGGATTGAAATCCGGGACCTCACCTGCTATCCTTACAGGGAAATCCGATGCATCGAATTGTGTAATATTACCTATCCCGGACTTACCTTCAAGCAGGGAGCGCCATGATTTTTCCACCCCAGTTCCAAGGGGCGTTGTTAACCCGAGTCCTGTTACAACAACTCTTCTATTAGCCATTTATGACAACTTTTTGGTTATTTTTTATTATTGATATATTCTATGGCATCTTTGACTTTTGTTATTTTTTCAGCGTCTTCATCGGGAATCTCTATTTCGAATTCCTCCTCAAAAGCCATTACGAGCTCCACCGTATCAAGGGAGTCAGCGCCAAGGTCTTCGATAAAAGACGCATCAGGTGTAACTTCCGAAGCGTCTACTCCAAGCTGCTTTGAGATAATCTCCTTTACTTTTCCATCTACCATATCAGTACCTCCAAATTAAATTTCGATATTTTGTGCACAACATTATACAAGTAATAAAGGGTTGAAAATTACATATACATTCCGCCATTTACATGAACGACCTGACCGGTGATATATCCGGATTCAGGCAGAGACAAAAAAACAACGGCATTGGCTACATCCTGTACAGTCCCGAACTCTCCTGCAGGGATCGCTTTTTTCATTTCCTGCTTTACATGGTCAGAAAGTGCATCGGTCATCGCCGTAACTATAAAACCGGGAGCAACGGCGTTGGCAGTTATGCCCCTTGAAGCATATTCTTTGGCAGTAGTTTTTGTCAATCCTATTATGCCGGCCTTTGATGCTGAATAATTAGCCTGACCGGGGTTTCCCATAAAAGCTACCACAGATGCTATATTGACTATTCTCCCGTATCTCTGTTTTGACATTATCCGTATAGCCTCTTTTGAACAAAGAAACACCCCTTTCAGGTTTATATTCAGAACGGCATCCCAATCTTCTTCTTTCATCCTGATAATAACATTATCTTTTGTTATGCCTGCATTATTGACAAGAATGTCAATCCTGCCGAATTTTTCCATAACCGATTTAAATGCCGATGAAACGCTTACCGAACTCGATACATCTATCTGAACCGCCAAAGAATCAACACCGGCCTCCTTTATCTCGCCAGCGGTCCGGCTCGAGAGTTCAGGATCGATATCGGCAATCACAATATTACAGCCAAGTTCAGCAAATGCCCCGGCAATTGCCTTACCAATACCCCTTGCACCACCCGTAATGAATGCAACCTGACCTTTTATCTCCATATTGTCCGCCTCCCTGAATTAACCGATTTTAACAAACAGGAATTATTTTTGTGTATTGTCTGCTGTTAATAATGAGTTAAAATAATACTAAAATGCCCCGAATTTATCAACGGTTTTTTTTGAAATAGAACCAAATTACAACTATTTAGAGTCTGTGTATAAACTGCCATTTCTTGTTTTTGTCATGCCCGAAATCTGTAATCGGGTATCCAGAACTTATTGAAAAGAATAGATTCCGGCTTAAGGACTGCCGGAATGACAGATAGAGATGCTGACTTTATACACAGAGTCTATTTAGTGTCTGTGTATAAACTGCCGTTTTTTGTTTTTGTCATGCCCGAAGTCTGTAATCGGGCATCCGGAACTTATTGAAAAGAATAGATTCCGGCTTAAGGACTGCCGGAATGACAGATAGAGATGCTGACTTTATACACAGAGTCTATTTAGTGTCCGTCCATAAATTGCCGTTTTTTATTTTTGTCATGCCCCGAAAGCGTTCGGGGCATCCTAAACTTATTGAAAAGAATGGATTCCGGCTCGAGGACTGCCGGAATGACAGATAGAGAGACTGACTTTATGGACAGACTCTATTTATGACGCAGAATACCGGTTCAGAATTCTGAAAACTTCCTGCAAGGGGATACCATTCTTACGGGCGATTTTGCGGCAGTCGTCATATTCGGGATATATCCTGCATATACCGGAATCACTGAATACCTTCTTGAATTTAACATTTCCGAATTCCGTCTTTATCCTGATCGGTTTTCTTTTCAATGCCACCCTGCCCCATTTTGAGAACCGCACTCCTATCGATGTCGTCTCATTCAGAACAATTTCAATAATGTCCTTGAGAGAATCTTCACGGCACAGGGCGGTCAGCTTTGTACCCGGCCTCTGCTTTTTCATAATAACCGATGTGAGAAACACGTCAAGCGCTCCCGATTTAAATAATATTTTCTCTACATGATGATACAACTGGGGGTTCATATCGTCTATATTCGCCTCAACTACAAATACTTCCTCGATATTCTCCTCTCTCTGTGTTTCACCTATTGTGATCCTCAGCACATTCGGCATTTTTTTGAGATCCCTGTGCCCCGCACCATACCCGTACCCCGTTATCTTCATATGGGGAATCCCTCTAAACTCCGTGACCAACCCTGAAATAAGCAGTGCCCCTGTCGGTGTAACGAGTTCGTATCGCGTATCTGTGGAAAAAACGGCAGCGCCTTTTAATAATGCCAGTGCGGCAGGCGCCGGAACGGGCATCTCTCCATGTTCTGTCTTTACGGTCCCGGTGCCCGTGTTGACAGGGGAAGAACAGATTTTTTTTATTCCAAGATATTTCAATCCGGCAAGAACCGAAAATATGTCTATAATACAATCAACAGCGCCCAATTCATGAAGATGGATTCTTTCTGTCTTTCCTCCATGTACTTTCGCTTCGGTGTCAAACAGCTGTTTAAACAGCTCAAGGCCTTTTTCTTTTATTTCTTTATCGAGTTTCGAGGTTTTGATGATTTTCCCGATATCGGCCCATTTTCTCCATTTCGGGGACTCCTTCTCTATCTCTACCTCGAATTTTGTTGCCCTGATTCCGCATCTCTTTACATTTTTTTTACCGACCCTATATCCATCTAAAGGAATTTTAGACAGTTCACTTTCTATATGTTCAAGGGGAACTCCGGCATCTATAAGCGCCCCGACAAGCATGTCGCCGCTTATACCCGATGAGCAGTCAAGATATGCTATCTTCATTATTACCTATTGGTGCTATGTATTTGCTATCATGATAAATGTTTTATTTTAACAGTTTTCAGGCAAATTAACCCGGGTCTTGACTTTTTTGCGGGTTTGTCAAGCCCATATTTGACTAAAATAAATATTTTGAGTAAGTATATCACAAGTCGAGTTATCATCCTGACTTCGTCTCATATAACTTATATCAGTTATCAGGAGAAATTATTCAGTTGCTGTCAGCTTATCTGGTAAACCCCGGGGCCATTGAAATCAGAGAGGTGCCGATTCCGGAGCCCGGGCCTGCGGAGATTGTGGTAAAGATAATATCCGCACTGACCTGCGGGACCGACCTCAAGGCATACGTCAGGGGGCACAGTTTAATCCCTATGCCGGGACCGTTCGGACATGAATTCTCCGGCATTGTACATAGCGCCGGGAAAGGTGTGAAGAAATTCAAGGAATCCGATGAGATCATGCCGGTCCATAGCGCCCCCTGCAACAATTGTTCATATTGCGACAGGGGCATTCACAATCTGTGCAGGGATATCATGAAAAACAAGGTTTTGGGGGCCTTTGCCGGGTACATCCGTATTCCCGGGCATGTAGTCAGACAAAATTGCTATAAAAAACCCGGGGAACTTTCCTTTGATGAGGCCGCAATGCTCGAACCATTGTCGTGTATTGTTCATCCATACAGCAGGATTAAACTCAGAGAAACAGAAAATGCAGTGATAATCGGTGCAGGCCCTGTCGGCCTCCTGCATCTGCTCTTCCTGAAAAGCCGGGGGATTAAGACAATAATAAGTGATCTGAACGAGGACAGGCTGGAATTTGCAAATTCTATTGGTGCGGATATCCTGTCAGCTCCAGCCGGATTGGCGGATACCATTCACGACAATACCAAAGGTATGGGAGCGGATATTGTGGTGGAGTGTACGGGTCTCCCCGGAGTCTGGCAGGAGTCGGTCAATTATGTGAGACGCGGAGGCATTGTTATCCTGTTCGGGGGTTGTGCGGATGGGACCTCGGTAAGATTCGGCACGCATATGATGCATTATGACGAGATAACTCTCATGGGGTCGTTTCATTTTACGCCTTACGATGTGAAAAATGCATATAGTCTCCTCCGTAACAGGACAATAAATGCCGGACCGCTCATTACGGATGTAATTGCACTGAAAGATATAAAAACCGCCTTTGAAAATCTCAAAAACGGAAAGGGCATCAAATATTCGGTAAGACCGTGAAAGTTGCAAAACTTTACAGTTATAACGATATCAGGATAGAAGAACAGCCCATTCCTGAAATCGGGCCGGATGAGGCGCTTGTCAGGACGAGGGCAAGCGGTATCTGCACAGGGGATGTCATGAAGTGGTACATAGAAAAAAAGGCGCCCATGGTGCTTGGCCATGAACCTGCGGGAGAGATAACCGATACAGGCAGGGATGCCGGACATTTTAACATTGGAGACAGGGTCTTCATTCATCACCATGCGCCATGTTTTGTCTGCAATTACTGTAAAAGGGGGGATTATGTCCAGTGTGCTACGTGGAAAAAATCCCGCATAATCCCGGGCGGCATATCGGAATATATACTCGTACCCGGGGGCAATCTAAAAAACGATACACACAAACTGCCCGATCATGTCTCATTTGAAGCCGCAACACTTATCGAACCCACGGCATGTGTTGTCAAGTCCATTAAAAGAGCCGGGATGTGCCCGGGTGACACCGTGCTGGTCATGGGCCTCGGTGTAATGGGGCTTCTTCACGTAATGATTGCAAAGAAATCGGGCGCCGGAAGGATTATCGGCGCCGACCTTGTCGGTTACAGGCTTGAAAAGGCTATTGAAGCAGGAGCTGATAATGTAATAGACATCGGTAAAACAGACCTCTTTAATGCCTTAAAGGGCTTTACAGATGGCAGGATGGCCCATATTGTTATAGTAGGACCGAACAGCGCCGATGCAATGAAGAAGGGCCTGTCGTGTGTTGCGGCAGGCGGAACGGTTGTTTTCTTTACGCCGTCCATGCCGGGAGAATCGATAAATATCGATCCTAACCAGTTGTATTTTAATGACATCAGTATAGTCACGAGCTATTCCTGCGGCCCCACTGATACAGCCGATGCGCTGGAATTAATCGAAAGCGGGGCAATCAGCGCCGACCTGCTCATAACACACCGTTTTTTTATCAATGATACGGCAAAGGCATTCGAATTGACTGCACGGGCAAAGGAATCACTGAAAAATATCATAGTCTTTGATTAGGAGAATTTTATGTCAAAAAAAAATATGCCCTCATGCGACTGTAAGCATCGGATAATTTCAAAAAAAGGCCCCGTCGAAAAGAATCATATCTACAGGCATAAAGGTGATTATTCCTGGGCCGGGATAAAAACTGAATTATACAAACCCGAAGGAAATGACTGGTCATCGATTATAAGGCGGGTACTTATCGGCAGCCATGGAGAGAAGACAGGGTTTCATATCAGATATTTCGAGATCGAACCCGGGGGCTGCAGCAGTTTCGAAAGACACAGGCATGAACATGCCGTCATTGTAGTCAGAGGCCGGGGGGAAGTAAGGATTGGTCGCAATAATTATACAGTGGGATTTCTTGATACGGTTTATATCAAGCCGGATACACCCCACCGGTTAAAGAATCCCTTCAAAGAGCCGTTTGGATTCCTCTGCATAGTAAATGCGAAACGTGATGCCCCAATTCCTCTATAAACATGTTATTTAGTGTCTGTGTATAAATTCCCATTTTTTTATTTTTTATCATGTCCCGAAAGCGTTTTCGGGACACCCTAAACTTATTAAAAAGACTGGATTCCGGCTTAAGGACTGCCGGAATGACAGATAAAGAGACTGTCTTTATACACAGACTCTATTTAGAGTCTGTGTATAAATTGTTGTTTTTTTATTCCTGTCATGCCCCGAAAGCATTCGGGACATCCGGAACTTATTGAAAAG
The DNA here is from genome assembly GCA_002897855.1 of bacterium BMS3Bbin05. Taxonomy (GTDB): domain Bacteria; phylum Nitrospirota; class Thermodesulfovibrionia; order Thermodesulfovibrionales; family BMS3Bbin05; genus BMS3Bbin05. The sequence continues at coordinate 64,076 of BDTO01000036.1, forward strand.
AATAGATTCCGGCTTAAGGACTGCCGGAATGACAGATAGAGAGACTGACTTTATACACAGACTCTGTTTAGTCAAAAAAGATGAACTCGTAAAAAGCCCCCGGTTATCATGCTGAGCGGGATAACCCATAATCGGGGATTGAGGGTTGGGGACCAGGGATTGGTTTATGCTCATCAATTAACAAAATCCTTTTACCAACCCCTAAAACCTAATCCCTGCTTCTAACCCCTATGCCATTCATCATTAGCTGACAGGTGGAGTCAAGGAGAAATTCTTCACGGAGACTGTCCTGAGCGGAAGACGAGATTCTTCACTTTGTTCAGAATAACAATAGTCGAAGGGTTCAGAACGACAATACAACAATTTTTTATCGTTTTTATGAACTTGTCAAAAAAAGTTGTGAGTTTTTTACAAAAAATATTAATATATAAAGTTGAGGCTCTCACAAAAAATCTAAAATTACCGCAGAGAAGACCGGGAGCGCCAGGTTAACAGATAAAAAATAAGCGGGCAAGCGGGTAAAAAGAGTTTTTCTCTGCGGGCTTTGCGGTCACGGCGGTGGAAAAAACTTTTTTACGACTTTGTCAAAGTTGAATTCAAAAAATATGAAGGGGCGATTCGATTAAATGGATAATTCTAAAGCATCGAAGAAAACTATCATTGACAGGATATGGGATTTTTTTGCATCTATAAAACTGGCGGCCGTCATATTCAGTCTTATAGCGCTCTCATCAATTATTGGTACTATTATAGAACAGGGGGGAGAGGCTGAGAAGAATCTCCAGGTACTAACAAAATTATTCGGAGCGAGTTTGGCTCCATCCATATACAGAATCTCGGAATCGCTGGGCTTTATGGACATGTACCATTCGTGGTGGTTTATGTTTTTTCTGGTAATGTTTACCGCAAATCTTGTTATATGTTCTATTGAGAGACTTCCAAACAGGCTTAAGGCGGTAAGACAACCCTTAAAACCTCTCCCCCTTGAAAAATTCGGATCCTATGCAATAAAGAATGAGATTAGAATCAAGACTGAACCTTCAGGATTAAAAGATTCTCTTCGAAACGCCATAAAGCAAATAGGATTCAATGCCCGGGAAGTATCAGAAAATGGAACTACTCAATTCTACTCCCAAAAAGGCGCTTTTGGCCGACTCGGAGTTTACGCTACACATCTTAGTATTATTTTAATTCTTTTAGGCGCCGTAATAGGCGTATTCTTCGGATTCAATGGTTTTCTTAACCTCCCCGAGGGATATACTTCCGAAGTGGCATATTCCAGAAAAGGCGGAACGGCCCATCCCCTTGGTTTCTCCATTAAATGCATCGATTTCGATGTTGAGTATTACAAAGACAAGGATATGCCGAAGGACTATAAAAGCTGGCTTGAAGTTATAAAAGACGGCCGTATCGTCAAAAAACAGATGATCGAGGTCAACAGTCCTCTGAGATATGGAGGATATACCTTCTATCAGTCGAGTTATGGTATGATGCCCAATCCACAGGGGGTATTTATTCTGAAAGCTATCTCAAAATCGGGTAAAGAAAAAATAGTCAATACCGGCCTTAATGGAACATTTACAATCCCGGGAACTAAAATAAAAGGGGAAATTACCGACTTCAGCCCTGCCCTGGCTTTCAGGAAAGACGGATCAACATTCACTTATAACCAGATGATGACAAACCCCGCAATCAAGATATCTTTTACCAATAGCGGGAAGAAACTCTATTCCGGGTGGCTGTTGAAAAGGTATCCCCAGACATGGGACCTGCCCGAAGGCAACAGGGTTGAGTTTATTGATTACTGGGGAGCACAGTATACCGGCCTGCAGGTCAGGAAGGACCCGGGTGTATGGCTGGTTTACCTTGGTTGCCTTATTATGTCGGCAGGCCTCTACAGCGCTTTCTTCGTAAGCCATAAAAAGATATGGGTGGCATTGCTTCCTGACGGGAAAAAAGGATCAAAAATACTTATCGCTGCAACCGTAAACAAGAACAGACTTTCGTTTGAAAGAAATATCGATAAACTCACATCCATCTTAACAAAACAGGCCTAAGGAGGACTTTATGGGAAGTTCCGAATTCTATGGTATCGCAACGTTGGGCTACATAACAGCCATGATAGTATACATAACCTATCTTGTCGTTAAAATTGAAGGGATAGGAAAGTTTGCCACGTCGATAACAGTACTCAGTTTTGTCTCGCAGACTATTGCATTTATGCTTCGCTGGGTTGAGGCAGTACAGGCCGGTTCAAGGAGCCTGTGGCGCCCTCCCATCTCAGACCTTTATGAATCAATTATATTCTTTGTCTGGTGCCTCATCCTTGGTTATCTGATTATAGAATTCAAATATAAAAACCGTTCTCTCGGAGCCTTTGTAACTCCCATTGCCGGACTTGCTCTTGCATTTATAGAGATGTCGGGCATGTCAAAGAGTATCGAACCTCTTGTGCCCGCCCTTCAGAGTAACTGGCTGCTCGCCCATGTTACTATGAGTTTTGTTGCTTATTCCACTTTTGCGCTTTCATTTGCAACCGGTTTGATGTATTTAATAGTCAACACCGGGAAAAAGACCGAACCCGCATACATATTCTGGACTGTTACATTGTCTATTTTAGTTGTTTTGCTCGTAGCGATGGGCATTGATTTCTTAAGCTTCAGGGTGATGGCATCTTCCCAGCAGGAATTCATTAAAAGTTATCTGCTCAAGGCTTCTTTTGCAAATCCATCGACGGGTATAGCAGTTCTGAGCTGGGTTATAGCAATAGGATTTACTCTAATAGTATGGAATTACGGCTATGCATTGAAAAAAATCCTTCTCTCCTTCAATCTCACTCCCGGCATACTTGATGAAATAACTTACAAGGCCATTGCCATAGGCTTTCCTGTTTTTACACTTGGCGGATTGATATTCGGCGCCATCTGGGCCGATCAGGCATGGGGAGTTTACTGGAGCTGGGACCCGAAAGAAACGTGGACACTCATCACATGGTTCTGTTATGCATTTTATCTTCATGCGAGATTTATGAGAGGATGGAGGGGTAACAAGGTCGCGATTGCAGCCGTGCTTGGTTTCGTTGCTGTAATATTTACCTATCTTGGCGTCAATCTTCTTTTATCGGGCCTTCACAGTTATGGAGAAATGTAGCAGTAAATGTTCCCTTTAAGCCTTAAATGGAAATATATCCTTGGGACTACAACTATCACTCTCCTGATCCTCGGTCTATTTTCGTGGCAAAATCTCAAGATACAGGAAGGTCAGATAACATCTGATGACCGTGAGCGCGTAAAACTTATATCGCAAATAATAAAAAACGGTCTCATTACCATGATGCTGGAGGGCAGAGGCCGTGAATTCCGGATGTTCCTTCGTACTCTTATAGCAAAAGATATTGAAGAAGTCAGGATATTCAATCTTGACGGAAAAATAATAAGTTCATCCATTACATCAGAAATAGGGGAAAAAATATACAAGGAGGACATGGATAAGTTTCATTCACAATCATCACCGGAAGTATTTACTCATTACAAGAGAGGCAGGATTTTTTACTCAATGGTTGTACCTATTTATAACGAGCCTGCGTGCCGGAAATGCCACCATGATAATTCAAGATACCGGGGGATTTTAGATGTCGAGATATCAATGGAGAGGATTAAAAAAAGAATAACAAGCTTCAGGTATCAGATGGTTGTTTTTTCACTGTTAACGTTAATTATGTTATCCCTCTGCCTGACTCTTTTAACCAGGTATCTCATTAATAAACCCATCAGGGGAATAATTGAAACAATGAAAAAGGCGGAAGACGGCGACCTGTCGGCCAGATTTGTTACTCGGAGAAAGGACGAAATAGGAAAATTATCAACCAGTCTTAATTCAATGTTGAGTGAGCTCGACTTTGCCAGAAGAGAGATTATCGATCTTCACAACAGGGAATATCAGCGCATAGAGAAGATGGCATCCGTAGGCGAGCTTGCTTCTGCGATAGCACATGAAATAAAGAACCCGCTTGCCGGTATAAGTGGTGCAATACAGGTCTTTGCCGAAGATGTGCCGGATGACGACCCCCGAAAAGAGATCATTGGTGATATAATTAACGAGATTGAAAGACTTGACAAGACAGTCAGAAACCTTTTAAGTTTTGCAAGGCCTGTTGTTCCGAATCCGCTTTTGACTGATGTCAGATCAATGGTGGAGAGACTTGTCAATGTTATATCGAATAAGGCTGAAAATCAGAAGGTAGATATAAATATAATAATAAATTCCGATATTGGAAATGCTTATCTTGACCCGGAGCAGTTTCAGCAGGTATTTCTCAATATTGCAATAAATGCCCTTCATTCGATGCCGCATGGGGGATCACTTGATATTGTGGTAAGCAAAGACGACAACATAATCGAATTTTCGTTTAATGATACAGGTATCGGTATTTCCGGGGAAGAGATGGATAAACTCTTCAAACCATTCTATACAACAAGAAGCTCAGGCACGGGTCTCGGCCTTGCAATCTGTAAAAATATAGTCGAGCAGCATGGCGGAACTATTTATGTATCCAGCCGGCCGGAATTCGGCAGTTCTTTTAAGATAAAGATACCTATCAGGGAGCAGGATAATGGGCAGCTCTAAGATATTGTTAGTCGACGATGAAAAATTACTGAGATGGTCGCTGAAACAGCATTTCACCAAGTCAGGTTATACAGTAATTGAAGCGGAAACCGGGGCTGAAGCCGTAAGCAAGCATGAAGAGGAACTCGCCGATGTGATACTTCTTGATATACACCTGCCGGATATGTCCGGTATCCGTGTGCTTGAGCAGATAATTGAAAAGGACCCCAAGGCTATAGTAATCATGATCACGGCATTTGGTGACATTCAGACCGCAGTCAAAACGATAAAGCTTGGAGCATATGATTTTGTTGAGAAGCCTTTTAACATGGAGAAACTTGATATTCTTCTTAAAAAGGCATCTGAAATGATCTCCCTGAGAAACGAGGTAAGAACATTCAAGCAAACCATCGAGGGCAGATATGGATTTGACAAAATAATCGGACAATCGGACATAATGCTCAAGGTTTTTGACATAATCATGAAGATATCAAAGAGCAAGTCAACCACTGTCCTTCTGCAGGGGGAGAGCGGTACAGGTAAAGACCTTGTCGCGAAAGTGATTCATTATCAAAGTTCAAGAACAGACAAGCCATTTTTAGAAATCAACTGCACCGCATTACCTGAAACATTAATAGAAAGTGAGCTGTTTGGTTATGAGAAAGGTGCCTTTACGGATGCAAAGGGATTGAAGAAAGGACTCTTTGAGCTTGCCGACGAGGGGACCATTTTTCTTGACGAAATCGGTGATATGAAGCCGTCCACGCAGGCCAAGCTCCTGAAAGTTCTGGAAAATAAATCATTCAAACGTATCGGGGGAACAAAGGACATTAAGGTAGATATAAGGATAATAGCGGCGACTAACAAAATTCTCGATAATGAAGTAAAACAGGGCAATTTCAGGGAAGACCTGTATTACAGATTAAAGGTAATCCCGCTCTTTCTTCCTCCATTGAGAGATAAACCCTCTGATATTCCACTGCTGGCCAAGTATTTTATTAATGAATTCAACATGGAGTTCAAAAAAAACGTTAAGGGTTTGGCTAAAGAGACTGAACGCTGTTTTATGCAATACCACTGGCCCGGGAATGTGAGAGAGTTGAAAAATGTTATAGAAAGGGCGATGATACTTGAAAACGAAGAATATATTCTCAATAAACATCTACCGCCGGAAATGACCGATCCATACCGGATACCTGTGAAAAATGCCGGTAATACCGTCATAAGGATACCTCCGGGTGGTATTGATATAGAGCAGGTCGAGATGGAATTGATAAAACAGGCACTGGAAATAACAAACGGTAATCAGACTCGCGCTGCAAAGAAACTCAACCTGACCAGGGATGCCCTGAGGTACAGGATGCAGAAATTTAACCTTATACCGCATAAGTAGTATATTTCAAAGGAGAAATTATAATATGAAAGTTCTTGTAATTGACGATGAGAAACTTGTCAGATGGTTTCTTGAGAGGGCTCTCAGAAAATGGAATCACAATGTTACCTCCGCTTCAGATGGCAATAAAGCTATTGACCTACTCAAATCTAATTCTTATGACATTGTATTTACAGACCTCAAGATGCCGGCCGCGGATGGCTCATCTGTTATAGAATATTTAAATGGAATGGCCAATACACCGAGCATCATTGTCTGTTCAGCTTATATTACCCCGGAGATGGAAGATGATTTTCGGAACAGGGGGCTTTTGGCGTTAAAAAAACCCTTCAAGCTTGAAGAACTCGAAGATATCATGAAAAAGATCACTACACTAAACATTTAACCGTTTTTCAGGTACGATTTAATTCTGAATATTCATCTATCCGCCCCTTTAATAATCAATACCGAATTTATTCCGCCAAAACCGAATGAATTAACAAGGGCACAATCGACGGCCGACTTACGTCTCTCTGTAATTACGTTCAAACTGCATTCAGGGTCTTTTATTTCAAGATTTAGTGTCGGAGGGATAACGCCATCGCTTATCACCTTAAAGGATGCGGCAGCTTCAAAGACACCGGAAGCGGCCAGCATGTGTCCTGTCATCGATTTAAAGGCTGACACAGGCAACCCGGATATATTACCGCCGAATACTTGTTCAAGGGCTATTGACTCGGAAATATCTCCCAGAATAGTCGAAGCGGCATGGGTGCTTACAAAGCCTATTGCATCTCTGTCAATGCCGGCATTCCCGATGGCTTTTTCAATCGTAGCCGACTCGCCACCGGATGAAGGTCTTACCTGATCGAAGGCATCCATACCTCCGGCGTAACCTATCACTTCTCCGTATACCCGGGCTCCCCTTCGAACGGCATGCCCATACTCCTCCAGTATCAGCGTGCACGCCCCTTCGGATAAAAGAAATCCGTCTCTCTTACTATCAAACGGACGGCTTACATTTTTTTTTGACAGCGCCCCGCAAGACAGGTACCCTTCAAAACAGATATGCGTTAACGGGGCGTCAGCACCTACCGCGATAACGATTTCCGACGACCCGTATCCTATCATCCTGTAAGCAACTCCGACAGCAGACAGACCCGAAGCACAGGCATTCGATATGCCGATGCATTCACCCGTTAAACGATTTTTCTGTGCTATCAAAGATGCAGACATGCCGGTTGCCGTCAACGGCATGAAATAAGGTGAAACCATTCTCATGTGCGTATTACGGCGTCTGCTTCGAGAGGACTGTTTACCGACGGCTTTTTCAATGGATGATATCGCTCCCCTGCCTGAACCGCAGACTACACTTATTGCACTATTCCCACGGGTATAGCAAAATCCGGATAAGCCGGCATCTTCAAGGGCCTCCTGTGAAGAAATATATGCGTAATGCATGAACCGGTCATATCGTCGCATCTCCTTCATCGAAAGGAAACCGCCCACATCGAGATTTCTGACCTGGCCGGCGTTCTGATACGGCATGCCGGCAACATCGAACCTGTCTATTTTTGAGATACCGGAGACTCCTTTTAGAAGGTTATTCCAGGAGTCTCCAAAGAAGTTACCAAGAGGTGTTACTGCCCCAATGCCTGTTACTACAGCTCGTTTCATTACAGGATAGTATAATAACTTGAGGCAATATTCTTCAAAAATTCGGACCGATATGATAAAATTACACATGCAGAATCTGAACATCGGCAATATAACTGTTGGGAAATATCCTCTTATCGCAGTACCTCTGACAGATGCAGAAGTCATATCCGCCACTGATGTATCCGGGACTGACATCATCGAGCTGAGAGTGGATATGTTCAGAAACCAGACAGTAGATTATGTTAAAGACATCTTTATCCGGGCAAGGGAAAACCTGAAGAAACCCATTATTGCCACCATCAGGAGTGAGAGTGAAGGTGGAGCCGTACCAATAAGTGACAGGGACAGGAAATCCATTTTTAAATCGATTATTGATCTGACCGACGCCGTAGATATAGAAATCCGGAGCGAGATATATGGCAGTATCGTAAACCTCGCCCGCAAGCACAGGAAGCCGTCGATAGGCTCGTTTCATGATTTCAATGCAACACCTTCGTCCAAAGAACTTTCCGAAATCGTAAAAAGAGGTAAATCATTCAGGGCAGACATAGTAAAAATCGCCGTGATGCCCGACGGGCCGGATGATCTCAGAACAATAACCGATATAACTCTCAAATTCCATGACCAGGGAATTATCACCATCTCCATGGGAGAACTTGGAATGACTTCAAGAATCTACCTGCCTTTCATTGGTTCATTATTGACATTCGCAACACTCGATGTAACAACCGCCCCGGGGCAGATATCGCTGGAAAAGATGAAAGAATTCTTCTCGGTATTGAGAGAAGATGAGCACTAATCAGAAAGCATCAAAGACAGAGAACCGCATAAAAAAAAGGCCGTAGAGAAAGATAATGCATAACATGAATGAGTGACAAATCCCACTTAATCCCCCTTTGCCAAAGGAGGCTGTGTCACAATTGTCATCCTGAACTTGTTTCAGGATATATAAAAACGTAGCATATTGAAAATACGAGATTCTGAAATGAATTCAGAATGACATCATATGCGTTTTCGGAATTATGACACAGTCTCAAGGGGGCAAGGGGGGATTTTCCAAATACTTTTTTATTGATATTAATCTTTTGAGATTCCATTATATTAAAAATGGGTTCACGATGTTATAAGAGCAGCCACTTACCAAACATAATTATGATGGATTTATCTATTTTATAAAGCATTACATTAGTATCTATTATTTAACCCATTTAAAATAATATAATTGACTTTTTGCGCATCAGCACTTAATATAAATGTATGGATAAAACGAAATATTGCCTGTGTTGCGGTGAAGACGTTCCCTTTCATACGGTCGTTCGCAATGAAAGGCATGAAATCACCTGTTCTTTTTGTGGTTTTCCCCTCGAGGTTGACAAGGCGCGGAGTGAGTCAGACAGGGAGAATGAAGTCGCATTCGTTGCCGAAGATTCAGACATTGTCAGGAATATTATTGTTGAAATGCTAAAAAAGAACAAATCCGTCAATAGAGTAATACCCTGCAAAAACGGCGTTGAACTTCTTAAGGCCATTTCCGACACATACAAGGAAATATTTATAGACAAAAAGGCGATAAATACAAACTTTGCAATAATAGACCTCAACATGCCGTTAATGGATGGTCTGACTGCTGCAAGGTCAATTCGTTCCATGGAAAAAAATAATAATATCAGCAAGATCCCCATAGTATTCTTCTCTTCGATAATTGCGAATGAGAAGATACGGTCAATTCTTGATACTCTTGCACCTGCTGTATATATAAACAAGGGGAATATTCCTGATAAGAATTCGCTTATCAGGAGAGTAGATACCCTGCTAAAATATTTGAGCGAGAAATACGCCGGAAGCGACAATTAATTTATGATTATTCCATAGATTTCCCTGATTATTTTTTTACCTCCTCTCCTCATAATACCAACTCTCTCTTAAAAACAGAACGGCCTCAGACGTCAAATATCCATTTTCTTGACATATATTTTGCCAGTACTTATAATCATCTATTCTGCATTGAAAGCATCCTGGAAAATGTTCATACAAAGGAGAAAAAGTGGAAGAAGTAAATGATCTGATCAAACAGAGGGTCCAGAAACTGGACGACCTGAGGGAACTTGATTCCGACCCATATGGAAGACCATTCGATACAACACACGATACAAAGGTGATTCATTCGCAATATGGAAAACTGGACAGGGAATCCCTTGAAAAGTCTCCAATACAGGTAACCATTGCAGGCAGGATAATCGCCATGAGGAATTTCGGCAAGGCTGCATTTGCTCACATACAGGATTCTGCGGGCAGGATACAGGTTTATTTCAGAAAAGACATCCTGGGTAAAAAATTCAGTATTATGAAGAAACTCGATATAGGGGATATTATCGGCCTCAACGGCATACTATTCAGGACGAAAACAGATGAACTGACCGTTGAAGTGAAAGGCTTCGAACTGCTTACGAAGTCTCTGCGCCCCCTCCCCGAGAAGTGGCACGGGCTCAGGGATATTGAACAGAGATACAGGCAGAGGTATGTAGATCTTATCGTAAATCCTGAAGTCAGGGAGATTGTAAGAAAAAGAAGCCGTATAATTAAATCGATCAGAGACTTTCTCGAGTCTCGCGACTTCATCGAGGTCGAAACACCCATGATGCAGCAGATACCCGGTGGCGCAACGGCAAGGCCGTTCATAACACACCATAACGCCCTTGGAATCGATCTTTATCTGAGAATTGCTCCTGAACTTTATCTTAAAAGGCTCCTGGTCGGGGGTTTCGAGCGGATATTTGAACTTAACCGGAACTTCAGAAACGAGGGCATTTCAACAAAGCACAATCCGGAATTCACGATGCTCGAGTTTTATATTGCATACAAGGATTACAATTTTCTGATGCCGTTTACCGAGGATCTGTTCAAATACCTCGCTGAAACTGTAATCGGGTCCCTTAAGATACCCTGCGGTGACGATACCATCGATCTCACTCCGCCCTGGCCCAGGATTCCGCTCTATGATGCACTTGTCCGGAAAGGTGTTCCGGAAGATATATTAAGAGACAGGGAAAGGGCGTTCTCATGGGCAAGGCAGAACGGGATAGCTGTGAAACCGGAAGACTCCTGCGGTAAAATACTTGATGAGATATTCAAGGAAAAGGTGGAGCCGTATCTTATTCAACCGACTTTTATAATTGATTACCCTGTAGAACTGTCACCTCTTGCAAAAAGGAAAAAGGATAACCCCGAACTCGTAGAGAGATTTGAGCTGTTCATTGCTTCCAGGGAGATCGTCAATGCCTTTTCCGAGCTCAATGATCCTGCGGAGCAGAAGCAAAGATTCCAGAGCCAGGTCGAGGCAAAGGAAAAGGGAGACGAAGAAGCACACCGGATGGATGAGGATTACGTAAGGGCCCTCGAGTACGGAATGCCTCCGGCTGCAGGTGAAGGGATAGGTATAGACAGGCTGGTAATGCTTCTGACAAACTCCGCCTCGATAAGGGACGTAATAATTTTCCCGCAACTCAAACCGGAAAAGTGAAAAAGTCCTATCCCATCCTTATAGCAATCAGATACCTGATGTCAAAAAAGAGGCGCAGGAGTATCTCATTCAATACGGTCATATCCACGGCAGGCGTCGCTCTCGGGGTAATGGCCCTCCTTGTCGTACTTTCCGTCATGAGCGGTTTCCAGGAAGACCTCCAGAAAAAGATACTCGGAGTAAATGCCCATGTAGTAGTAATGAGTTATTCCGGAAAGATCCAAAAATACCTCGATGTTATGAAAAAAGCCGAAGAGATAAAAGGGGTAAAGGCCGCGTCACCGTTTCTTATGGGTCAGGTAATGCTATCGAGGAACCAGCGGTCTCAAGGAGTCTTTATAAGAGGTATACTGCCGAAATATGAAAAAAGAACCACTGAGATCTATAAACATATGTATATGGGAAATTTTGATGACCTTGCCAAAAACAGCAGCACTCCCGGCATCATAATCGGCAGGGAGCTGGCCTCCAGTCTGGGTGTTTTGCCTGGTGATACGGTAAACGTTATCTCGCCGATAGGTGAAATGGGTCCCCTTGGCATGCTCCCGAGGGCAAAGAAGTTCAGAGTGGTCGGTATTTTTGAGGTAGGCATGTATGATTATGATGCAAACCTGGCCATTGTATCATTGAACTCGCTCCAGGAATTCCTTCATTTTCCCGGACAGGTTAACGCAATCGAACTCAGACTTGATGACATTTACTCAGCCCCTGTTATAAAAAAATCCGTGATAGGTATCCTCGGCCCGACGTTTTATGCAAGGGACTGGATTGAAATGAACAGGAATCTGTTTGCGGCCCTGAAACTTGAAAAGTTTACAATGTTTATTATTCTTACCCTGATAATTCTTGTAGCCGCTTTCAATATAGTCAGCACGCTGATAATGAATGTCATCGAAAAGGAAAGAGAGATTGCAATACTGAAGACCATGGGCGCTACCGACAGGGGAATTATGTCCATATTCATGATACAGGGGCTGCTTATCGGAATTATTGGTACGCTTATCGGTCTCACGGGAGGATTCCTGATATCGTTCCTTATTAATAACTTTGAAATAATCAAGCTTCCGGCAGATGTATATTATCTCAGCCACCTGCCTGCAAAGATGGAATTATCCGACTTTATCATCGTATGCACCAGCGCTGTATTTATCAGCTTCCTGGCTACCATCTATCCTGCACGGCAGGCATCGAAACTTGCCCCTGCCGAAGCGTTGAGGTACGAATAGATGGGCAACGGAACCCTGATAGCTGAAGACATTAAGAAATCATTCACTACCGAAGCAGGAATCCTTAATGTACTGAAGGGGATAAACCTGAGTATCGACAAGGGAGAGTTTATCGCCATAACAGGGGCATCAGGTGTAGGGAAAAGCACGCTCCTGCATATACTCGGCACTATAGACCAGCCCACATCGGGAAAGGTAATTTACAACGGCCGGGATGTATTCCGTTTAAACAATGATGCGTTAGCAAAATTCAGGAACAGCCAAATAGGCTTTGTATTTCAGTTTCATCACCTCCTGCCCGAATTTTCAGCCTTTGAAAATGTGATCATCCCCGGACTGATCGCCGGTGCAGACAGTCGCCAAATTGAAGAATATGCATCCAGTCTCTTTTCAGGACTCGGAATATACGACAGAAGACTTCACAGGCCCGGCGAGCTGTCAGGAGGGGAGCAGCAGAGGGTTGCGGTAGCAAGGGCATTGATACTTAATCCCGGACTTATTCTTGCTGACGAGCCGACAGGAAACCTCGATACTTCAACAGGCGATGAGCTTTTCCGGTCATTAAGGTCTCTCAACGAGGATATGGGCATTACATTTATTATTGTTACTCACAACGAATCTCTTGCAAAAAAATGCAGCAGGATTGTGCACATGACTGATGGGATTATTGCTTAACGGTCTTACAGGGATTAATGAAATGACCGCCCGGGGGAATCATGCTTGAGAAGAGCCATCCGGTTAAAGATATAATCAAGTCTCTCGGTCTTGTCTTTGGAGATATCGGCACAAGCCCCATTTATACCTTAACAGTAGTATTCCTTATACTTCCTCCCTCGAATGAAAATATCCTCGGGGTCCTGTCTTTAATCGTCTGGACAATAATTTCGCTCGTTACAATACAGTATTCATGGCTTGCCATGAATCTCAGCAAAAGAGGTGAAGGGGGGACAATAGTACTTAAAGAGATACTCAGCTCGCTTCTCAGTTCGAAAAGAACTGTGGGTTTCGTGATGCTGTTATCCGTCATAGGGATATCTCTCCTCATCGGAGACGGGGTAATTACGCCCGCCATCAGTCTCCTGAGCGCTGTTGAGGGTGCCCATCTCATCCCCGGACTTCAGGGCCTTTCGCAGGATACCATCGTCATAATTGCGGCGGCCATTGCCATCGGGCTTTTTTCTATTCAGAGCAAGGGGACAGAGAAGGTTGCCGGTTTTTTCGGTCCCATAATGGTTGTCTGGTTTACAGCTCTTGCCGTCCTTGGAATATTATCCATATCTGAAACGCCGCGGGTGCTTTATGCCCTTAACCCCTTTTCCGGGTTAAAATTCCTCTATGAAAGCGGATTAAAAGGGTTTTTAGCGCTCGGAGAGATAATACTCTGCGCCACAGGTGGTGAGGCGCTGTACGCGGATATGGGTCACCTCGGAGAAAACCCCATCAGGCGGGCATGGGGTGTGGTATTTGTTGCGCTTGTACTCAATTATTTAGGACAGGGGGCATTCCTGCTAAGGCATCCCGAAACGAAAAACCTGCTCTTCGAGATGTCGCTGCACTATTCAAAGGAACTGTATATTCCGTTCCTCCTGCTGAGCATTACTGCAACCATAATCGCCTCGCAGGCAATGATAAGCGGCATGTTTTCGATAGTATACCAGGGGATAACAACGAGGATAATGCCGATGTTCAAGGTGGATTATACCTCCATTGAACACAGGTCACAGATATACCTGTCATCGGTCAACTGGTTTCTTCTTTTGGCGGTGCTTTTCATAATGATGGAGTTCAGGGAGTCCCACCATCTTGCAGCTGCCTACGGTCTTGCGGTTACCGGGACCATGACCATCACGGGCATTATGATGATTTGGATATTCTATCTGAAGCAAAAACCTCTCCTGTCGCTTGTTTGCATTTTTATCACTCTTGTTGATGTTGTATACCTCTGCGCGAATTTGTCCAAGATACCACACGGCGCATACTGGTCGCTGATACTCGCCCTGGTTCCGCTTTCGATGATCGTCATTTATACCGAAGGCCAGAAGAGGCTTTACAGGATGATTGATTTTATGCCCATAGACAAATTCCTGCCCAGGTTCAGGGAGACATACAAGACAACCGAAAAGATCAAGGGCACAGCCCTGTTTCTTATAAAGGATATAAAGGAGATTCCGTTTTATATAACACAGACAATGTTTTATCACGGCATTTTATATGAAGACAATATTTTCATCTCGATCACCAAAAGGAGTGACCCTTTTGGCGTGGCCGCTTCCTTTAAGGAAGATATCGCCAAAGGCCTCAGAGTCTTTGAGATACAGATGGGATATATGGAAGTAATAAATATCGAGGGCATACTCAGAAAGGCGGGGATACAGGAGAGAACCGTTTTTTATGGTGTCGAGGATATATCTACAAACAATCCCTTATGGAAGGCGTTCTTTTTTTTAAAGAGGAATACCCCGACCTTCATCCAGTTTTTTAAATTTCCGACTAAAAAACTCCACGGTGTAATGACCAGGGTGAGGTTGCGATAGACACAATAGCGCACCATGAAGGCAAAATTGCCTGTAATTGCGGAACGGCATCATTATCATATACCTTATAGCCCCCCAAACATGTATAATATCATCTATGAAAGCCGGCTTTTTCCAGTTCAATCCCGTTTTTGGCAATATAGAAGCAAATACTGAACATGTCGTCAACAGGTTGCATGACGAAAAATTCGATCTTATGGTCCTCCCCGAGCTATTCAATACCGGATATCAGTTCATCACACATGACGAAGTAGCAGGTCTGTCCGAAGACATTCCCGGAGGTTTTACTACTTCCGCTCTCGCCGGTCTCTCAAGATCAAAGAGCTGCTACATAGTTGCAGGTCTTGCGGAAAAAGCCCCGGGCAAATACTTCAATTCAGCGGTTATAACCGGGCCTGACGGATTCATCGGCTCATACAGAAAGACTCACCTTTTCTTTGAAGAAAAATTGTGGTTCTCCCCCGGAGATACCGGGTTCCATGTCTGGGATACCGATATAGGCAAGATAGGGGTAATGATCTGCTTTGACTGGTTCTTTCCTGAATCGGCAAGGGTACTTGGCCTTATGGGTGCTGAGGTCATTGCACACCCTTCCAATCTGGTCATGCCGCACTGCCCCAACGGCATGCCGTTAAGGTGTCTCGAAAATTCGGTTTATGCCATTACCGCCAACAGGACGGGGGCAGAAAACAGGCATCAGGATAATCGGGGGTTTAATTACATTGGGGCAAGCCAGATTACCGGCACCGGAGGGGAAATACTGTACAGGGCATCGGAAGAAGAGGAAGAAATAAAGGTAATCGGGATCGACCCTTCAACGGCACGAAACAAGGACTTAAACAGGTTCAATAACATATTCAGAGACAGGCGGCCCCGACTTTACAATCAATTGACGAAAAGATTCTCATGAAAACCTCACTCGACAGCATCAGGAATATTAATCTATATCAGAAAAAAGCAGGGTACCGTTTTACCATTGACTCAGTGCTGGTCGCCGATTTCGTCAGAAAGCTCAAACCACATAATATTGCCGATATCGGTGCAGGAAATGGTGTAATCGGTATACTGCTGGCAAAAAAATTCACGGAATCAAGGGTTTCATTAATTGAAATCCAGAAAGGACTTTATGAACTCTGCAAAAAAAACATAGCCATTAACGGACTCGGCGACCGCGTTTCGGCATACAATCTTGATGCAGCTGAGATTGACGGGCTCAACCCGTTCACACCGTCGTCCTTTGATGTCATTGTAAGCAATCCCCCGTTCAGAAAGCAGAGGACAGGCAGGATAAGCCCTTATGACGAAAAAGCGGTTGCAAGACACGAAATAAGGATGGACCTGGACAGGCTTATGTATGCAACGGACTATTTGCTGAGACCCAGGGGTAATATGTATATAATTTACCACCCTGAACGAACAGCAGATCTGTTTGAAAAGATGAGGGACGTTCATATTGAGCCAAAGCGGGCAAGGTTCATCCACCCCGATATCAATACGGAATCAAGGATGGTGCTGGTTGAAGGAATAAAAACGGCCCGTGCGTCCATAAAGATAGAAAAACCTCTTTTCATTTATAATAGTAATGAATATACACAGGAAGTAAGGGACATCCTTGGATGATTCATAAAATTTATATAATCGGAAACACAAAATGATCAGGAATACCTTCCTCATGCTGGACGGTGTCGGAGAGAAAACGGAGAAGCTTCTCTGGAAAAGAGGCATTCTCTCATGGGAAGACTTCCTTGCCGCCGGTACACTGCCCACCTCACTGATGGACAGGCAACCTCTTCACGAAGAGATGATCACATATTTCTCCCATGAGCTGGAGCGGTATAATGCAAAACCATTTGCAGAATTCATCAGGAAGAGCGACCACTGGAGGCTTTACAGGTATTTCCGGGACCATTCCCTCTGCATAGATATCGAGACCAACGGTCTGCCTGCAAAAGATGGAGGTGAAATAACGGTCGCAGGTTTTTATGACGGTAAAGACTTCCGGCAGTATATAAAAGGCATCAATCTTGACGAAACTTCCATTTTCAGAGAACTCTCCTCCTGCAAGCTGATCATAAGTTTCTATGGGAGAATCTTCGACATGCCTTTTCTCGAAAAGCATTTCAGCTCATTAAAGGATATGGAGTTGCCGCATTATGACCTCTGTTTTGCTTCAAGAAAGGCCGGTTTTTTCGGCGGGCTGAAAAAGATAGAGGCAGACCTCGGACTGAAAAGAGAATCGGGAATCAATAAGCTTAATGGTCTCGATGCCGTTAAATTGTGGCAAAAATGGGAAACAGGAGACAGAAAGGCACTTGATACGCTCCTTTCTTATAACAGGGCGGATACCGTCAATCTGAGGCAGATTGCCGATGTTATCTATGCAAAACTGTTTGATAAAAGCGGGTTCAGGAAATTTCGTGCAAAATACTCCAATCAGTGATTTTCTCATTTACCTTACAGTAGAAAAAGGCATGGCAAAAAACACTATTTCTGCATACGGGCAGGATCTGAACAAATATGAAGCTTACCTGAGACATGAAGGCATCGACGTCTTTGAAGCCGGGAAAGAGGATGTTATAAGTTTTATAGAACTGCTTAAAGATCAGGGATACAGCCCATCCAGCACAGGCAGAATAATTTCGTCGGTAAAAGGATTCTATCGTTATCTCAACTATGAACGAATTTCAGAAAATAATCCAACCGAAAATATTACATCCCCCAGGAAATGGCATACGGTCCCAAAGGCCTTGAGCCTGAAAGAGGTAATATCACTCCTTGAAGTAAAACGGCCTACCCGTTTTTATACAAGGGATGCAGCAATGCTCGAACTCATGTACTCCGCAGGCCTAAGGGTGAGCGAACTTGTCTCAATAAAAATAGAAAACATCAATTTCGAATCCGGATATATCAGGGTATTGGGCAAGGGGTCGAAAGAGAGGCTTGTGCCTGTTAACACAAGGGTAATAAAAAAGATAAAGAACTACATGGCCGATCTCAGACCCGGACTGATAAAGGATTCGAATTATACATCCGTCCTATTCCTCTCAAACAGGGGCAGACGGATGTCAAGACAGAGATTCTGGCAAACGATCAAAGAGATCGGAAAGATAACGGGAATAAAAGTCACACCGCACATGATAAGGCATTCTTTCGCCACCCATCTCCTCGAGGGTGGCGCCGACCTGAGGGCAGTACAGAAGATGCTGGGCCATTCAGACATATCCACAACCCAGATATATACAAAAGTGACATCGGAAAGGCTCAGACTGGTTCATAATAAACACCATCCACGTTCATAAGGCAAACTATGATATCACTGTCGTCCCCATTAATACAGCAGCAATAATTATTTAGAGTCTGTCCATAAATTGCCGTTTTTTATTTTTGTCATCCCCCGAAAACATTCGGGGCATCCGGAACTTATTGAAAAGAATAGATTCCCCGACTAAGTCGGGAAATGACAGATAGAGGGACTGTCTTTATGGACAGACTCTATTTAGACAATTTATCAATCCCGAGTAACTTAAATGAATAGCGAGCGTATGTGAGCGAATATAATAATGAAATCTTCCCTGCATTAGATTACCGGCGGCCTGCCTGTGCGTGCCGCACGCAGACAGGCGAAGCCATTGGGAAGATCAATGGATAGCGAGTCTATTCCCCGTGGCCTTGCCGCAGGGAAGATCAATTCTTGACCCCTTAATCCGTGAATCGTATAATAAATCAGCGTGGAAATTTTCAGAAAAATAGCCGGGCGACGGACAAAAGAAGCTATCGATAACGGAGAGTTCAGTAACCTGTCAAATGAAGACAAGCCGCCTGAATTCGGCAATGATGCATATATCCGCGAAGACCTGCGTTTATCATGTAGAGTCCTGAAGAAAGCCGGTTGCATACCTTCCGAGCTTGAACTCAGAAATGAGATAATTTCATTGCATTCTTTAATAAATACGCTGGATGATGGCAGGGGAAGGCTGAAAAAGATGAGGGAGCTCAACGTCAAGCTCATGAAATTGGGGGAAATACGGAAGAAACATCTTAATCTAAAAGATTTTCCTGACTATGAAAGAAGGCTTTACGAAAGGTATCTCTGAATATGTATTCCGACTGTGTGCAGATGGACAAGAAAGATTATATAGAAACACATTTTGACAGGATCACGCAGCTTTGGTTATCGAGGGCTTTGTTCTTTGGTTCAATAATATTCCTCTTCGTCGGTATCCTCGATTATGTCACCGCATACGAAAATTTTCAGTTGTTTATGTTATACAGGGTAATCATTGCCGTTCTTCTCCTGTCGATAGCTATCATCGTCCGGCAAGTTCATTCCAGAAATCTACTTTATTCGCTTGCTTTTATTGCCATTACAGCGACGGCGGTCACCATAGAACTGATGATTCTGAGGACGGGCGGCCAGGTTTCCAGTTATTACGTAGGCATGATATTATTTGCAATTATAGTGACTGGATTTGTGCCAGCCAGCATTTTCCTTCACATTTTTTCAATTATCTTTATATATGCCATATATCTCATCCCCATAATTGCCACGGAAAGAATTGTGGATTACCATTTCTTTTTTACGGCAAACTTTTTCATGGTGTCATCATTTCTGACCATTCTGTTTCTCAGACATCTGATAGATAAAAGATTCAGAAATGAACTCGGGCTTCGATTTGACTTGAAGGAGAGTCATGATCACCTTGAAAATATTATTAAACAGCGTACGTCCGGTCTGAAAGCGGCAATCAAGACACTCGAAGATGAAATTTCGGCAAGGGAAATGTCAGAGAAGTCTCTCCGCGAAAGCGAGACCTCATACAGGACACTCTCTGAGAACATCCCTGCTATTGTTTACAGATTATGGCCGGGGGACAACGGAAAGATGCAGTCTTTCAACAATATGGTCGAGTCGATGACCGGTTACAGGCCGGACGAGCTGATGAAAGGAGAAATATGCTCCATTGATCCATTAATTCACAATGAAGACCGTGAGCATGTTATTAAAACCGTAAAATATGCAATCAAGCTGAAGCAGCCATTCCAGATCGAATACCGTTTAATACACAAAGACGGCAGTATTCGATATTTCCTCGAAAGGGGAAGGCCCATACTGTCATCGGATTCCGGGATTTTGTATATTGATGGAGTAATATTCGACATTTCCGTAAGGAAGATTGCAGAAGATGAAATAGGAAGATCACACGGGCAGTTACGCAAACTCGCTTCTCATTTGCAGAACGTCACTGAAGAAGAAAGAAAACATATAGCACGTGAAATCCACGACGAATTGGGGCAGTCGTTAACGGTTTTGAAGATGGACCTTTCACTGCTCCGCCAGAACTTCGATGATAAAAACAAATTTTCAGAGAGAGTGCAATCGATGTCTGCACTGATAGATTCAACCATAAACTCTGTTCGCAGGATATCAAAGGAACTGCGGCCCGGTTTACTTGATGACGTTGGACTCATCGCCGCAATCGAGTGGCAGATCGATGAATTCCGGAAACATAGCGATATCATCTGTAATATTGATTTGCCTGCCTGCGAGATAGAACTCGATAAAGGACTTGCCACTACCGTGTTCCGTATTTTTCAGGAAATGCTCACAAACATAGCACGCCATGCAAATGCCACGGAGGTGCGGGTCCTTATTGAACAGAAAGATGGAAAAATCAGACTCGAAGTAAAGGATAACGGTGCAGGCATTACTCCGGATAAGCTCTCGGAGACTATGTCGTTCGGCCTTATGGGAATGCATGAACGCGTCAGCTTCTGGAATGGTGAGTTGATCATTGATGGTATCCCCGGTAAAGGAACAACTGTAACTGCAGTCATACCAATAGTCATCAACGGAGGATCCAATGGTTAAAATTCTCATTGCAGACGACCATACAATCGTTCGTGAAGGACTCAGACAGATACTTTTAGATTCCGGTTTATCCGATATCGACGAGGCCGGTAAAGCAGATGAGATTATCAACAAAGTCAGAAACAATAGCTATGACTTAATCCTGTTGGACATATCGATGCCCGGCAGGAGCGGGCTTGACGTCCTGAAACAGATAAGGTGCGAGGGATTTGATATGCCGATACTGATCCTTACAATGCACCCTGAGGGACAATATGCAATCAGGGCTCTCAGGGCCGGGGCCTCGGGATATCTTACCAAGGAAAGTGCTCCCGATGAACTTATTGCTGCAATAAAAAAGGTTTCCAGAGGAGGAAAATATATCAGCCAGTCCCTGGCGGAAGAGATTGCGTATGCCCTTGATGATACTTCCGACCGTCCGCTTCACACCGTCCTTTCGGATAGAGAATACCAGGTATTGTGCATGATTGCCTCAGGCAAAACGCTAACACATATCTCTGATTATCTGGCATTGAGCGTAAAGACCATCAGTACGTACAGAAGCAGAGTTCTCAATAAAATGAGAATGCAGAATAATGCCGAGCTCACCCATTATGCAATAAAGAATGGACTTGTGGAATAATCCGGATCACACCTGGCGTCATGACCGCCCGATAAACCTCCCCGCAGCAAGCTGCGGGGAATTGTAAGTTAAATTCTGCAATCTGTCCCTCATTTCCTGCATTGTTCCAGACAAGTCTGTTGTAGGAAAAATACCTACAGACAAATCAGAATTAGACTGCTATATCTTGTTATTCCAGTCTTTGTAAAATAATGTCCCGAAATTTTGACAGCTTGAATTTTATATTTACTATTATGAGGCTATCATTTTAATCATGGCTGAAGACAGAGACATCGATAATAACGATCCTGATAACAGGGATGAAGGTTTGGATAATACCAGGGACTTTTGTCCGTGTCTTGAAAAAGCAGTCGATTTTAGATGCACTGCCCGCTGGAATACTCCATATATCCCCAGCTCTTATGAGATCAGGAAATATTGTTTCAGCATAAATTATCCGTTTTGCCCCTACTATTAAAGGTATATATCCTGTTTATATTGTTCCCTTCCAGGGAGGGGGGGAGGGAGCCTCCATATCTTCTCTTTAGCCGTTTCGCGTTATGCGTTATATTAAATTGATGTAAATATACTACATTTCGTGGCTATTGAAGGATTTTCGTAAATGTAAAAGTTTTCTCATATCCTCCAGGATTAAATACAGTGAGGGTATTAATAGAAGCGTTATGCCGGTTGCAAACAGAATCCCGAACCCGAGACTGATAGCCATCGGTATAAGGAACTGCGCCTGCACGCTCGTTTCCATAATCATGGGAAACAGACCAAAGAACGTCGTAAGCGATGTCAGCAATATCGGACGAAAGCGTCGCTGTCCTGCATCCTGAAGGGCCTGCAGCATATCTAACCCTTTCTTCCTGTTCCTGTTTATCTTGTCTATAAGCAGAAGTGAATCGTTTACCACAACGCCTGAAAGCGCCACAAGACCAAACATGCTCAATATACTCAGATTAAAACCCATGATCAGGTGGCCGATAACCGCCCCTACAAGACCAAAAGGAATTGCAATCATTATCAAAACGGGCTGGCTGTAACTCTTGAACGGTATGGCAAGAAGGGCATAGATTCCTATCAGTGCCAGCAGAAAACCCTTCTTCATACTGTCCATGGATTCGCGTCGCTCCTTTTCTTCTCCCTCCAGATTAAACGTAAGGCCGGGGTAATCATTCGACAACTTTCTGAGAAGACCATGCTTAAGGTCCTGAAGTATATCCCCGGCATTTGCGATTTTATCATTAACACTCGCTGTTACATCAATCACCCTCTTCCTGTCCGCCCTGTTTATCTCATTGAATCCAAAGCCCTGCACTACATACGCGGCCCTCTTCAACGGAATCTCGCCGCCATCCGGTGTGCGAATACGCATTGATTCGAGATCATGGATATCCCTGCGGGCCCTGTAAGGATATCTAACCATTACCTTAACCTCATTCCTTCCCCGCTGAATCCGGAGGGCTTCCGCTCCGTAAAAGGCGTTTCTTATCTGCCGGCCCAGGTCTTCCTCCGTAACCCCCAGTGTGCGGGCCTCAGGTCTCAGATGAAACTTGATTTCCCTTCTTCCTCTGGATAAGTTATCCGTAATATCCCCGACTCCCGGATATTCGGCAAGCGCATTTCTGATCTTTTCCGTAACTGCAGATAGAACCTTGTAGTCTTCATGCTCTATTCGTATGTCAATATTTGCTCCCATATGCATTATGTTCGATTGTATTGCGATAGAATCAACACCGGGGACTTCCCCGATCTTTTCTCTCCATTTATTGGCAATTTCTGTTGCGGGGATTCCCCTCTTTTCACTTGGGGCCAGGAAAAGGGCCATATCAGCCAAAGATGCACTTGAATTTGAGGATCCCCCGGCAGGCCCGCCTGATAGTAATGTAGCGCCGACCAGAGAATATACATTTCGCAATACCGATTTGCCCTCCGAAAGCTTTTTATCGTACTCTGCAACCACTTCCATGGCTTTTTCTTCGATGTATTTCTGAACCCTTGCAGTTTCCTGTACAGGTGAGCCCGGTGGCATCTTCAGTTGCGCTATTATTACGTCACCATCTACAACCGGCATAAAAGTAAATTTAATTACTCCTCCTTTTATAACTGCAATGGTAAGAAGGAGGATAGCAATGCCTATGGCGACCGCAGTATAGCGGTTTCTGAGGCACATGGCAAGAAGACGGCTGAAATGGCCGGATATGAGCTGATCCATTTTTTTGCTGAAGGCGGAACGGACTCTGTCGATTGATCCAATCAATCCCTTTGATGCCTGCCGCCGTTTTCCCATGGACAGGTGAGACGGAAGGACAAACATGGACTCAACAAGTGAAACGCACAGCAATGAAATAACTATCAGGGGGATAACCTTTATAAACTTGCCCATCACACCGCTTACAAACACGAGTGGAAGAAAAGCCGCTATTGTAGTCATAACCGAGAAAACGACCGGTAAAGCAACCTCAAGAACGCCGTCTACAGAGGCTTTCTCATATGTCTTGCCCATTTGTCTGTGTTCGTAAATATTTTCTCCCACTATTATCGCATCATCGACAAGAATTCCGAGAGCAAGGATAAAAGCAAAAAGTGAAATCATGTTTATGGAAACGCCAAGCCACGGCATCAGGAAAATCGCACCTAAAAAGGATATGGGGACTCCGAGCATAACCCAGAATGCAAGACGTATCTCGAGAAAGAGACCGAGAATTATAATAACCAGACTTAAACCTAAAACAGCATTTTTTTCCAGTAGGCCCATACGGCTATTGAGGAGTTCCGATGTGTCGTTCCATGTGGCAATCCTCAGTGAATCCGGCAGCATCCTGTTTTTCTTTTTTACGTAATCCCTGACCAGTCGGGAAATCTCTATGGGCTTCTGGCTGCCGACACGAAACACCTTTATCATGGCAGCAGGCTTGCCGTCAAACCTTGCGAATACATCCGTTTCTGCAAAAGAATCCTTTATGTTTGCAATATCACCCAATTTCACCTGTGTGCCGTCAGGATTCGCTATAACCGTAATATCAGAATATTCCGGACCTGTATAGCGGCGCTCTTTTGTCCTGAGAAGCACCTCAGCATTTTCAGTCTTTATCGTTCCTCCGGGCAGATCGATTGACGCATTTCTTATAATATTAGCCACCCTGTCCAGGGTCAGGTTGTACTTACGAAGGTTTTCTTCCGGTATTTCAATTGAGATTTCATAAGGCCGCACCCCTCCAAGCTCAACCTGTGTAATCTCCGGGATGTCAAGCAACTCTTCCCTTACAAGCTCGGCCTGTTCTCTCAGGCTTTTCTCCGATGCATCTCCATAAACTACTGCTGAAATCACTTCGTACCTGTTCAGAAGCTTGGTAATAACCGGTTTTTCAGCATCCTTAGGGAATGTGATGATCCTGTCCACTTCACTCTTGATTTCCTGCAGTTTCTGATCGCTATCTTCGCCCGGATAGAGTTCGGCCGTAACAATCCCCACCCCTTCCTTTGCAAGCGATTTTACCTCTTTGATACCATCCACTCCGGTGAGATTCTCTTCAATCTTAAGCAGAATGCCATTTTCAACTTCTTCCGGCCCTGCGCCCGGATATGCAACGGCAACCTGAATCCTGTCAAGATCGATTTCGGGGAAGACTTCCTGTTTGACCGAGAAAGCGTTAATCAGGCCGCCCGCTACAAGTACCATCATGAGCAAATTGGCGGCAACGTGATTATGTGCCATCCACTTTATGGCGCTCTTCATGTAGCCGGTCCTTTATTCACGGGTCTCAGCTTCATTCCGTCAGCCGCACCCGGTATTGAAGTGATGACAATCCGTTCCCCTCCGGACAACCCTCCGTCAATCAAGACTT
The DNA here is from genome assembly GCA_002897855.1 of bacterium BMS3Bbin05. GTDB lineage: Bacteria > Nitrospirota > Thermodesulfovibrionia > Thermodesulfovibrionales > BMS3Bbin05 > BMS3Bbin05. The sequence continues at coordinate 89,316 of BDTO01000036.1, forward strand.
TTTCTCTTTCCCGTCTTACGATGCTTACAGGTTTTATACGAAGCCTGTTTTTATTGTCTACAACCCATACAGTCTTCCCATTTCCCCTCAGGGCACCGGCCGGCAATGCTATAATCCCCTTTAAAACCGTGCCTTTAAGTTCAACTTCAACAAACATCCCGATCTCCAGCCCCGGTCCTCCATTCTTATGTCTTCTCTTGAGTCCATATGGGTCATCAATCGAAACTATGATTCTGGACATTCGCCCACGCTTATCGACCTCACCCAGCGAACGGACTACTCTTCCCTCCCGGGCGTATAATTTATTACCGGCCGTTACCTTTATTGCAGCAGCGGATCCAGGCTTTTTTGATCCATAACCGGGCACTTTCAACCACTGCAGATCATCTCTTGAGATCGGGATAACAATTTCGGCCTTGTCTGTTCCATCAACAACCCCAAAACCGACTCCTGCCTTCACATACTGACCGATATCTACTTTTTCGGAGTGGACTCGACAATTGAACGGTGCATATACCCTTGTCCGTTTGAGATCCAGCTTTGCACCTTTAAGGGATGCCCGGGCCGAGGCAACCCTGGCCCGCGCATTCTTTAACTGCGGTCCATATAAAACGAGCGGATTTGGGTTACCCCTGTTTTTGATTTGCAGTCTTTCCCATTCCTGACGGGCAACCTGTGCATTGCTTTCTTCCCTGGCCAGGTACAGTTCCGCCTCGGCAAGCGCCGCTTTGGCACGCTCGATTTTCAGTTCATAGTCTACCTTCTCTATCTCAAATAGCAGGTCGCCCTTTCTGAAGAACCCTCCCGCGACAAAAGACGGAGAGACATATAGTACCCGGCCGCTCACCTGGGGAGTTACAGTTACTGCATTTCCGGCCTGCACGGTTCCGGTTGCGGTTACCACTACCCGGTAATCTTTTTTTTCAGCCGTCATGACCTCGGCAAGGACACCGATAACCGTCTTTACCTCCTTCTTCGGGGCAGACCGGAAACGGATCATAACCAGCATTACTATCAGGCTCGCGAGAATAATGACCAGCGGCAAGACAATTTTATACAGTCTGTCTCTAAAACTCATCTGTTATCTCCTTTGTTTTTATCCACGGCAAGACGTTTATTTATTTCATGCCTCATCCAGCCTCCCCCAAGCGCCCTGGCAAGGCTTATACGGTCTGAAATCAGCTGCCGCCTTGCAGCAAGCAGCTTTCTTTGGGCGTCGGAATGAAATCTCTGGGCAGTTAACACCGGAATATAATCGGATAACCCCTGCATATATCTGTCTATAGCAAGCCTGAGAGATGCCGAAGTTGCATCAACCTGTACTTTTAGTGAATTTATCCTTTCTTCTGTGGCGCTGTTATTAACTATTGCGTCTTCAACATCCCTCAATGCATTTAAGACCGCTTTATGATATATGGCGAGACTCTCCCTGAAAGCAGCCTCAGACCTCCTGACCTCCGCCCTGCGTCTGCCGCCGTCAATAACAGGTTGCGTTATCTGCAGAAGGAGATTCCATAAGATATTTGGTGAATCGAGCAATGTCCTGACTTCCCCACTTGCTCCTCCGTAACTTCCAATCAGGTTGAAGGATGGGAATCGGTCTGCTACGGCCGATGCCACCCTTTTGTCGTTAACTTTGAGCCTGAGAAAAGCCGATTTTATGTCCGGCCTGTTTCTGAGTAATTGAGAAGGAATGCCGACCTTGAACGGACGAATTTCCGGAATCTCATCAGACTCACCTCCCACTGCCGAACCAGGATAACGGCCAACCAGCACCGACAGGGCATGCAGGGTAACGGCAAGCCTTGATTTGAATACAGGAAGCTGTGCCCGGGCGGAAGCCAGATTCTGACGCGACTGGTATACATCGATGGCCGGCACGAGTCCTGCCCTGTAACGACGTTTTACCAGATCGAGCGTATTCCTGAAAGATTCGATTGTCTCCATAGACAGCTTAAGCTGTGCACGCAGTTCCACCGCAAGGTAATAAAGGTCTGCAAGTTTTGCAGATACACTTAAATATGCAGCCTTCAGGTCTTCAACAGATGCCTGCGTTTCAAATTGGCCGGCATCCACCTCAGATTTGACCTTACCCCATAAATCCAGTTCATAACTCGCTTCCGCCGACAGACTATAGCTATCAGAGCTTGACGGCCCGGATATGCCCGGCTGCCTGCTCCTGCCACCTGATCCATTGATATTAAGCAATGGGTATTCCGATGCCCTGCTTTTATTTAAAATAGCCTCAGTTTCATTTATTCTTTCATAAGCCCGAATAATATCAGGATTATTCCGTAAGGCTTCCGCCTCGAGATCATTTAAGCTTTCATCTCCAAAATATTCCCACCATTTTCCTTTTGATGATAATGTTCCTTTTCCACCGGCATACCCTGTGAAAGATGGGGGGAGTTCCATCATGTTGTCTGATACCAGAGATTTATGAATGGAACATCCGGCAGGCACAAATAACAGAACAGACAAAACAATTATTGAATAGAGACTATATTTCATCTCCTTGCTTTCATTCCCTTTGAAACAAATCTGATTAAATGTTCAATAACTGCACTCGTATCTGTAGCAGTACCTGAATGGGCCAATTCCTTCATATCGGGGCTGCAGATACGCATAGCATGTGCCATAGCACCAATAGTGAAATGAAGGCGCCAGAAGATAACGTCTCTGGACAGACCGGGCAGGGCTTCAGACATCATTTTAAACAATAATTCAAATATTGATCTCATAAATTTATGAAAGACTTTTCTCACGGTATCATCGGGGTCGACAATAGCACGGCCAATCAACGTGATAAAATCTTTTGATCCCGGATCTGATTCACCGAAATAAAAAACCGGCTCTATAAAAGCCTTCAGAATTAATTCCGCCTCCGGCTTCTTTCTCAGTTTCCGGGCATTATCTCTTATCTCTTCGAATCGCCGTCTCCGTTCCAGGTTCAGCGGTTGAATTCTGCGCAGAAGTACAGCCTCAAGCAAGACCTTCTTTGAACCGAAATGATAATTGACGGCAGCAAGATTTACTCCAGCCCTGCCGGTTATTGCCCTTAAAGATGTCCCTTTGTACCCGTTGCGTGCAAACATATACTCTGCCGCATCCATGATCGAGTGCTTTGTATCGGTCCTGATCAAAGATTTCCTCTTATTCATACATACAATTAAAACAGATGTTTGAATATAAGTCAAGCCATGTTTTCCGGTGACTATAGCCACATAAATTATTTATTTTTATATTTTTTAAACTTATCATAGTTGACAACACATTTTAAAAGCCTTTAATATAAGAGTAGACTATTAAAGGAGCTTACATGTTTGAAAAATTCACAGAGAGAGGGCGTAAAGTAATAATATATGCTAAAGAAGAAGCTGAGAGAAGGCAGAATGAATATTTAGGTACCGAACATCTGCTCCTTGCTCTTCTGAGGGAACAAAACGGTGTGCCCATAATGATACTTAAAAAAATGGGTCTTTCCATTGAAGAAGTCAGGATTGAAGTAGAAAGGAATCTCCCTCTCGGCACGAATCTGCTGACATTCGGTGATATCCCATTTACCCCCCGTGCAAAAAAAGTACTTGAACTTGCTGTTGAAGAGGCAAGATTGCTTGGCCATAATTATATCGGGAGCGAGCATCTTTTACTTGGACTGATAAGGGAAGATGAAGGGATAGCAGGCAAAATCCTTAGAAACCTTGGTGGAAATCTGCTGGGCGCCAGGCAGCTGACCATTAATCTGTCGATGAGCGTTCAACCACATGTAAGGGAAAAGAAGAGTGCAACACCCGCTCTCGATGAATTCGGCAGGGACCTGACTGCAATGTCGAAAGAGGGAAAGCTTGACCCGGTCATTGGCAGGGAAGATGAAATTGAGAGGCTTCTCCAGGTGCTCGGGAGGAGGATAAAAAACAACCCGGCAATAATCGGCGAGCCGGGCGTTGGCAAAACTGCCATAGTTGAAGGACTTGCGCAGAAAATTATTGACGGGGATATCCCTGAGGGCCTTCTGGGAAAAAGGATTATCTCTCTTGACCTTGGAGCGCTGATAGCAGGTACAAAATACAGGGGGCAGTTTGAAGAAAGGCTGAAGGTAGTGATGAGAGAGATAAAGCAATCTGATAATGTAATACTCTTTATAGATGAACTCCATACACTTATCGGTGCAGGTGCAGCTGAAGGTTCCGTCGATGCCTCAAGCATGTTAAAGCCTGCCCTTTCCAGGGGAGAGATTCAATGTATTGGAGCAACAACACCCGATGAATACAGGAAATATATCGAGAAGGACGGAGCACTTGAAAGGCGTTTTCAGCCGATCCGTGTCCAGCCTCCCACTGTCGATGAAACCACTGAAATCCTCAGAGGCCTGAAGTCGAAATATGAGACCCACCATAGGGTCAAGATCAGTGATGAAGCGATTGTTTCCGCTTCCAAACTTTCCGAAAGGTATATAACAGAAAGGAATTTACCTGACAAGGCGATAGATGTTATTGATGAGACCGGATCAAGAATAAAACTAAAGAAGCTTACCCCCCCGGTTGAGCTGAGAGAACTGGAGCATGATCTGTCTAAATTGTCCAAGGAAAAAAACCTTTATATCAAGCTTCATGATCCTGAAAAAGCAGCCGAGATACGCAGCGAAGAGGAAAGATTGAAGAAAAAATATGAACATCAGAATAAAATCTGGCGGGATAATCTCAACAAAGAGATACCTGTAATCACGGAAGAAGATGTTGCTTATACAGTTTCAAAAATGACGGGCATTCCTTTGTTTAAAATGGAACAGAAAGAAACTGAAAAACTTCTCCAGATGGAGAATGAGCTCCACAGAAGAATCATTGCCCAGGATGAAGCCATAAAAGTAGTAAGTCAGGCCATAAGGCGTTCAAGGGCAGGTTTAAAAAGCAGATCAAAACCTATTGGATCATTCTTCTTTCTGGGGCCTACCGGAGTGGGGAAGACCGAACTTGCAAAGGCGCTTGCAGAATACTTGTTTGATGATGATAACGCACTGGTTAAAGTAGACATGTCCGAATATATGGAGAGGTTCAATGTCTCGAAGCTTACAGGTGCACCTCCGGGATATGTCGGATATGAGGAAGGCGGACAGCTTACAGAAAAGATACGGAAGAAACCATATTCGGTTATATTGTTCGATGAGATTGAAAAGGCCCACCAGGATGTTTTCAATATTCTTCTCCAGGTACTTGATGAAGGGGTGCTTACCGACAGTTACGGAAGGAAAATAGATTTCAGGAACACCGTCATAATCATGACATCGAATCTCGGAGCCAGAATTATTGAAAAGGCTACACCTCTTGGATTCCATAAAGATGATAGTATGAGCAGTTACATTAAAATCAAAGATAGCGTATTAAATGAGCTGAAGAAGGCCTTTAATCCCGAGTTTCTGAACAGGATTGATGAGGCCGTGGTATTTCATCCTCTTGAAAAAGAACATCTTTATGCCATTATCGACCTTCTGATCGATGAAACCAACAGTCAACTTATTGAACAGGAAATAATGATCGAGCTTGACCATGACATAAAACAGTGGCTTATTGAAAAATACTATCAGCCATCCTATGGTGCAAGGCCAATGAGGAGAGCGATTCAGAAGGAAATTGAAGATCCGCTTTCAGAAGAACTGATCAAGGGTAAATTCAAGGCGGAATCCCGTATTAAGGTAACTCTCGAAGGAGACAAGCCTGTCTTTGAAGAAGTTGCAGACCATGAACTCCTTACCGCAGGCATAAATTAATCACTATCTGTGGGAACTCCGAGGGAACCCGAAAAATCACTCCTCTTTGTCGGGTTGCTCTTTGGCAGTAGTAAAGAGCTGCATCTTGCTGAAGAAAGGCTTGGTAATGAATTTGGTAATATTGCCCAAGAATCCCGGATTTTTGACTGGGCGCATTCACATTATTATGAAGACGAGCTCGGTTCACCCATCAGAAGAAAATTCATCCTTTTTGACAAAATAATCAGCCCGGAAGAGATCGCTGATATAAAAGTTGCAACAAACCGTATCGAACAGGAACTTTCAAAAGACCGCAAGAGAACAGTTAACATAGATCCGGGTTACATTACAGCGGCAAAGATTGTCCTTGCTTCAACGAAGAACTACTGCCACAGGATATATCTTGGCAAAGGTATCTATGCAGAAGTAACTCTTTATTACAAGGACGGCGGCTTTCACCCCACCCCTTTCACATTTAACGATTACAGGCAGCGTGAATATATCGAGTTCTTCAAAAAAGCGAGGGAATTTTTAAAGTAACGGAAACTCTCTATCTCTAAAGCATGGTAAAGGAGCAAATCACTATTTTTTTATTATTACCGGCCTGATTTTTAATTTTTTCTTTACTCATTCCCATTTTATGATATTATAAAGTATTACTTTATCCTAACGAGGTTATCCCTGTGAATTACCTCGTCGGAATAGCGGTAGCCGAGATGTTTTTCTATCTCGGATGTCTTTCTGCCCCTGATCTTTCTGATTTCATCTGAAGAGTAATTTGTCAATCCTTTAGCGATTCTGTTCCCTTCCATATCAATACAATAAACTGCATCCCCTGTTTTAAAATCTCCTTTAACACCTGTTATTCCGGAGGGGAGAAGACTCTTGCCTTTCTTTGCGAGTGCCTCGACAGCACCCTTATCAAGAACAATGCTGCCCTTTGATTTAATACCAAAGGCTATCCAGCCCTTTCTGGAACTTATTTTTTTCTCCTTTGCCCTGATAACAGTACCGTAATGCTTACCCTGCAGTACCGATACCATTCTACCGGGCAGCTTCCCGCTTATGATATTTACTGTAACACCATGCTCCGCGGCATGCTCCGCGGAAAGGATCTTCGAGTACATCCCCCCCGTTCCGGCAGAAGATGACGATATCTTGGCCATATTCATGATATCGTCATTTACATCATCAACGGCCCTGATCAATTCTGCATTCTTATTTTTCTTGGGGTCGTCCGTGTAAAGACCATCAACATCCGACAGCATAAAAAGCCTTTCGGCACCCAGCATACCTGCGATGAGGGATGCCAGGCGGTCATTGTCTCCAAACTTGATCTCATCCACAGCAACTGTATCATTCTCATTTATCACGGGAATAATACCAAAGGAAAAAAGGCTTAATATCGTGTTCCTGGCATTTATATACCGCCTTCTGTCATCAAATGCGTCCTGCGTAATGAGGATCTGCGCAACCATCCGGCCGTATTGCGCAAATTTCTTCTCATACTGTCTTATCAAAGATGATTGACCAACCGCAGCCGCAGCCTGTTTCAGCCTGATGTCCGGTCTCTTCCCCCTTATTCGAAGCTTCCTTCTACCGGCAGCAATGGCTCCCGATGAAACAAGCGCAACCGAATATCCCATTTCCGAAACTGCATATGCGGCCTTGGCGATAGCTCCTATCCGTCTGGAATTCAAACCTTCATTCGATGTTATAATATTGCTTCCGATCTTGACTACTACAGCCTTCATATATCATTCCTCATGTCTTCAAGCATCTCCGAAACCGTTGTTACAAGCTCGCCTATACCCTGATGTGCAGCAGCCGATATTTCCATTAATTGTATACTATTCTGTCCGCAATAGTCCCGAAGAACCTGCAATTTTTCCGGATTGGCGATATCGCTTTTGCTCGCCACAAGAATCTGGGGTCTGCTCATCAATTCATCCGCATATTTTGCGAGTTCATTGAGAATAACCTTATAGTTTTTTATAACATCACCTTCGGTCATATCCGATATATCCACGAGATGGATCAGGACGGATGTGCGCTCAACATGCCTGAGGAACTGATGTCCTAATCCTGCGCCCATATATGCACCTTCGATAAGCCCCGGGATGTCAGCAACTACAAAGCTCTTAAACTCGCCATACTTAACAACACCAAGATTAGGCACAAGTGTCGTAAAAGGATAATCGGCTACCCTGGGCCTTGCCGCAGATATTACTGAGATCAGAGTCGATTTTCCGGAATTCGGCAGGCCAATAATTCCTACATCGGCGAGGAGTTTGAGTTCCAGAACAAGGTTTTTTTCTTCGCCTTCTTTGCCGTGTTGTGCAAAACGGGGCGACTGTCTGACAGAAGTCGCAAAATGGGAATTACCAAGTCCGCCTTTTCCGCCCCGAACCAATACGACCTCCTTGCCATCGACATCAAGATCTTCGATGATTTCACCTGATTCGGCATCTTTGACAACAGTACCCGCAGGCACCCTTATAATAAGATCCTCTCCATCCTTCCCGTGCATTTTTTTACCCATTCCGGGTTGACCGTTCTTCGCAATATACTGCTTTTTATATTTATGGTCCAGCAGCGTCTGAAGGCCCTTATCCGCCTTTATTACAACATCACCGCCCTTCCCTCCGTCTCCACCGTCAGGACCCCCTTTGGGTACATACTTCTCCCTCCTGAAACTCACGCATCCGCTACCCCCGTTACCGGACCTTACATATATTTTTACATAATCTATAAATTTCATTGCAATATTACCCGAAAATGATGAAAATGATAGAAAAAATAATCCTTGTATCTAATCCAATGCAGATTGTCTTTCAAATAACGGTTTTGCTCATTATATCCTTTCCTCATAATCCCGGAGAAAGGCATAAACAAAAAAAGCGGTGTACCGACACCGCTTTTTTCAATATTTTCTCATGATATTCTATTATGCTACGGGGTAAACACTCACCTTTTGTCTTGTTTTGTCCTTGCGCTCAAATGTAACAATACCATCTATGAGTGAAAAAAGCGTATCATCTCTTCCCCTGCCGACATTTTTCCCGGGATGGATCTTTGTCCCTCTCTGTGTAAGCAAAATATTGCCGGCCCTTACACTCTGGCCGCCATATTTCCTGAGTCCAAGGTACTTCGGGTTACTGTCTCTTCCGTTTTTTGAACTTCCGACCCCTTTTTTATGTGCCATATCTATCCTCCAAAATCTATTTCCCTGATCTTTACAACCGTATAGGGCTGCCTGTGTCCTCTCATTCTCTTAAAACCCTTACGCGGCTTCTTTTTGAACACAGACACCTTTTTATCCTTTACATGATCGATGACCTCAGCCTTGACGACAGCTTTCTCTATGAAAGGAACGCCTACCTCAGTCCTGTCATCATCAGAAACCATCAGAACATCTCTGAATTCAACCTCACTACCCTTTTCAGCCTCAAGCAGATCGACTTTCAACTTTTCATCGGACTTCACCCTGAACTGATGTCCACCTGTTCTTATAATTGCATACATTTATTCAAACCTCCACCTCGAGACAAAATCTTTTAAACATATCAAAAATATGGATATATATTTAATAAGATTCAGCCCTAAAAAGTCAAATGTCAAAGAAAAAATGTCATAGGCGTATAGATTTACGGTTCTTCATCGCAGGCCGGTAACAAACTCCACTGTATTCATCTTCCCATAGCTGTATTACATGAGCTTTATTACATGAAAATGAAGGTCCACACCCCTGGAAGTTCCTTTGAGTTATTGACATGTTCCCCCTCCGCTTCGCTCCGGGGGAACGCAGCAGTTGAGCGGTAACTCCTGAATCTCCCTCCGCTCCGCTGCGGGAGAACCAGGAGTTGGAGACGGATGCCCCTCCGGGGCACCGCTCAACTGCCGCGTTAACATCCACCTTATTACTCTGTCCACTTTTGGGGGAGTATTATATCGCAGCCGACGTCCCACCATTATCGGTGCGGTAAGAGAAAACCTTTTCAATTCTAAAAAGGCGAATAATCTTGAAAGCTCCCTCATAAGTACGTTTTCCTATCGAATAGTTATTGGAATATTTTGATTATTTATTTGCGTCTTAATTATATGTTCTTTATTTTTTTCTGCCCAAAAACAATTCACAAAAGCTTCCTGTGAATTACTGTCGTCTCTGCAGCATACTTTCTTATATTCTTCTAAATTCATCTTATAAACTCCTATTTTCAGTTTAATGGTATCAGCGTAAGTAACAGCCTGTAGACTTTCATTAGATTTTTTTCTTAAAAAATAAGACATTTCATGTATAGGAACTTTTGCTTTGATATTTCCTTTGAAATCCTTTTTTGATTCTAACTTTAAATATTTTGTCCAGATGGGTTCATCTAAAAAAATATTGGGTGGAACAGTGATACTTGCAAATCTAAAAAGAATTTCTTTTTTGTTTATTTCGATTTCGTAATTCATAGTGCTTTTAGCATTGATATCGCTACAAAACCATATTGGATTTGCAGTGTTATTCGTTAATACGAAATCAAACTGCAAATTGTCTTTATCCAATTTCAAATTATTAATTGTTAATGATATTTCTTCAGCATAGCATGAATATACGCCAAGCAATAATACTAAAAAAAGGTGGAGATATGTCATTTTAATCATTAATATTGTGGCCTCCTTTCCAGACCATATTCGATACGTATTTTATTCTCAGTATATGGTTCATTTGAAAATTTGTGTAGACCAACCGTCTTAGATTCTTCTATCTCTCTTGTGCTACCCATATTATTTTCTATATCATGTAAACTGTGAATTGCTTCATGCCCTAAGCCTATTTCTGGATATCTCCAATGCCATTGTTCTTTGCCACTATAAATATGGTTTTTATTAGGATTATAATTAATTACATTTCCCTTCGTATCATAGCTATTTCCTTTATCGGTAATTTTGATTTCAACAATTTCTTCGCTCTGTTCTATTTTTTTAATCAATTTATTAGCTGTTGGTGATTTATGTTTTAATTTACCAATATCTCTCTTAATAATTTCCTTTTCTTTTTCATTACCAATAACCTCTATGATCCGTCCATCAGGATCCACATACTTATAAGGATTATTCAAGCCATATGCATAAGGATTGAGGCGCTGAGGATTTGCGAGAATAAGGCCATTTAGCTTACCCGTCTGAGGGTCAACCGGCCCAACGGGATCAGGGGAGAGGAATCTGCCAATTTCCGATTTATAATACCTCGCCCCGAAATAATGAAGTCCCGTCTCTTTGTCCCTTTCTTTCCCCACAAATGTCCGGTTGTTCTCCGGATATACAGGAACATTCCAGTCTTCTCCAAAGGGCTTGTAATCCGCCTCCCACACTATATTGCCTCCCTCATCACTCATGGCAAGAGGCGTCCCTGCAGGGTCTGTGTGGTAAAAATAGACCTTCTGCCCTGCTATGGCCGTCTGAGCAAAGAAGAAGGCGGTTATGATCATCCAACTGATGAGCACCTTTAGTTTTTTGTTCACTATTCTCATAAATTACTCCCTCATGCTAAATTCCCTTTCTTTCAGTTATCTACCAATAAAAATTTTGCCGTTACTTAATAAAATGCCGACCTCTTTACCATCTACTGTCTTGACTATACGGCCATCTATGATGACTTGTGAAGGATTAAACTCAACCTGTCCCAACAAACTGACAAGTGTATGTGTTTCTTCCATTTCCTCATCTGTCTCTTTTAGTCTGTTTCCAACAATACTTGGATTTGAAGCATGAATGCCAATTAATTTATCACCGTATTGATATTTTCTTATCTTTCCTGTTTCTAAATCAATTCCTATCAAGTCGCCAGCACCGGTGTCTTCTTCTTTTTCAAACCACTCTGCATAATCGGCATTCGTTGTCTGCCACCCGCCGGAAGCATATGCCCTGCCTCTGACATCTAATTTATCATTGCCTGGGTCTGTCGTCCCGATACCAACATTGCCACTATTGTTGATTACAAAATAACCCCAATGATCTTGTGTGCCGTCATAATATCCTATTTCTAATCTATCTCCATTTTGAGGATTATGAATGTGCCAGAATCCATTGTCCTGACTTTTTTCTAAAGTAATCCAATCTCCCCATCCTGATTTAATATTTAATTTTCCATGCAGATCCGTTGTCCCGATGCCAACATTGCCGTCGGATGTTATTCTCATTAAGTCTACATATCCAGATACGTCACCAAGCACACTAAGTTTACGAAACCATATCCCTGCATTGCCGTCAACGTTCGGTCCCGCATTTAAAACTAACGCTCCATTTGGATTAGTTGTACTTAAATGGCCGGTACCCAATTGGATCTCTCCATTAACAATAAGATCTCCATTCCCGGCATAAACATTAGCCCCAGTTAAAATAAGAACTGCCACGATCATTATCAAGGCTTTTTTTATCATTTTTTCTCCTCCTTATTTTTGTATCGCATATTTCCATTTCTCATTTATTGAGATATTATAAAGTTACCTATGTGAACTGTACCGGCACTTATTGACACGTTTCCAATTGTGCTCGTCTTCCCGACTACGGTTGAATAATTACAATCATATCCACCCTCAATGCTAACCAATATGTCCTTATAAATATTAAGATTTTCACTAAAAACTATACCTTGAGTTTGTATAGTCTCGCCATTCTTTGCAGCATCATAGGCAGACTGAACGGTGGAATAATTTGTTGTTGATCTGTCAGCATGAACTATTCGGACTTTATTGGGACAAGGCGCGACAGTAATATAATTTGTTTTGACCATTTTATCTTGACCGCTTGGGTTTGTCACCGTTAGAGTAACCGTATATATACCAGCAGATGTGTACGTATGCGATGGATTTTGCAATGTACTGGATAGACTTCCATCTCCAAAATCCCACTGCCACGTATGAGCACGCAGTGATGCATCTATGAAATTAACAGTAAATGCGGGCGTGTACCCTGATATGGCAGATGATGTAAAATCTGCAAGCGGTGGTAATACATTGAAATTCGCTGTAACTTCAGTATCGGCATTCATTGTCACGACACATGTCCCGGTCCCCGCACAGCCGCCCCCCGACCAGCCAGAGAACGATGAATCAACATTATGTGCAGCAGTCAGGGCCACTACGGTGCCGGTTATATAGGACTCGGAACAATCTGCGCCACAGTCGATACCCATTGGAGTACTCACAATAGCACCATCGCCGAAACCGTCGCCGCCCTTCAAAATAGTCAGTATCGGCAATACACCATTTCCACTCAATGGAACTGTCTTGACATGAAAATCAGGATCATCAGATGGAATATTCAAATTGGCATTCTGGGACTCAACAGCAGTAGGTAGAAATTGAATATTAATGGAACATGATTGGCCGTAGAGAAGTGTCTGCCCCGAGCAGTTGTCAGCCTGTATGCTGAATTCTGATGGGTCAACAGTAACCGTACCGAGATGAAGCTCCCCTGTGCCGGTAGAGCTGTTCTGGACTGTAATTGATGTTGTCGCTGCCGTATTGACATACACATCACCAAAGTTGTAAGAACCCGGCGAAACAACGATATGAGGCATAGGAAGTATTTTTACCGCCAATTTATCAAACAGATAAACATAGTCGGTAATCAGTCGACCATTCTCATCGGTCTCCGATATCACATTGCCGCTCTGATCGTAATGATATACAGTAATATCTCCATCCGTTGATGTCTTCGTAACCCTTAGCCCATCTCCGTCATACGTAAATTTCGCCAATGGTACGCCATTATGTAGAAACGAAGTGAGATTGTGGAGCCTGTCGTATTGCAGATTATACACAAATCCCTGCATGTCAATAGACGTCATATCACCGTCAGCATTGTATGAGAAATCATATGGTTCGTTGCCTGTTGTATAGTTCAATCTATTACTTGAATAATAATAGCTTGTTGGATTATTGCCAATTTTTTTGCTCTTTCTGTTGCCCAGCGAATCATACGTTAATTCGCCGGTTCCCCACAGCCCGCCTGCGTTGAATGTTATCAGTCTGTTAAGAGAGTCATATTCATATGACTGACTCCGTGTGCCGTCAAGATTATTCGTTATGGATATAACATTCCCCCTGCCGTCATAGCTATATCCTATATCCAGCGATGATGTGCCAACTTTAATCTGTGTAGTAAGGTTTCTATTGTTGTATGTCAGGTTTATTGTCAGCCCATTAGAAGTGGTAAAACTCATGGGAAGTCCTATACAACTCCCTGTAGTGCAATAGGTGATATTGATTATGCTCCCTCCAAATCCTGTTACTGCTGTGACCTGGTTATTTGAATTGTAGGCGTAATGCACTTGCGTGCCGGAAGGATAGTAAACATCTGTTATGTTGTCATTGCCATCATAAGTGTATTGTGTGGTATAGGTCTTTCCTGCAATATTCTCCACTTTCTTTATTAAACGGTTGTCGGAATCATATGTATAATCTATGGAAGCAGAATAGTTATCCATTGATGTTCTGTTGCTTGCGCCATCATATGAATAATATGTCTTATTCCCCCGCCCGTCATCCTGCCACGCAACCGTCCCTATTACATTGATAGACCGGTTGACCGTAAATTCCGGCGTAACAACCTTACTTACTCGTCCATTATTCCAGTAATATGTGGTCATTTTGTAATTTGCATCTTTTTCCGTCTTTAAATTCCCGTTCAAATAATAGGTAAACCATGTTTGCACTCCATATCTATCGATTGAAGTTACATCTCCGGTGTTGCTGTCATATGTATATGTTGTTGTAAATGTTCCCGGGTAACTTCCCCTCACTGTCTCTGTTTTGATTTTGTATTTAACGATGTTCTTTGCCGTGCTGTACCAATAGGTTAAACTTCGCATCCTTGTTTTATCTCCTGTTTCTGTTACCACCTTTGGATTTCCGTAGTTGTCATAACTACTGTAGCTTGTTGTGTATGTCATCCCATCGCGAACGATCGCCTGAGATGCCATGAACGGCACATAAATCGCATCATCTCGCCATGTCGACACTACGTAATCGTCATAGGATATCAATGACGAGTTTGTCCACGCATAGGTCGTTGTTTCCTGCCCAACGATCTCTTTAGACCTGATTAACCCCAGCTTCCAGATATTACCATTGCTCAAGCCGCTGTTATACCCATAATGCCTATATTTGATTGTCCTGTTACACGGATCTGTAATAATTGTATATTCATTATCAGTACCCTGAAAATACGAAAAATTCCATGTCCCCGAATGAATATCTGTCCCTCCAGTTACCTTTTTCTTCACCACTCTGAAATTCTTGAATTTACCACCCCCATAGGTAAGTCCGGAGGTCCCATAGGTATAGGTGATAGTCCCATTATAAGGCATTGTAAATTTCGTCAATTCAAAAAGGCTCCCGCTCGTGTCATAGGCATACTGCCATGCATTACCAACCGGCGGCTGTACTTTCGTTAATAGAACCCGGTTATAACTGCTTTGATTAGTGTAACTGAATACAATATACTTACTATCCGGACGTTTAATTTTCCATAACCTGTATTTGCCGCCGACCAACGTGTAGAGAAATGTTACCTGCCTGTAGGGGTTTTGCTTTTCTTTGATATAATCTATCGTTCCATATAAATATGATGGATTCGTTGATGGGTCTTTATATACAATGGAGATTGAATTCCCATGGGTATCCTCAATATTCGAGGCGTAATACTCCTTATACTGACTGCCGCCTATGGTGACGGTTCTCCCAAAATACTCGAAATAAATAATTCTTCCATCAGCGAAGGTCAATTTATTCGTATTATTGACATCGCTCAGTATCCAATAATCCTTCGTAATATAATTTGAGGCATATGCGTTTAAATATGCCTCATGCTGAGAGCCATCGGGCATTTCTATGAGTGGATTCAGGGAGCCATAAGGATTCAGACTGACGGGAACATATAACTTTCCAAAGTGCAGGGTCCATCCAAGTCCCACCCATGAATCCTCTCCCATTTCGGGACATGATGCGCCATTGAAATCTATCCATGTCTTGCAGATGTTTTTTTGAATTATAGGTCCTCCGGACAACGAGATCCAAACCACCATTACCCGGAACCCGCACATCCTGAAAATTTAATACCAGGCCTCCGGTAAACGGATCAACATGTTCGATGTCTGCCAAACTGAAGGTCTCTCTGTTCGGGTCGAATCCGGGCTTGTCATAAAGTTCCTCACCGGCATGGACAAATGAGGGAAGGAAAAGGATAAGGCTCGTCATTATCAGCAATGCAATCTTAAAAGGTCTCATTATTATGCCCTCCATAAATTTATCTTCCATATATCTCTTAATGGCTGCTTCTATAAACTCTCTTGAATGCCTTTTGCGCTTGTTTCTTACCTCAAGAGTAAAGCTTTTATTGCAGTCTTTACATAGATACCTCTGGAGTTTTCTTTCTGTAAAACCTCTTTTGGTTTTAGAACAACTTTTTGTAAAACCTTTCTTTTTAATATTTAAGCTTGAACATCTTGGACAGCTTTTTTTTAGCCATTTTACTCTCCCATCTTTTTGTCAAAAGTTTAATGAGAGAATTATATATAATTATCAATGGCTTTTATGTTATTTCAGACCCAGTTAACTTGACAGTGCCTAAAAATTGTTTTAAATTTATCTGCTTTTCCATTCATTGTGTATCAAAGTCTTCCTCGTTTTTGAGCATAATGGTAATACCATTGAGAAGCAATTATGCCTATAATAATCATAATTATTTGTATACATGCAGTTACTTTATTAATCCATTGAGGTCCGCTGTCACCATACCCTAATACAACCAGTGTAAATAAATACCAGATATAACCAAAAAAAACGCCAACTACCCATCCAACAAGCAACCCCAACAACAACAAGACAACGCGTATTTTAAAGTTATTATTCATCTATTTAATTCCCTTGCGAAATCTTTCTAAATATTCCTTTGATTTGATCTCTGTCTGACGGGCAGCTTCCACATTTCGCGGATCGTGCCAGTCGTCATACCACTCAGGATGTTTAATCAACTCCAAAAGTCCCGTATCCCAGCCCCTGTGGGCATACTTGTCCTGCAAACTATGCAATCCTTTCCCCAGATGGCCTAATGCTGCTTTCATATTCCCCTTTTTTGCAAACGCAACAGCTTTCTGTAACTCCCATTCTGCCCAGGAATCTCGCGAGTCACCAATGATTTTAAGATTATCAAAATGTCTTGATTGATCGCCTCCAGCTCCAAAAGGCAACCAAGTTGTTCCTGGACCAATATCTGTAGCATTATTTCCAATAGCTATGCTTTTCGCCTCACTTTCGCTAAATCCAACCTGCTTTGCCCATGTGTATGTGCCATAACCCTTTCTGTTTCCAATGCCGGAGTGTACATCTGCCGCCCAAGCCCCGTTAGGGTCGAGGTATCGATATGGATTATTCAGAGAATACGCATACATGTTTAATTGTTGTGGATTTGCTAAAAAGTCTCCATTCACTTTTCCTGTCATCGGATCAACCGGACCGACGGGATCAACAGCCAGGAACCGGCCGATCTCCGCAGAATAGTACCTCGCCCCGAAGTAATGAAGCCCCGTCTCTTTGTCCTTCTCCTTCCCTACAAAGGTGCGGTTGTTTTCCGGATAGACAGGAACATTCCAGTCCTCTCCGAACGGCTTATAATCCGCCTCCCACACGATTACTCCGCTTTCATCAGACATGGCTATCGGCGTACCGGCTGGATCGGTGTGATAAAAGAGTATCTTCTCAGAGGCAAAAGATACTTGAGACATTATGAAGGTAAATATGATGAGCCATATGAAGAAAATATTTAGTCTTTTCATAATTCCCCCCTCAACGTATTAACAGATCACTTTATATCAGGGCCATTCTGCGTTTGACTGAATTTAATTTTCCTGCCATTCTCGCTACAAAGATGGAAACATGACAGGCATACTATGGAAAGATAATCATTATGTATTGATTATGTCCACCCTCCACTCTGAAGTGGTTAAATCTATATCACAAAATAAATATGCATGTCAAGAAGAATTTCCAGAAAATATAGACAGAATAGTAAAAGGGTTGGCAGGTCAGGTCATTCACTCATTCTTGCCCCGGTGTCTCCGGAGTCAGTATCATGCTTCACTATTCCGGTGAGGTTTAACAGTTTGCTGAAAAAACCGCCATTGCGAGGAGCACCTCATGGTCATGTAGGATAAACTATGCGACGAAAGAATCTCAAAAAAGCAATAAAAAAACAAAGAGATTGCTTCGCTCCGCTCGCAATGACATCAATATGAGTTTTTCAGTACCCTGTTAAATAAACAACCCTGTAGCAAATTATCAGGGTATATGGAAATTTAATCCTGAAAAGTCAAATTACTAATGGAGCTTATCCCGACTATCCGTCGGGATTGAAAAATCTACCGCTAATCACCTTCGAGTTCAGTTGAGATAAAATACTCGATAAAGTCCTTAGCTTCTTCATTCATATCCACAAATTCTATTCCCAGATGAGATGTTTCATGAGCTGGTTCTGGTTCACTAATCTGAGTGACATGGACAACACGGCCCTTGATTTTAACTCCTTTGCCATTGAATGTTACTTCCATGTCAAAGACGGAATCGATGTCCGGAAGAAGGCTGGTCTCAATCGACATGCCGGAAAGGCTTATCTTTTTTACAATAAACTCATATTCCGAATCCAGATCCAGAGTTTTCAATGGCCTGACCTTAAACCTGCCGAACAATCTGTTTTCAAGCTTGATCACAACATTTTTTTCCAGAAATTTAATCAGATCTTTTGCGGTATCACTAATAACATCTTCAAACTCCAGTCCTGCCCTGTATATCGGCTCAATAGCCCCCTGATCAGTTTTGACGGACTTTATCAGGTTACACCATACAACATTTGCCGAGAGTTTTAGTTTTTTGTCATTATGCACGATTTTAAGCAAATATTTTCTTCCTACGTCCAATCTCTTTCTGGATTCAACCGCCATGCCGTCAAGGCTCATGTTCATTACATTAACATCAATAGTAAAGAGCAGGCTTCCGGAAACATCCCTCACATCATAACGCCTGTGGCGCCTTTTATCAGAAATATCCATAATTATCTTACCATCATACCTGCATATCCAACGACATGATCATAATCTCCGCTCTTTTCAGCCGAAGTTGCATATCTTATAAGCTCCGCTTCTCTTGCCCCAAGATATCGTGCTGCAAAGAGCATAACAGTGACCGGAATATACCCGCACATCGTAATATTATTCTTCATTATTACATCATATAGGCCCTCAGGGTCAATGTCAAGTATTCTGTCTATGGCGATTTTATCCAGTCTTCTTGCAGTATCATCTGGGACGTAATGGCTCATATCAGAGCTTGCAACCAACAATACGGTTCTTCCCATGGCATTTATAACCTCTGCTATGGACTTGCCCAGGTTCATGCACTCGTCGATATCGAGTCTCATCAGCACAATAGGAACTATCTTTACGTCACGCCTGAAATAATATATAAAAGGAAGTTGAACCTCAAGGGAATGCTCAAACATATGTGCCCTGCTGTCTTCAGATAACAATGCGGTCTTTTCTATCAATGCGGAAGATAAAACCTCATCAATCGATATTGTTCCGGTAGGTATTATCCATTCTCCGGACGACATCAACGATGCCATCTCCCCAAGTCCGGTATGATTGGGGCCAAGCAATATGACTGTATCAGGGATATTAATGTGGGAATATACGGAACCCGCAACAGGCCCTGAAAATACAAAACCTGCATGAGGACTTACTATTCCTATACAATCTTTTTTTTCACAATGAGTGTCTATATACTTTTCAACCTGGCTATTCAACATCCGGGGATCATCAAAATAAAATTTTCCCGCAACAGAAGGATTTCTGATCACATGCCCCATCAGAATGCCTCCTCTTCATAATCTTCATAACTATTACGTTCCGAATAATCCTCGAACCTTGTATATCGGGCCCTGAATGCCATTTTTACCTTAATCCCGGCCGGGCCGTTTCTTTGTTTGGCTATATGTACTTCCGCAGTGCCCTGATTCTCGTTTTTATCTTTGTAATAATACTCATCCCTGTACAGAAATAATATAACATCGGCATCCTGCTCAATTGCACCTGACTCCCTGAGATCAGCGAGTGTCGGGATAGGTGGTCTGCGCTGTTCTACCAATCTGTTCAACTGACTTAATGCTATCACAGGCAGTTCCAGCTCTTTTGCAAGTCCCTTCAGTGAACGTGAAATATCCGAAATCTCCTGCTCACGCCTCTCAAGACCGGCGCGGCCTTTCATCAGCTGTATATAATCAATGATGATAAGACCAAGCCCATGCTCCTTTTTCAATCTCCTTGCCTTGGCCCTCATTTCCAGGATAGACAGATACGACGAGTCATCTATATATATGTCTGCATTCGAAAGATCGCCCGCCGCCCTTGTAAGTAAAGGCCAGTCCTCCTTGCTGATATGACCGACCCTGACCTTGTTCGAATCCACTCTGGCCTCTGAACAGAGCATCCTCAGCGCAAGCTGTTTCTTGGACATTTCCAGCGAAAAGATGGCAACGGGTATCTTCGCCTTGAGAGAAACATTCTGGGCAATATTGAGACAGAACGCAGTTTTGCCCATTCCGGGTCTCCCCCCTACTACGATAAGCTCGCTGTTCTGGAACCCCGTGGTGTATTTATCAAGATCGGCAAATCCACTGGGCACCCCTGTAACTGCATATTTTTTTGAATATAAATCCTCTATGGTCTTAAATGTGTCCCCAAGGAGTGTATCCATCTTCTCAAATGAAACCGTTATCCTCTTTTCAGATATTTCGAATATCTTCTGCTCTGCATAATCAACCATCTCTTCAGGGTCAACAACGCCTTCGTACACCTGTGTCATTATATCATTCGATGTCTCTATCAAACTTCTCAAAAGAGATTTTTCCTTAATAATCTTAGAGTGATACCTTATATTTGCCGACGTATTTATTTGATTTAAAAGAGTTGAGATATAAGAGGCGCCTCCCACTTTTTCCAGGCCACCGGTGCCCCTCATATAATTGGTTATCGTTATCAGATCAATCGGCTCATTTTTATCATCGAGTTCAAGCATGGATCCGAATATGAGCCTATGAGATAAATGGTAAAAATCGTCAGGTTTGATTATCTCGACAGCCTTGTTCAAAGCTTCCCTGTCGAGCAGGATTGCTCCCAGTATGGCCTGTTCAGCTTCGATGTTACTCGGAGGCGTTTTATTAAGAGTATAGTCCAGATCAGACATTTAAAGTAATCCCTTATTTATAGTCAATTAACTCTTTGTTTAAAAAAGCTAACTTATTCAGGGTTTACCTCGGCTTTGATATTGGCCGCTATATCGGCGTGCAGTTTTATCCGGATATCATATTCGCCGGTTCGCTTTATGGGGTCAACAACTATCTTCTTCTTGTCAATATCGATGCCCTGTGCGCTTAACTCCTTCTGTATATCCATATTTGTAATGGATCCAAACAGTTTGCCGTCCTCCCCCGCCTTTACGGTGAAGGATAGTTTTATGGATGATAATTTTTCAGCCAGAGACTGCTTTTCCTTTTTGACCTTTTCGATCTTTGCAGCCATTGTTTTCTTTATATGTTCAAACTGTTTTATGTTTTTAGGATTTGCCTCAACGGCAATCTTTCTCGGTATCAGATAGTTCCTGGCATATCCATCAGCTACATTAACAACTTCCCCTATATCCCCAAGATTATCAATATCTTCTTTCAAAATGACCTTCATTGAAACTCACCTCTCCATGAAATTTTGTGATAGTATAGCATATCAAATAGAAAAGAAAAAACAATACAATACCGAACAATACCGATATGGATAAAAACAGACTTAATGCCCTGAATATAATATACAGCATCTTTAATGGCGGCTTAAAAACCAAAGAAGCCATGTCCAAAGTTATATCTGATGACATGAAATATCAGGACAGATCCTTTATCATGGAACTCGTTTATGGATGTGTAAGAAACAAAATATATCTGGAATGGATACTCAGGCATTACCTCAGAGATTTTTCACATACGGACAAACATACACTTTATAATCTCATGATGGCCCTGTATCAGATCACACATATGCGCATACCTGAATGGGCGGCAGTCAATGAAGCCGTGGAGATAGAGAAAGAGAGAAAAGGGGTTCCATCGCTTGTAAATGGTGTCTTGAGAAGGTACCTCAAAAATGCAAACGGGCTCAAACTGCCCGGTTTATCTGAAGACCCGGTAAAACATATAGCCATCAATACATCACATCCGGAATGGCTCATAAAAAAATGGGCCCGGAGATTCAGTATGGATGAAGTCATTGCATTAGCTGAAGCCAATAACAAAATACCGCCGTTGACCTTAAGGGTGAATACACTTAAATGCAGCTTACCTGAAGTTACCGACATCCTGAAGAAAAGAGGGATACAATTTGAGTTGTCAGCATACAGCCCTGATGGCATAAACCTGACCAATACCCCTCTATACCCGGTTTCCGACCTTATCGGAAATGTATTCCTGCAGGATGAGGCATCCCAGTTAATAAGTTATCTTCTCGATCCTTTGCCAAATCAGGTCATACTCGATGCATGTGCAGCTCCGGGAGGAAAGGCTACCCACATTGCCCAGATTAGCGGTAACAAATCATCAATTGAGGCCATCGAAATCAATAGCAAGAGATTAAAAGACCTGGAAGATAACATAAGAAATCTTGGAACGGTAGCTGTAAAGCCTGTATTGGGGGACATACTTCTGTTCAAGCCGGGCCATAAATTCGACAGGATACTGCTTGATGCACCCTGCTCCGCTTTAGGCGTCATAAGACGAAATCCGGATGTGAAATACAGGCACAACAGGACCAGCATAAAAAAACTGGCAAAAAGACAACTGGCCATGCTTCGGCATGTATCCGGTCTGCTGAAAAAGAATGGAGTTTTGGTTTATTCAGTCTGCTCTACGGAGCCCGAGGAAACTGTTGAAATTGTAAAAGAGTTCTTGAATATTAACGGGGATTTCTATATTATAAATAATTCAGAATTCATGGAAAGATTTAAATTAAGCATTTCCCGACTGATTAATGACGCCGGGCACTTCTTTACATATCCTCACATACATAATATGGATGGTTTTTTTGCTGTAAGGTTAAGCAGACGATGAAAAAGCTATTAAAAGCTATATTATATTTTATTATTTTCTCATTTACCGGAATCGCTATTGCATATCTGACGTTCTATATGCTCTCTACGACAAAAAGTTATGAAGTCCCCAGCCTGGTGGGTAAGAGCCTTCTCGATGCAAATAAGATCCTCAGTGATAAAAATCTCTACTTAAAGATTGATGGTGAATCATACGATGCAGATGTTCCTTCGGGTCACATAATGAAACAGAATATCCCTTCAGGCCAATTGATAAAGGCTGGCAGGCGTATCGGTGTTATCATCAGCAAGGGTCCCAGGATCCTGTATACACCGATGTTTGCAGGGCTTTCAATAGACGATGCAGAGAAAATTGCCGAAGAAAACCATATAAAAATTGACAGAATAATAAAAGTTCATTCGGATTCGATCGAAAAAAACATGGTTATTGCACAGGATCCAAATCCTGAAGAACATGGTGCAGGAGGTCTTTCCCTGATTGTAAGCATCGGTAATTATGATAACTATTTGATATGTCCATCGTTCATCGATATGAAGGTTGAAAAGGCCAGGGAACTTGCTCGGAAGCTCGGCCTGGATGTTTCAATAAGTGGTTCAGGCGACACGATTGATACTCAGAGACCCGTCGCATATTCTCTTGTTAAAAGTGGTGACAATATCACACTTGACCTTAAAGAAGGGAGGGCTTCCAAATGGTGGTTTTAATTGCTCCGTCAATACTTTCATCAGATTTTACGAATATGCAGAGGGAAATCGCCGATATCGAAAGATCGGGCGCAGACTGGCTCCACATTGATATTATGGACGGCCATTTTGTTCCCAATATCACGATTGGTCCCGATATTGTAAAACAGATAAGACCATTAACAGGTATGCCTCTCGACGTTCATCTGATGATCAGCGACCCTGACAGGTATCTTGATGATTTTTCTGAAGCAGGGGCCGATATTATTACGGTCCATGCTGAGGCAACTACTCATCTGCACCGTTCAATTCAGAAGATCAGGAGCCTTGGGAAAAAAGCCGGTGTATCGCTCAACCCGGCTACTCCGTTAAGTGAACTCGGGTATGTTTTACAGGATGTAGACGTAGCGCTGATTATGTCCGTAAATCCGGGATTCGGCGGCCAGTCGTTTATTCCGCAGATAATGGAGAAGATATCCACATTAAAAAAGATAATCCGTGAAAACGATTTGACAACCGCAATAGAAGTGGATGGCGGGGTAAAACTGGAAAATGCAAAAGAAATTGCCGATGCGGGCGCTGACATCCTGGTAATGGGCTCCGGCTTCTTTTCGCATGAAGATTATACTGAAACTGTGAGGAGGTTTAAAGAAACAGTTGGATCCTGAAGCTTTACTCTCGCTGGCAGAATATTTAAGGGCGCGCTCTAAATATTCAGAGGCGGTTGTTACACTGAAAAAGGCTCTTAAATCCTTTAGTATTGCTGGTAATAATGAGGGTGGGTTGTTATCATCATTATCGATTGCAGACAATCTCAGGATGCTCGGAAAATTCAGGAATGCAATCCGATATTACCATATCGCTTTTGAAATCTCAAAAGAGATGCGGGACAGGAAGTCTCAGGCTGATTCCATTACGGGAACAGGATTATCTCTGAGGGCGATGGGGCTATGGAAAGAATCATTAAAAAATTTCCGTTCTTCTCTTGAAATTTACGAATCAACCGATGATATTGAGGGTATTGCATTTGTGTTGTGGGCAGTCGGCGGAGCTTTGAGGGTCAAGGGGGATATAAATTCAGCAATAGATTATTTCAGAAAAGCCGGAGATCTGTACAGGAGATTAAGAGACATACAGGGAGAAGGATACTGTTACTGCGCTCTGGGAGGAGCACACAGAGTCGCAGGACATTACAAAATGTCTCATTCGTATTATAATAAAGCAAACATTATATTTGTTAAATTAAGAGATAAGTTTGGAACGGCATATTCGTTCTGCGGCACAGGAAATTCACTGCGGATGATGGGTCAATTCACGGAAGCTAAGAGTTATTTCAGGTCTGCTCTCAGGATTTACAGGCGCATCGGAGACATTGTCAGCTCTGCATATACTCTATGGAGCATGGGCATGCTGTATATAATGGAAAGCCGGTATTTGATGGCTGACAGATACCTGAATACAGCTCTGCATTATTTCAAAAAAACCGGGGATGTCCGCGGTAAAAGTTATTATCTCATCGCAAGGTCACAGAAAGAATTCTTGACCGGAAATATCAATGAATCAAGAAAAATGTTGAATAGCGCAGTACATATAACGCATAAATGGGGCTTTTCAATAGAAAAATGCCATGCACTGCTTCTACTGTCAATACTCGATCAAAAGGATGTGAAGTGTTATAAGGAAATCGGTATGCATCATAAATTTAAATCTTTACCCTGCAATATTCCCTGAATCGGTCGGCATGTTATATAAAAATCTGCCCAACATAGTTACTCTTATAAGGATAATCCTCATTCCTTTCTTCATTGCATTCCTCTTATACCACTACTATCATAACGCACTTTACACATTTATTATAGCGGGGTTGTCGGATATCCTTGATGGATATCTGGCCAGAAAACTTAAATCACATACGGAGATCGGAAAACTTTTAGATCCCATAGCAGACAAATTCCTGCTGACCGCATCTTTTATAGTTTTCACTATCATAGGCTGGATACCTGTATGGTTTACGATAATCGTTATAAGCAGGGACATATTCATAACTATCGGCTGGGTTCTCAGATATCTGATATACGGCACGAAATCGGTTCAACCGTCTATCATTGGTAAATCCGCAATCGCCCTGCAGATGTTTCTTGTCGGATACATATTGCTTAATAACATACTTCAGGAAAAACTGATTGGAGGAGAATATTTAATTCTGATTGTCGCAATATTGACCATCACCTCGGGTATTCAATACATATACAGGGGGCTGACTTATTCAGGTGAATAAACTAATTTCCAATACAGTCACATCCGTATTGCCCGAAAGCCCTGCAGCCATGGCCGGAATAAGTAAGGGCGACCGGATAATCTCAGTAAACGGACATCTAATAAATGACGATATCGATCTTACCTTTTATTCCCAGGAGCCGTCTCTGACGATAAAAATGAGAAGAGGGTCAAAAATCTTCCGCACTTCCGTTCAAAAAGACGAGTATAAGGGAATGGGTATCTCACTGAACCCCATGAAGATAAGAACCTGCAGGAATAACTGCATTTTCTGCTTTGTGAGCCAATTGCCGAAAGGACTGAGGAGAAGCCTGTATATAAAGGACGAAGACTACAGGTTCTCGTTTCTTTATGGAAATTATGTTACCCTGGGCAATATTACAGATGACGACAGAAAACGTATTATCGAGCAAAAACTGAGCCCCCTGTATATCTCCGTACATACGACCAACCATGAACTCAGAAGAAGCATGATAGGCAACAAAAAGGCACCCGACATACTTTCCGAATTGAAATATATGAAGGCAAAAAAAATAAAATTCCACACCCAGATCGTGTTGTGCCCGGGACACAATGACAAAAAAGAGCTCGAAAAAACCATCAATGACCTCGGTAAACTTTATCCCTATGCGATATCAATGGCCGTAGTACCGGTTGGGCTTACCCGGCACAGGGAAAAATCCTTAAACCCTGTTGAAAAGCAAGATGCACTGGATGCAATAGCCATCGTGGAAAAATTCCAGAAACGCTTTATGAAAAAACATGGAGATCCGATAGTATATGGGTCTGATGAGTTATTCATCAAGTCGGGGTTACCCTTCCCTCCTGCCAGATTTTATGGAGATTTTCCCCAAATCGAGAATGGGGTGGGGATGGTTCCTTCTTTTATTCACAAAAGCAGATTCCTGAGGTTTTCATCTCATAAACTGTCGAAAAAGAGATTCATTGCCTTTACGGGGATGTCATTTTATCCCTACCTGTCGCAATTTATAGGCAAACTTCGTGAAAAAACCGGGGTAAAGATAAAACTTGTTCCCGTCAACAACGATTTCTTCGGCAGAAGCGTAACCGTTACCGGCCTTCTTACAGGCAGGGACATCATTAAATCGCTGTCCGATAATATTGACAATTCAGACATCATACTGATACCTGACGTCGTTCTGAAAGATACAAATGAAGTACTGCTGGACGATTCAAGTGTAAGTGACATATATGAAGCCCTGGACAGGGAAGTGAGGGTAATTGAATCCACACCGGCAGGACTCTTAAAAGGACTGGAGGATTAAAATGAATATTAATGCCAAAACCCGGATTACCGGACTCCTCGGCTATCCGGTAGAACACAGCCTGTCTCCTGAAATGCATAATTCTGCATTCGGACATCTCGGATTGAATTACTGCTATATTGCATTGCCCGTGCGCCCCGAATCACTCGGCATGGCTATTGAAGGAATCAGGGCAATGAATTTTACAGGGGTTAACATTACAGTACCCCATAAAGAGAAGGTCCCGCCGCTGCTTGATGATATTGATCGGGAGGCAGATTTTATCGGTGCAGTAAATACGATAGTCAATGAAGAAGGAAAATTGAAAGGTTATAATACTGATGGGAGAGGGTTTATCAAATCTCTTGATGAAAATAAGATAACATACGATGATAGCAGCATATTTGTGATAGGCGCAGGTGGCGCATCCCGGGCCGTCTGTTATTATCTGAGCCGGAAGGCATCCAACCTGCGTATCTTTGATATAGACATTTCAAAGGCCGAATCGCTCGTTAATGACCTGAAGACGATTAACAGCAATGTTTCTTTCGAATCTGACAGGAAAAAAATAGAAATGTCCGACATTGTAATTAATGCGACCCCCCTTGGCCTGAAAGCGGATGACCCGCTTCCGTTTGATACCGAAGGTCTTTCGGAGGGACAGGTTGTTGTTGATCTTATTTACCGTGATACACCTCTACTCAAGTCTGCTAGGCAAAAAAAGTGTGAAACCATAAACGGACTCGGCATGCTCCTGTGGCAGGGGGCCCTGGCATTTGAACTATGGACAGGTACAGCAGCTCCTGTGGACATAATGAAAAAAGCTCTTCTAAATGGATTCTCAAAACGGCAGGCATAGGAACCCATTGGCACAGTTTTTGCTTTATTTATATTGCTAATAATGTTCATTCCATGATAAAATTTTATCATGATAAAGATCATATCCTTTTTTACAGCTCTCTTTCTCCTTTCAGCAATACTTTTCAACTATCGGAAAAGCAGTGTACCGACGCTCGCTATTAACGATGACTCATTTATGGAAAAAGTAAGCGTTCTGCATGTCACCTCCGGTGTTATTGACTGGAAGGCCGACATAGATAAAGTATTTATTGATTCCGGCAGCAGAAGTTCCATAATTCGGGATGTCAGTTTCACATTCCCCGGCAGAAACGTCACTGCATCTGCTGATAATGGTATATTCGACATGGATCGTGATAACCTCTTCCTTTATCACAATGTAAAGGCAAAGAAAAACAGTATGGATATTACCGCCGAATCAATATCATGGAATAATAATAAAAAATCTCTAAGCTCCGACTCCCGTATTATCATTAGTGAAGATTTACTTAAACTAAGCGGCAAAGGGCTGGATATCTCAAACGATGGCAGGATTACAATAAAAAAGAATGTCAGGGCAATCCTGTATTGATCATTTCAATGGATAGCGAGCGTATTCCCCGTGGCCTTATCACAGGGAAGGTCAATAATATTTTTTTACCCCCCTTTAGAAAAGGAGGGGCAGGGGGGATTTGAATCAGGGGAAAACATGAGCGATATGGAATCAATTGTAATTAAAGAAATCTCCCCTGACCCCTCTTTGCCAAAGAGGGGAAAAGTATCAGGGGGTCTTTACCAATTTAAATCAATAGCGAGCGGATTCACCGTGGACTCATCACGGGGTGGAGAGAGCGAATATAATAATGCAAAATTCCCTGCATTAGATTACCGGCGACGGAGAGACGGGGAAGATCAATTGTGCATATGAGAAATCTTACAAAAAATAATTCAGTTATATTCCTGATGAAAGCTGCTTTTTTATTTTTTATTATTCTCATATGTTCCGTCCGGTTATCTTATGCCGAGCAAAAAAAAGCTGTAAAGAATCCACTGAAAATAACTTCCGAAAGCATGATAGCAGAAGACAAAAAGAATATTATCACGTTTATAGGGTCGGTTATTGCTCAAAAGGACGATATCAGGTTATATTCAAACAGACTGGTTGTTCATTACACCGAAAACAGGAAGGTTAAGCACCTGACCGCTTTGGGTAAGGTAAGGCTTATTCAGGACAATAAAGATATAAAGTCCGATAAAGCTGAATACTTCCCTGACAAAAAGATGATAATATTCACTGGTTCCCCGATTTTTATGGAAAACAGCAATACAGTCTCTGGAACCAGCATAACTTACTACATATCTGCAAAGAAGATTGTAGTCGAAAACAGCAGGGTTATTCTCAAATGAGAAACAACATTGTAGCAGAAAATCTCACAAAGTCGTATGGAAAAAATATTGCAGTAAAGCAGGTGAACCTGTCTCTCGAGTCCGGAGAAATCGTCGGCCTGTTGGGTCCGAACGGTGCAGGCAAAACCACTACCTTTTATATGATTATAGGGCTGATCAGACCCGATACCGGCAAAATACTTTTCAACGGCACTGATATAGGTAATATGCCGGTCTACAGAAGGGCAAGAATGGGCATAAACTATCTGCCCCAGGAACCATCGATATTCAGAAAGTTGAGCGTCAAAGATAATATCAGAAGCGTGCTCGAAATGAGGGCGACGGAAAAGTCTGATATTGACACCCGCACCGAAGAGCTCATTCATGAATTCAATCTTGACGAATTTGCAAACAGGGACGGTTACAGCCTTTCCGGGGGCGAACGCAGAAGGACGGAAATTGCGAGAGCGCTCTCAACGGACCCTGTTTTTCTTCTATTTGATGAACCTTTTGCGGGTATTGATCCAATCGCTATCAATGACCTGAAAAAAATGCTACAATATCTAAAAGAGAAAGGTCTTGGAATACTTATTACTGATCACAATGTGAGAGACACGCTTTCCATTACCGATAGGGCATATATCATCAGTAATGGGGAAGTCCTTTACGAAGGTGTACCTGAAGAACTCATTAAGAATTCCGATGTCAGAAAATCATATCTTGGAGAGGAGTTTAGGTTATAATGTCGCTTAGTCAGAGGCTCGAACTTAAATTATCCCAGAAACTTGTACTCACTCCTCAACTTCAGCAGGCAATAAAACTATTGCAGATGCCCCAGCTTGAACTGAGCCAGACCATAAATCAGGAGTTGGTTGAAAATCCTTTCCTTGAAGAAGAATTAAGCGACGAGCAACCAGAGATTTCTGAAAAAGAGTCAATAGATGCTGCCGCAAATGAGGAATCTGCTGACTCCGAAACCCCGATTGAAGGCCTGATGACCTTTAATGTAGATGATTATTTCGATGAAAGAAGCAGCGATGGTAGAGATGTAGGCTACTTCAACCCCGGCACAATGGTGCAGCCGTCATTTGAACAGTTCACTTCGAAAGAGGAAGATTTGGCAGAACACCTCTTGTGGCAGTTGAGACTTACAGCAAGCTCTGATGAAATCAAAATTATAGGAGAAACAATTATTGGAAATATTGACGAAAACGGTTATCTTCGTGTTACTGAAGAAGAGATCGCAGCCTCAACAGGTTATAGCCATGATAAAATATCGGAGGCAATCAGACTTGTCCAGACCCTTGATCCTCCGGGAATAGGGGCCAGAACACTAAGTGAATGCCTTATAATACAGCTTCATATGCTCGGTCTTAAAGGAGCCATGGTTGAGAAACTCGTGCTTGAACACATCCCCGACCTTGAGAAGAAGAACTACGAAGCAATAGCCAGAAAGCTCGGAACCGATATTAGCGATATTATTTCAGCTGTTAAGATAATCGAAGAACTTGATCCCAAACCGGGAAGAAATTTTGCAAGTGTCTCAGCAAACTATATAGCTCCCGATGTTTCCATAGAAAAAACGGATTCCGGGTACCAGATCATTCTAAACGATGAGTCGCTGCCCAGACTCCGGCTCAACAATCATTACAGGAAGCTCCTGTCCAACAAAAATAAACTGACAAAAGAGGAGAAAACCTATCTTGAAGAAAGGTTACGCTCTGCAGTCTGGTTATTAAAAAGCCTCGACCAGAGGAACAGGACCATATACAAGGTAACCGAGAGCATCATCAAGTTCCAGAAAGAATTTTTTGACAACGGGCCCCAATTTCTGAAGCCCCTGAATCTGAGGGATGTCTCTGATGATATTGGTATGCATGAAAGTACTGTGAGCAGGGTAACATCAAACAAGTATCTTTACTGCGGCCATGGCATTTTCCCTTTCAGGCACTTCTTTAGCAGCGCCCTGAACGAAGGCAACGGAAATATCTCTTCTACATTAGTCAAAGAGATGATAAAAAAACTCATATCTGAAGAAAATCCACAAAAACCTTACAGCGATCTGCAGGTCTCCGAGATCCTCAAGCAGAAAGATATATCCATTGCAAGGAGGACCGTGGCAAAATACAGGGAAGCGCTCAGGATTCTTCCGCACAACAAGAGAAAACGCTATGACTTCTAATAAATACACAACAAAAATAACCCCAGGGAGGAAAGCACATGAATATTATTATTAATGGAAGACATCTGGACATCACACCTTCTATAAAAAGTTATTCTGAAGAAAAAATAAAAAAAATTGAAAAGTACATGCCTAATATTACCGAGGCGGTTATTACACTAAGCGTAGAAAAATTCAGACACAAGGCAGAGGTGCTCTTGCGGATTAACGGGTCAAGTATTCAGGCGGAGTGTATAACTGAAGAGATATATTCTTCTATAGACGAAGTGACGGAAAAAATCGAGAGACAGATAAAAAAGCATAAGGAAAAGCTTACGTCACGTAGAAAAGATGCAAGACAGGGAGCAGAATTTAATCCTGCAAGCCAAATTCAGGAACCCACTGAGAGAATTATCAAGAAAGAGAGATTCAATATGAAACCCATGAGTCCTGAGGAAGCCGCCATGCAGATGGATATTCTTGATAGAAATTTCTTCATATTCACCAATGACAAAACAACGGAGATTAATGTTATATTCAGGAGGAATGACGGCGACTTAGGGTTAGTCGAACCTGCCAGGTGAAGCTCTATATTATAATTCTTACAGGTCTTTCGGGTGCGGGAAAGAGTGTTGCATTGCGCGCCCTTGAAGACTCAGGTTATTTTTGTACAGACAACCTGCCTTCGATCCTGATAAAAGAATTTATTTCCACCTCTTTTTCTTACGGTAACAGGCGGATTGCAATCGGGATAAACATCCGGAAAAGGAAGCATCTGCAGGAAACTGAAAATATCATAATTAGCCTGAAGAATAATTACAATCTCGATGTTGTATTCCTCGAAACTGAAAAGGATACTTTATTGAGAAGATTCAAGGAGACACGCCGCCCTCACCCCCTGGGGGACCTGCTCGGAATCGATATCGGGAAGGCAATTGAAAATGAGATAACCTTATTGGCTCCAATCAGGGATATCTCGGACAGGGTAATAGACACAACATCCTTCTCTCCTCATCAACTCAGGGACCTGGTCAGATCTGTTTATGGCAGCCAGCATCGGGATAAGATGAATGTTATTCTGACATCATTCGGATTTAAATTCGGCGTGCCGCAGTTCGCCGATCTTGTATTTGATGTCAGGTTTCTTCCGAATCCTCATTTTGTACCTGAGCTCAGAGATTTGACAGGCAAAGATATATCTGTTAAAAATTATATTTTCAGTAACAGCATTTCTACTGTATTTCTTGAAAAAATAGAAGAACTTATGAATTTTCTTATACCTCACTATATAAAAGAAGGCAAGGCCTTTCTGAATATCTGCATAGGCTGTACAGGCGGAAAACATCGCTCCGTAGCAATAGTTGAAGAACTCGGGGATTACTTCAGCCGAATTCCTGTTAATATAGATGTGGCCCACAGGGAGTTATGATCTATCTGGATTATAATGCCACAACGCCTCTAATCCCGGAAGTTAAAAGCAGGATAATCAGTACTATGGATTTCTTCGGCAACCCTTCCAGCCTTCACATCCCGGGCATAATGGCAAAAAAGGTGATTGAAGATGCAAGAAAATCCGTAGCATCCCTGATAAATTGCAACCCTGAGGAGATAATATTTACTTCGGGCGGGACAGAATCAGATAATATCGCTACAATTGGTTTTGCTGCCCGGTTCAGTTCCGGCCACATTATTTCTTCGTCAATAGAGCATCCGGCAATTATCAGACCTCTTAAAAGACTCGCCCAAATGGGTTTTGACGTCACTGAAGTCCCTGTCCGGGCAGATGGTAAAATAGACCCTGAATCCATAGCTGGATCGATAAGAAAAGACACCATACTGATTTCCATTATGCATGCCAATAATGAGACGGGAGTTATCCAGCCGATTAAGGAGATATCCGGGATAGCGAAGCAAAACGGAATAACCTTTCATACAGATGCAGCACAATCGGTGGGGAAAATAGATGTCGATATTAAACAGCTTGGGGTTGACCTGTTATCCATTGCAGGACATAAATATTATGGACCCAAAGGTATCGGAGCGATTTACATAAAAAATGGGACAAAAATAGACCCGGTTATTTTCGGTGCATCTCAGGAGAGAGGGATCAGTCCGGGAACGGAAAACATTATGGGAATCGCAGGTATGGCTGCGGCATCTGAAGTTGCGCCGGGTGAAATTAAAAACCGTGTGAATCATGCCGGGGAATTACGTGCAATATTGCTTGGCGGTTTGACAGAAGGGATCAGGGATGTCCACATAAACGGCAACCCGGAATCCGGCCTGCCCAATACGCTTAATATATCAATTAAGGACATAATCGCCAATGATATTGTGGTAAGACTCAAGGATAAGATGGCATTTTCCGCCGGATCAGCATGCCATTCCGGTCAGCATTCCCCATCCGGCGTTCTCAAGGCAATGGGGTTGGACGACAATAATGCAATCGCTTCAATCCGTTTAAGCGTTGGAAAGTTCAATACGAGAGATGAGATGATTGAAGCGGTCAAAATATTGTCATCGGAAATCGGGAAAATCAGGGGTTATTGATTTTTGGCCGGAGATTCTGATCTATTAAGAATAATGACTTCCTAAAAAACTTACGGAAATTATAGTTCTTCAATCCATCAGCTAAATTTAATCTTGAAAGAAACCTCTCAAAGAGATTATAATTAAACCTCAGGATAGAGACATATAATTTTATTACCAGGGAGAATACATGGCCACAATCCATAAACTGCCGGAGGGACCGTGGAGATCGATGATCGAAACGGCTTTGCATGCCAATTCAGTAAGAAAAACAAATATGGCTGAGCTTTATGACCTTTCGGCAAAACAGCCGGAAGTAATACAGGCGTCCGAACCAATGTATAAACCTGAACGTTTCGGCCTGCCGGAAGATGCAAAAGTTCTGATATCCCAGGATGGCAGGGTAGTAGGCCGTACTGCACGTGCGCGACGGCTGGTAAGGGAAATGGGAGATAAAAGAGGTAATTACCAGTCTCTTCTCAGGGAAGCTCTTTATCAGTTTAATAGAAGGGACGGACTGTGGCTTGAGGGGATAGTAGGGCTCCATACCGACTTTATGCTGAAGGCACACATCCTCAGCCCCCGGACGGACGCAAAAAACATGCTTGACTGGGGATTGAACTTTACACCATGGAT
Organism: bacterium BMS3Bbin05; assembly: GCA_002897855.1. Lineage (GTDB taxonomy): Bacteria > Nitrospirota > Thermodesulfovibrionia > Thermodesulfovibrionales > BMS3Bbin05 > BMS3Bbin05. Next base: position 124,026 of record BDTO01000036.1, read on the forward strand.
GGAACCATGGATTGACGATTACGAGAAGTCCCGTATCCTTGATGAGCACGACATACTGGTTTTTGCCGACCCTGAATGGTCCCATCCTGAATTTCCCGACGGACTTGTTATTGTTGATGAATCGGAGAACTGCATAGCAATTCTTGGTATGAGATATTTTGGTGAGAGGAAAAAGGGCACCCTGACGCTGGCGTGGACCTGTGGTGTCAAGCATAATATGGTCGCCTGCCACGGTGGAATTAAAAAGATAGGTGATAAACCTCCTGTTGCGGTATTCGGACTGTCGGGATCGGGGAAATCATCTATAACTAACAGCCACGACCACAACGGCACACTTAATGAATCTGAAAAAGTAACCGTTATCCATGATGATGCCTTCCTTATTGATCTTGATAATAATGTGTCTGTGGCTTTAGAGCCAAGTCTGTTTGACAAAACAGATTCCGTTGCTTTCAGGGATCCTGAGATTAAATATTTCTATTCAGCACAAAATATAGCAGTCAGCCAGATACCGGACGGAAGCAAGAGGCTTGTGGCATATGATATCAGAAACAGCAATGGCCGCTGCATTAAATCGAGAGATATGTTCAATCATAACAATGCATGCGAAAAACCCGGCAATGTAATATGGCTTCAAAAGGACTCCAGCCTGCCCCCTATCTGCAAGATTAAAACTGTAGGGCTTGCGGTGGCAATGGGAGCATCCCTTTCCACAATGCGTGCAAAGGGAGTTGAAAATGTTTCGTCTGATGAGCTGAATAAACTTGTAATTGAACCCTTTGCCAATCCTTTCAGGGTGCACCCACTCAAATGGGATTGCCAGCAGTTCAAGAAGTTGTTCAAAATGGGGACTGATTGTTACATAATGAATACCCATGCCTTCGGAACACCGGACGGGATTATTGACATTCCAAAGGAACTTTCATTGAAGATCGTAACAGAATTGGTCAGGGGGAATATTGAATGGAGAGAATGGAAGTCATTCATGGGTATGCAAATTCCCAAAAATGGTAAAGAGTTGTTTTATCCTGATTACGATAGGAAGTATAAGCCGTCAAAAGAAACGGAATATCTCGATTTCCTTCGTGACCGGATGCAGGACAGGATAAACTATCTGTCAAACAAGAGGGACATAGACCAGGATATGGAAAGCGCTTTTATCGATCCCCTCCTTGAAGCAAGGACGGTAATCGATAAAATACTCCACCCAATCTAATATCTTGCGCTTCTGCATCGTTTCATCATGTGATCAATTAATTAGAGTCTGTGTATAAACTGCTGTTTTTTATTTTTGTCATGCCCGAAGTCTTTAATCGGGCATCCGGAACTTATTGAAAAGAATAGATTCCCCGACTAAGTCGGGAAATGACAGATAGAGGGACTGTCTTTATGGACAGATTCTAAATAGAGTCTGTGTATAAATTGTTGTTTTTTTATTCCTGAACATGAATAATACGGGTCAATAAGCCGACACAGCGATACAAACGCTTTTTATAGTGAAAATTCATCTGCTGCGGGGCCCAAAAGGGTAACGGCTACCTTATCGCGCCTGAAAATCCTGTCCAGTAATGCCCTGACATCTTCAAGCCCTACCTGCTCAATCTCTGTTATCACCTCTTCGGGTGTAAAATTTCTACCATAATATATTTCCTGCTTCGCAATATTGTTCATTCTTGCAGTGGTAGATTCAAGGGCAAGTAACATATTGCCTTTCAATTGTTTCTTTGTTCGCTGTAGTTCCCTTTCAGATATGGTATCCTTCAGGGAACAGGATTCCTTCATAATCAGGTCTATGACTTTCTGGTAATTCTGCACACTTGCGCCTGCATAAATACCCATACATCCTGTATCCTGATAAGAGGAAAGAAATGAATAGATTGAATAAACAAGCCCCCTTTTCTCTCTGATTTCCTGGAAAAGCCTTGAACTCACTCCTGATCCGAACAGGGTATTGAGTATATGAAGCGCATAGCGCTCAGGACTGTTATTGGGTATACTTTCAAACCCCATACAGATATGGACTTCCGAAAGATCTTTCTGATGAACTTTAACTGCCGAATTAAAAAAAGGTTTTTCGGGTTTAATCCCGTTTTTAAAAGTGCTTACTCCGGAAAGCCCGGCATTCAGCAGTCTTACACAGCTTTCGGTATCAATATTACCTGCAATGGCAATAACTATATTATTGCTGTTATACGACTTCTCAAGGTATTCCAGAATATTACCGCGTGTAATCCCTCCTACGGTTTTCGCCGAGCCAAGAATCGGACGTGACAGTCCGTTATCACCCCATATACATGAATTAAACAGATCAAAGACATGATCATCGGGAGTATCCTCGGATAGCCTTATTTCCTCGTCTACAACTCTCTTCTCTTTTTCAATTTCATTGGGATCAAATATCGAATTAGCAAATATATCACAAAGGAGGCCAGATCCCTTCTCAAAAAATTCATCCAGAACTTTTATATAAAATGTGGTGTTTTCCCTTGAAGTAAAGGCATTGAGGTCAGACCCCATTGCATCCGCTTCCACGGCTATATCTTCCGCAGACCTGGTCCCGGTCCCCTTAAACAAAAGATGCTCGATAAAATGAGATATCCCGCTCTTCTCTTCTGTCTCGTGTCGCGAACCGGTCTTTACCCATATGCCCAACACAGCCGACCTGAAACTGTTATTTTCCTCAAACACGACCGGAATACCATTTTCAAGGTACACTTTCTGGAACATTCAAACCTCGACAAAATCCTGTTAATCTTTTTTTTTAAGCCTGCTAATTCACAAACTATTGATGCAGACGGCGGATGTGGCAGGAATCCGCATGACCGGCCCGGAACTACTCAGTATTATCAGATATTATTATGCAAAAACATCAGATACAAAAAAAGGGATAATATCCTATCCCTTTCTGTTTCCTTTATCCGCTTATATTCTCAGCTTACTTTGCAGCTGTTTCCTGATGCATTGCCGCTTTTCTGCTTAGCTTCAGCTTTCCAGCACGGTCAATCTCTATCACCTTTACCATCACTTCATCACCTTCATTGATCTCATCCGTGACCTTGGCTATCCTTTTGTCGGCAATCTGGGAAATATGAAGAAGACCTTCGGTACCCGGCAGAATTTCGACAAAGGCACCGAAATCAACTACCTTTTTTACCTTGCCAAGATAAATCTTGCCGAGTTCCGCATCCTCGATAATCCCCTTAATGATCTCCTTTGCCATCCGGGCGGACTCTTCATCTATTGATGCAATATTTACAACACCGTCATCATTAATATCTATCTTGCAGCCGGTCTCCTCAATAATCCCCCTTATAACCTTGCCCCCCGTACCTATAATATCCCTGATCTTCTCCTTTTTTACCTGCATAGTATATATTCTGGGTGCATTATCGGGCAACTCACTTCTCGGCTCCGCAATAGTTTCCTTTATTTTACTCAATATAAAAAGCATGCCTTCGCGGGCCTGTGACAGGGCTTTTTCCATTATCTCATGTGAAATGCCGGCAATCTTGACATCCATCTGGAAAGCCGTAATACCCTTCTCCGTGCCTGTAACCTTGAAATCCATATCACCAAGATGATCCTCCAGTCCCAGTATGTCACTTAATACCACTGCACTGTCACCCTCCTGAACAAGACCCATTGCGATACCGGCGACGGGGGCCTTGATTGGAACACCGGCATCCATAAGCGATAGCGTCGCACCACATACTGTTGCCATCGAAGACGAGCCATTTGATTCCGTGATATCCGATACAACTCTTATTGTGTATGGGAAATCCTCATTAGAGGGAATGACCTGTTTGATCGATTTTTCTGCAAGCGCTCCATGACCAATCTCTCTTCTGCCGGGAGATCTAAGCGGTTTGACCTCGCCTACACTGAAAGGCGGAAAATTATAATGGAGCATAAATCCCTTGTATGACTCTCCATCAAGAGAGTCTATTTTCTGTTCGTCGTGTGACGTACCCAATGTGGCAGCAACGATCGCCTGAGTTTCACCCCGCTCAAAGAGCGCTGAACCATGGGCTCTCGGGAGGAAACCGATCTTGCATGAAATGTCCCTTATTTGATCCGGTTTTCTTCCATCAGCTCTCGTTCGATCATTTAATATCATTTCACGGACTATCTCACGTTCAAAATCATGAAAGATCTCCGCTATCTCACTGCTCCTGTCCTCTCCTTCCATGTTCAGATCCTCAATAATCTCTGACTGAAGCTTGTCAATCACCTTCTGTCTTTCCAGCTTGCCGGGGACTACGCAGGCACTTTTCAGACGGTCAAAAGCAGCTTCTCTTACTTTTTCAGGAAATTCATTATCCTTCTCCGGGACAACATATGATCTCTTCGGCTTACCTGCTTTTTGTGCAAGGTCATTTTGAAGACTGACAAGTCTTTTAATATTTTCGTGTGCATAATCTATAGCCCCAAGCACTATATCTTCGGGGACCTCGTCTGCTTCACCCTCAACCATCACAACGGCATTACCGGTCCCTGCCACTACAAAACTCAGATCACATGACTCTATCTCATTAATATCAGGATTGAGAATAAACTCCCCGTTAATCCTGCCAACCCTGACAGCGGCCACCGGACCGTCAAAAGGTATATCAGATACAGTAAATGCAGCAGACATGGCAGTGATTCCGAGGACATCGGAAACATTTTCTTCCCCGTAAGAAAGAACGGTAATAATTCCCTGAGTTTCAAACTTGTAATCATTCGGGAACAGAGGCCTCATCGGCCTGTCTGTGAGCCTTGAGGTCAATATCTCTTTTGCTGAAGGTCTCCCTTCTCTTTTAAGGAATCCCCCGGGTATCTTACCGGCTGAATATGCCTTCTCCTGATAATCAATCGTGAGAGGGAAAAAATCCAGTCCTTCTCTTGCTTTTCTCGCAGAAACCGCCGTAGCCAGAACAACCGTATCTCCATACTGTGCAATAACGGAACCGTCAGCCTGTTTAGCTATCTCTCCGGTCTCCAGCGCAAGTTTTTGCTCCCTTACATCAATATCAACTTTTTCCATGAACTTCTATCTCTCCTATTTTCTTATTCCGAGTCTTTCGATAATCTGCAGGTATCTCTCCTTGTTCTTTGTCTTGAGATAATCGAGAAGCTTTCTCCTGCGCCCAACCATCTTGAGGAGTCCTCTCCTTGAGTGATGGTCTTTCTTGTGCACCTTGAAATGATCCGTCAGATATTTTATTCTTTCACTCAGAATGGCTATCTGAACTTCAGGTGAACCCGAGTCTTTTTCGTGCACCCTGAATGATTCTATGATTTCCTGTTTTTTCTGTCTCTCAAGAGACATATCCGACACTCCTTTCAAATAATTTTTAACAGCTTCTGAAAAAAATCTATCAATTTTAACTGTTAAGCATACCACATTGGTTTTAATTCTGTAAACCGGCCAGAAATTCCGTTATCCTGTTTACTCCCTCTTCAAGTTCCTTAATAGGCCGGGTAAACGCAAATCTGACAAAGTTCTCACAACCAACGGTGCCGAAATCAATGCCGGGCGTAACGGCAACACGGTGTTTCTCAAGCAGTTGTTCGGCAAATTCAGAACCTTTAAGACCATATTTTGACACATCAGCCCATATATAAAATGCCCCTTCAGGCTTGACCGGTATAGAGAAAATACCGGAGAGCGCCGGAAACAGATAATCCCTTCTTTCCCTGAACACGGCCCTCACCTTTCCAAGATAATCTCCATCAAATGCATTAACGGCAGCATACTGGGCCGGCGTATTTGCGGCTATGAAAATATTCTGAATAGCCATTTCGGCCTTTCTCACAAGCTTCGCTGGAAGTATTACCCATCCTATCCTGAAACCGGGCATGCAGAAGTATTTCGAAAAACCGTTGATTACGATAACATTATCATCAAATTCCAAAGCAGTATGTTCATTGCGGTCATATACCAGCCCATGATATATCTCATCGCATATAAACGAGATGTCATTTCTCCTGGAAAGATCAATAAGAGCAGAAAGGCGGTCTTTACCGTATATATTTCCCACCGGATTTGAAGGTGTTGAAACCTGCACCGCTTTAATGTCCCGTAACCCTTCAAGCTCATCTGTCCCGATACAAAACTCATTATCAGCATTTAAAGCCACAAAAACCGGATCGGCATCCAGTATATACGAAAAATTTCTGTAGCAGGGATAGGCCGGATTTGAAAGAGCTATCTTGTCACCACTGTTAAGGAGCATTGCATAAACTATCAGAAATGCACCCGAAGTCCCCGGGGTAACGGCAACACGCTCAGGTGAAACATTTACCCCGTATCTCTCCTTGTAATATCCGGAAATTGTTTCTCTCAATTCCATTAAACCGAGTGCGGGAGTATACCTGTATTTCCCATCTCTGACCGCTTTTTCAAAGGCCTCTATGACACCAGGAGGTGCATCGAGATCCGGCTCGCCCACCTCAAGATGAATGACATCCTCCATGCGCCTGGCCCTGTCAAGGATATCCATTACGATAAAGGGCGATACGTTCCTGAACCTGTCCATACGGATTATTATAAATAATCCCGTAACTTTTTTACATTGCCTTATAGCAATTTTTACGATTCAGTTGTGTATAATTAAATATGGCCAGGAAGATATTTAACGCCTTACTTCTACTGTCTTTGGTACTTCCATTATTACCTGCATATTCAGGCAGTAATTCCGTCATGGTGTTAACAGTTAGCAGTGTCATAAATCCGGTCTCCGCCGAATTCATCGTTAAAAGCATTTCCGGGGCAAACAACAATAAAATGGAGGCGGTAATTATAGAGCTTGACACGCCGGGAGGGCTCGATATTTCCATGAGGCAGATAATCAAGGCCATTAGCGCAAGCAATGTGCCTGTGATTGTGTATGTTTCGCCGTCGGGCGCCCGCGCCGCATCCGCCGGGGTCTTCATTACGATGGCGGCGGACATTGCTGCAATGGCGCCGGGGACCAACATAGGTGCGGCACATCCCGTCAACATGGGCGGTAAAATGAGCAAGACCATGAAGGAAAAGGTAACCAATGATGCAGTTGCATATATAAAATCAATTGCCGAAAAGAGGGGGAGGAATAAGAAGTGGGCGGAAAATGCCGTTCGGAAAAGCGTATCTGTAACAGATACCGAGGCACTTAAACTCAATGTCATAGATATCAGGGCGGATAATATAAATGATCTCCTGAGGAAAATTAACGGGAGAACAGTTGAATTGATCTCGGGCACAAAAAAATTAAATACTGAAAATGTTACACTTGTCAGAGAAAAAATGGGGTTCCGTCTCAAACTGCTGGCCATAATAACTAATCCCAATATTGCATATATACTCATGATGCTCGGTTTCTACGGACTCTTTTTTGAGCTGATAAGCCCCGGTGCGATCTTCCCGGGAGTATTGGGCGGTATATGCCTGATTCTCGCATTTTACTCTTTTCAGACACTTCCTGTTAATTATGCCGGGGTTCTTCTTATTATTCTCGGCATCATAATGTTTATTCTGGAAATCAAGATAGTGTCTTACGGCGTCCTCACATTAGGAGGTATCATATCCATGACGATCGGGTCTATAATGCTCTTTGACAATGCAATGCCTTTTATCAGGCTATCCCTTGCTACAATCATCCCCGCCGTTATACTTACAGTCCTCTTTTTCACGGTAGCGGTAAGACTCGTTTACAAGGCCTGGAGGAAACAGCCGGTAACAGGGCAAGAGGGACTTATAGGCCTCGATGGGATTGCCATGTCGGACATTTCGGATAGCGGGATGGTAATAGTACACGGTGAATACTGGCAGGCATACTGTAATGAGCCTGTCAGGAAAGGAGAAATAGTAACGGTCGAATCCGTTGACGGACTCAAAATAAAAGTAAAAAAGAAAAAAAATTAAAGGAGGACCAACATGTTTCCAGAATCTCTAATAAGCATTATATTTGTCGTAGTCGTTGTTTTATACTTCCTTACAAGTGCCATCAAGATCCTGAAGGAATATGAAAGGGGTGTTATATTCAGGCTCGGCAGGGTAATACCGGTCAAGGGCCCCGGTTTAATCATCTTACTACCGGTAATCGATAAACTTGTCAAGGTAAGTCTCAGGACTATCACAATGGATGTACCTTCCCAGGATATCATTACAAAGGATAATGTGACAGTAAAGGTCAATGCAGTTGTATATTTCAGAGTCATGGAACCTATCAAGGCCATAACGGAAATTGAGGACTACGTATTCGCAACCAGCCAGATGTCTCAGACTACCCTCAGAAGCGTACTCGGGCAGAGCCACCTCGACGATCTCCTTTCAAAGAGAGATGATGTAAACACGGAACTCCAGAGGATCATCGATCTCCAGACGGAACCCTGGGGCATAAAGGTGACTGCAGTCGAGGTCAAGAATGTCGATCTTCCCCAGGAGATGCAGAGGGCCATAGCCCGCCAGGCGGAGGCGGAAAGAGAAAGAAGGGCAAAGATAATAAATGCAGACGGGGAATTCCAGGCTGCACAGAAACTCGCCGATGCAGCTGCAATAATATCTTCACAGCCATCAACCCTGCAGTTGAGATATCTGCAGACGCTCGTGGAGATATCGACTGGAAAGACGAACACGATAATGTTCCCGATACCGGTCGATATCATTACAAAGGTATTTAATAAAACTACCGGGGAGTGACATTAAAATATCCAAGGGTAAGAACAAGACATTTATAAAGTTCATCTGCCTGGTCTCAATAATAACCATCCCTGCTGTACTGCTCTATACAACAGGGATGGTTCAATTCTTTCTTGACAGGCAGAAGATAAAGTTATTCCTGGATTCCCTGGGGATATTTTCATATGCCGGATTTATTGCCCTTCAGATTTTCCAGGTTGTTGCCGCTCCCATACCGGGCGAAGTCACCGGCTTTCTGGGCGGATTCCTTTACGGTATTCCAACAGGGATAGCACTGTCGACCGTCGGTCTTACGGCCGGTTCGTGGCTTGCGTTTACGCTTTCAAAGATTTTCGGACGCCCCCTTATCGAGAAAATTATAAAAAAAAAGACGATTGACAGATACGACTATCTTCTGCACAGCAAAGGGATTATCCTGATTTTCATTCTCTTTTTATTACCCGGATTTCCCAAGGATTATCTAAGTTACATCCTTGGGCTGGGGCACATGTCCACCAAAGCCTTTCTTATAATCAGCACTCTCGGCAGGTTATCGGGTACGGTCATGCTCACCCTCGGAGGCAGCTACATAAGAAATCACCAGTATGGTTATTTTCTTACACTTGCGTCCATAGTGACTGTTATTATAATCCTAATCACAATATACAGGGACAGAATTGAACATCACCTGAGAAAATGGCATTTCACGAGAGATTCGCATGGAAGAGATAAATGAACTGATCAGACGTTATCACCTTAAAGAGGATGGTGAGCACGTTATTATCCCCTTTAAGGGCGAAAACGGCAATATTAAACACTGCTACCTTCTCAAAAGAAGGTTTATTCGAATTGAATATCCTGAAGGTCATTATGTCGATTATCCCCTTCCTGTAGCCATAGAAGCGACTATAAGATATCCTGAAGTAAGGCTGAGCGAGGCGATTTGTATGATTAACAAGGAATCGTCCGGCAAAATATTGTCCGGAGATGCCGGGGATACAGATACAGTTGAACCAAATAACGGTTAGCAGAACGGGATTGTTTTTACCACTTTATCAGTGCGGATGACCAGGTAAGCCCTCCGCCAAACGACTCAAGCAGGATGAAATCACCCTTTCTTATCCTGCCCTGCCTGCACGCTTCGTCCAGGGCTATCGGAATTGACGCGGCAGAAGTATTTCCGTACCTGTCCACATTAACAACAACCTTGTCCATATTCATATTCAGACGCTTCGCAGTAGCCTGTATAATCCTAAGATTCGCCTGATGCGGCACAAGAAGAGAGACGTCAGATGCACTTATCCGGTTTTTTTTCAGTGTATCAACAACGGCTTTCTCAAGAGTTCTTACGGCTATCTTAAATGTCTCATTGCCCTTCATCTTCAAAAAATGCATCCTGTTCTTAACCGTTTCCTCTGATGCAGGAAATGCGGAACCACCGGCAGGTACATTAAGCAGGTTCCAGATACTTCCATCTGTGAATATGTCAACCGACCATATCCCACTGTCATTATCGGACGGCTCAACAACCACTGCTCCCGCTCCGTCACCAAGCAGAACGCATGTAGACCTGTCTTCCCAATCGGTAATCCGTGATAATGTTTCAGCCCCTATAAGCAATACCCGCTTTGCCATGCAGGATTTAATATATGCATTGGCAACAGAAAGCCCAAAGGTAAATCCTGAACATGCAGCATTAATATCGAATGCTGCAGCCTTCTTCGCCTTAAGTTTCTTTTGGACAAAACAGGCGGTTGAAGGCAACGGCATATCTCCCGTTACCGTTGCAACAATTATAAGGTCAATATCTCTGGCCCTCAGGCAGGCCCGATCCAAGGCCCTTTTAGCCGCCTCTACAGCAAGATCGGAAGTGTTTATCCCGTCTTCTGCAATCCGCCTCTCCCTGATTCCGGTCCTCTCTATTATCCATTCATCCGATGTATCTACCATTTTTTCAATATCATGGTTAGTCAACACCTTTTCAGGAACAAATGAACCCGTACCGGTTATTCCGGCTCTCATCACTTTCTAATCCCCTCTCTTTTTGCTATTTATTTCGATTGAAATAATTTCATGTAACTTTTTACCTGCAAGTTTTGCGGCAACTCCTATGGCATTTCTTATAGCCATGGGAGAAGATCTTCCGTGGCTTATAATACTCGTACCGTTAATTCCCAGAAGCGGAGCGCCGCCATATTCGGCATAATTCGTCTTTTTCTTGAAATCCTTCAAGGCAGGTTTCATCAACAGAAAACCCAGAATACCGGAAAACCTCCTCGATATCTCATTTTTGAGCATTTTGTAGATAGCTTCCGCCAACCCTTCACTTATCTTGAGTGTAATATTACCCAGGAAACCGTCGCATACAACAACATCCGTCTCTCCGGCATAGACTTCCTTTCCTTCAATATTTCCGGTAAAATTAATGTTACTGTCTTTCAGAAGTTTAAAAGCCGCCTTCGTAAGTTCATTACCCTTTGTATCCTCTTCTCCGATATTGAGGATAGCAACTCTGGGGGATGATCTATCAAATAAAGCACTGCAGTAAGCGCTTCCCATAACTCCAAACTCAAGGAGATTCTGTGGACTGCAATCAACATTGGCGCCGGCATCCACAAGAACAAATGGGTCTTTCAACGAAGGCATTATCGTGGCAATGGCAGGTCTTTCAACACCTTTGATCTTGCCGATTTTAATCAATGACATCGCCATGGTAACGCCGGAATGACCTGCACTGACAACTGCATCCGCATTACCGCTCTTTACCATACTAACAGCGACTGCAATTGAAGAATCTTTTCTTTTCCTCAAGGCAACGGAGGGTGATTCATGCATGGGAACTACATCGGAGGCATGCTGAACAGAAATTCTCTCCCCCGGATACTTTTTATCTTTTAACAGGGCAATTATCCTGTGTTCGTCGCCGACTAAAATTACTTTTATATCATCGGATTCCGTAACTGTTTCTACGGCACCTTCAACTGTAGAATCGGGAGCAAGATCTCCGCCCATTGCATCAAGAGCAATAATCATCTTAATCTTTTTCTACAATTTCAAGTACTTTTCTCTTGTTATAAGAGCCGCATTCCAGGCAGACTTTGTGAGGTAATTTTACCTCTCCACATTCCGGACACTTCATAACAGACAAAATTTCACCTTTCCAGTTTGCGCGTCTCTTATCCCGTCTTGACCTGCAATGTCTGGACGTTGGATTTGCCATTTCTATTCCTTCCTTTCATCTATTATTTTTTTCAGCTTCAACCATCTTCTATCAGTTAATTCTTCATCACAGTCGCATTTCTCGCTGTTCAGGTCCGTACCACACATCCTGCACAATCCCTTGCACTCGACCGAGCAGAGCGGCTTGATAGGGATATTCAGCGAAACCTGTTCGCTCACAAGGTCCGAAACGTCGATTAGACCCTCACTATAAAAACCTGTATTGAGTTCTTCATTGCTCAATTTGTGTCTTTCATCCATAAGACCTCTTTCTTTCGAAGGCAGATACATAATATTGACATCGGCCCTGAGACCGTTATTAAAAGTCTCAAGACACCGGCTGCACTCAAGGACTGTTTCGGTATCTATATAACCTGTAATAATTACCGACGCTCCATCCCTGTATAGTTTCAGGTGAGCCTCAACAGGTATTTTCTGCGCATATTGCTCATTCAGAACTATATCTTCTGATAAATTCAGCTCATACCCTTCTTCAGTAATATCAAAGACTTTAAGTTTCATCTCGATCTAACACATTTGATATTTTAATGAAATAATCAAAATTGAGTCAAGCATACAAGAATCTAAGGTGCACGACAAATTCATGGACAGCATTACTGAGGCAGAAGATCGATATTCCCGGAAGTCTTTCCGTGCAGGGCAATGATACCGTTTGCCCCATTGACTGTCCAGTGCATCAGGGTTGTTTCAATCTTTGTCCAATAACTGTATTGCAACCCGTTTCTACTACTCCTGAGCCGACAAAAAACCCCTGTCTTCTGAAATTATCATAGCGCATTCTTCTTTGTTTTTCTCAAAACAACCAATCTCTTTCTAATATCTCTTTTGCTTCATCAATACAGGACAAGAGTCTTTTAATCGCTTTAATTAGTGTCTGTGTATAAATTGCCATTTTTTGTTTTTGTCATGTCCCGAACGCTTTCGGGACATTTAGAAGTTATTGAAAAGAATAGATTCCGGCTTAAGGACTGCCGGAATGACAGATAGAGATGCTGACTTTATACACAGACTCTAATTAATTGAATCTTGCCCGGGAAATAAGAAAAAGATTATAATATCGGATGTCCACAATAAATTATAAATTAAGGCTATGAAGGAGACAGTTATAGAATGAGAAGCAGGACTAAATTAAACATATTCCTTTTTATATTGATTGGTCTCGTGATAGGACTTACCATGTCATCCAGTTTCGGGATACAGGAAAAGACAGCGGCCGAACAAAAGGCGGTTTCAACTGAGAGCGCAGACTTTCTCAATAAACTGAATGTTGCCCTTTCTGAAATTTCCGATATGGTTGAGCCTGCGGTTGTCAATATATCCACAGAAAAGACTGTCAGGATTAATAACAACCCCTTCGACGGCTTCTTTAACGACCCTTTTTTCAGGAGATTTTTCGGTAACAGGGGCAAAGCCTTCAGGGGCCCGCATGAATACAAATCAAGGGCTCTCGGGTCCGGGGTCATAATAAGTGATGACGGATATATCCTGACCAATAATCATGTTGTCAAAGATGCAGACAAGATCAAGGTTCTTCTTTTTGATAAAAGGGAATTCGACGGTAAGGTCATAGGAACAGACCCGAAAACAGATGTTGCTGTTATCAGGATTAAAGCCAGGAACCTGCCGGTGCTCAAGCTGGGGAATTCCGATAAACTAAAGGCGGGATCTCTTGTTATAGCCGTTGGCAATCCTTACGGCCTCAGTCATACTGTAACAATGGGCATAGTAAGTGCTGTCGGCAGGGCAAATGTCGGCATAGCGGATTATGAAGACTTTATACAGACTGATGCGGCTATCAATCCCGGAAACTCCGGCGGTGCCATGGTTAATACCAGGGGTGAGCTCGTCGGGATAAACACGGCTATTTTCTCGACAACCGGGGGGTACCAGGGAATAGGATTTGCAATTCCGAGTAATATGGCAAAAAACGTCATGGAAAGCCTCATCAGGCACGGCAAAGTTGTAAGGGGATGGCTTGGTGTTACAATACAGGATCTTACCCCCGAACTTGCAAAGCATTTCGATATCAAAGCAAAAAAGGGTGTTCTGGTATCCGATGTCGTCGAGAAAAGTCCTGCTGAAAAGGCGGGCATGAAAAGGGGTGACCTGATAGTGGCATATGACGGAAAAAAGGTTAAGAATACCTTCGGCTTTAGAAATATGGTTGCAGAAACCCCTCCCGGAAACAGTGTCGATATATCTGTCATGAGAGACGGTAAAGAAACGGTGCTTAATGTAAAGATAGGTGAACTGCCCGAAAAGCTCATGTCATCGGCATCCGGCGAAGGCCCCGCCCTTAAAGGAATTACCGTCAGGGATCTTACCCCGGATATCAGGGAAAGGCTCGGCATCTCTGAAAAAGTCAACGGGGTAGTTGTTTCAGGCGTAGCGCCTGACAGCGATGCATACGGAAAACTGATGTCAGGCGACATTATCCGGGAGATCAACAGAAAGACAATAAACAATATCGGGGATTACAGAAAGAGCCTCACGGAAAGCAGCGGCCAGAAAGACATCCTTTTACTTGTTTACAGGAAGGGAGCATATATTTACCTGACCATTTCGAGATGACGGGTTACTAATCAAAGATAGTCCCCCTTATTTGCGTTAACCAGGTCCGATACCCTGAACGGTTTCATAAGTATCTCTATGGCCTCCATTTTCCCTCAACTCATCAAATTCATCCCTGATTAGGATCAGGTGGAAATAATACCCTTCTGCCTTGGTTTGATTTTCCTCATCTTCTTCAGTACATCGAGACCGGACGGCTCCGTACTATCGTGCTTTTATTATCAGACCTATTTACACCATTGCAGGACGCATTTTATTTGTTTTTTTATCCTGTAAAAGCGGCATATTTAAAAAAAAACCATTAATACCAGAACAGATAAAACCCCTGTTATTTGTCTATTAATATATTTCCTCCGAATCCTGCACAATTAATGTGTCCGTGTACCATCAACAAAGATATCAACAAAGGTACGGATGGTTCTGTCAATCTCCTTTTTTCCGATTTCACGCCCTTTCAATATTTCTTCTGCCTTGAAATATGAAAATATCATCCCCATAAAGGCCTTTGCACCCAACTCGGGAGGGAATGATCTTAACTCGTTTTTTTTCTGCATACACCTGAAATATCCCGCGAGGTTCTTAATTATCCCGTTCACGAATCTGAAATATACCCTTCTGATCTTTTCAGGATACAGATTTATCTCGGAATATATTATCTTTACCAGTGGTTTCCTTTCCTGAAGTGTTTCAAAAAATTGCAAACCTATCATTGCCAGGGCTTCACGATAATCAAGCCTTTCCAGTCCCGGAAGCAACTCCTTCAGTCTGGGAAGAAAAGTGTATTCATTAAGAACTGATTCAAAAAGTTTCTCTTTCGACCCGAAGTTTCTGAACAGGGTCAGCTCAGAAACTCCCGCCTTTGAAGCGATTTCCTTTGTCGTTGCACCCAGGTATCCCTTTTCGGATATTAGCCGGAGTGTCGATTCCATCAATCGTTTTTTTGTATCGGACCGATTCATAATGTAAGTAATTACTTACTATAATATTATACCGGTATATTGTCAAGTTTCTCATCTCTGAAGACTGAATAGAGTCTGTGTATAAAGTCAGTCTCTCTATCTGTCATTTCCCGACTTAGTCGGGGAATCTATTCTTTTCTATAAGTTCCGGATGCCCGATTACAGACTTCGGGCATGACAGGAATAAAAAACGGCAATTTATACACAGACACTAAATAAAAAGGTATCAGGTAAACAAAAACAAGGAATATAACAAGAAATTCTATGCGAGTCTTTGATTAAGCCAGTTCGCCCAATTATCCAGGCCCACACCCGTTTTTGCCGAGCACTTAAATATCTCTATCTCTTTATTAAGCAAAGTTACATGCCTCTCTATCTTTTCAATATCAACGCTAAGATAAGGAGCAAGATCAAGCTTATTAAGAAGAAGGACGCCTGACTGCTGAAACATGAGAGGGTATTTTAATGGTTTGTCATCCCCTTCCGTGATTGCAAGTATCATTACCTTTGAGTTCTCCCCTACATTAAATTCAGCAGGACATACGAGATTTCCAACATTTTCTATAAATAATATATCAATCTGCTCAAGAGGCAGATCGTCCAGTACCTCGTTTATCATGTTGGCATCAAGGTGACATGCTCCCCCGGTATTTATCTGGACTACGGGGACTCCCAGCCTGTTCAGTCTTTCAGCGTCATCACTCCCCATAATGTCACCTTCTATAACGCCAATGCCCTTTTCTCCCTTTAATAATTCGACAGTCCTCTCAAGCAGAGTGGTCTTTCCGGCACCGGGAGAACTCATTAAATTAATTGCGTAAACGTCATTGATATCGAAAACCCTTCTGTTTTCCTCTGCTATCCTTTCGTTTGATTCAAGAATCTTTGAAACTACTTTGACCTTCATCAGGACACCTCCAGTTCTACAATATCAAGCTCTCTTCCGTTTGTCACCACGAAATCACCGGATCCGCATAATGGACAGGCAAAAACATACCTTTCTTCAACGGAAAACCCTTTTTTACATGCATTGCAATGTCCCCCCACCGGTATTTCCATAATATCCAGGACTGCACCTGAAGCCGGCGTATCAATCCTGGCTGCCTTAAATGCAAAATAAAGGGCATCAAGCATAACGCCAGATGCCTTTCCAATCCTTAATTTAATTGAATCTATTTTTTCGAAACCGTTTTTCGAGCAATGTTGCTCTGCAATATCCAGCACATTCAGAATGATTGACGCTTCATGCATCAGTCTGATTTTGAAATTTCTCCAACCTCTTTCTGGTATGCCTCCTTGCCCGCTCCTATAGCATCTGATATCGCAGACTTTTTCTCCTCATAAAGCTTCTTTCCCTTTTCCATTGTTGTGGACATGGAACTTTTTGCATTTTCTGCAAATTCATTCGCCCTCTCTTTGGCTTCACCTGTAAATTCTCTGATTCTTCTTCTCACATCCTCTCCGGATTCCGGTGTAAACATAATCGTTGCAGCGGCACCGATTGCCCCTCCAATCAAAAATGCCAACAGAATCCCTCCGGCACTGAAACCGCCCTTTTCTTCCATCTTGTCCTCCCTGCTGATCAACAGAATTTTACATTAAATTCCACTATCATCTTACTATATTTAGTTTATCAGTACATATTCAAAAAAGCAAAGCAATAAAAAATGATGCTCTCGTAAAAAAACTGGATTTACAGCAGAGAACGCAAACTGGTTAGCTGACAAGCCTGCAAGCTGGTAAAAAGGGTTTTTCTCTGCGGGCTTTGCGATCCCAGCGGTGGAAAAAGCTTTTTCACGTCTTTGTCACAAATAAGGAAATTACGATTATTCGGAGTTAAATGCGTTCATAGCCTTTTCATAACCATGATTAATTATCATCTCAACGGCATCGGCAGATTTTATGACGCAAGGATGTATCAGCTTTGCATCTTCCCTGTTTATCTTCCCAAGGACATATCGCTCGGCGTTGCCATATGCGGGTTTACCGATACCAATCTTGATCCGGACAAAATCCCCTGAACCAAGTGCTGATATTATCGATTCGATTCCCTTATGCCCGCCCGAACCGCCACCGATTTTGATCTTCATCCTGCCGGCTTCAATGTCAAGGTCGTCGTGAATAACAACGAGGCGGTCAATCCCACATCTGTAATATGACAGTACATGCGAAACAGCCCTGCCACTGAGATTCATAAAAGTTAAGGGCTTTATAAGGATTATTTTTTCATCCCCAATAAAGCCCGCGGATTTCATATAATTATCCGACTTTTTAAAACCCGAACCTAATCTGCCGGCAATCTCCTCAAGCACGATAAATCCGAGATTGTGCCTTGTATTTTCGTATTCATGACCCGGGTTCCCCAGTCCGGCTATAATCCACAACTAAACTATTCCCCTTTTGAATGTTCTTCTGCCCCGGCTTCTTCTTTCTTGCCTTTCTTTTCTACTTCAGGCTCTTCTGCAGCCGCTTCCTCTATCTCGGCCGGTGCTTCCTCTTCAACCTTTGCAGGTTCAACAACAGAGAATAATACCTCATCAATACCGCTTAATACCGTGACTCCTTCCGGTATTTCAATATCCTTTACATGAATGGAATCCCCTATCTCCAGGCCTGATATGTCCATCATAAAATGACCCGGTATTTTATCAGGCAGACACTCTATCTCAATATCTCTTAATGTCTTCTGCAATATTCCACCGTCTCTTTTTACTCCAACGGCTACACCTTCCACAATAACAGGTACCGTAACCGTAATAGTCTCCATCATCGAAACTTCAAAAAAATCCGTATGAAGAAGTTCACCGTCAACCGGGTCTACCTGAATATCCTTCAAGAGCGCTATTTTTTTATCTCCATTATTAAAATTAAGCTCAACTATACCCTGCTCCCCTGCCGAAGCATTAATAAAATGCGCTGCTTCTTTTCTGTTAAGCCTGATAGGCTGAGATTTCCCCTCTCTGTAAATCACACCCGGGATGAACCCTTCCCTCCTCAATTTCCTTGCAACGGACTTTCCCGTTGCATCCCTCAGTTCAGCATTTAATGAAACTCTTTCCATCGGTTATTCCTCCTTAATTTAAACAAAGAGCGAACTTATAGAAGTCTCCTCATTGATCCTTTTAATTGCCTCAGCAAGCAATTCCGAAATACTGAGAATTTTTAGTTTACTACATTTTGCTTTTTTGGTGTCAAGAGGAATGGTATCCGTAACTATTACTTCTTCAAGTACTGAATCATTAATCCTCTCGATGGCAGAGCCAGAAAGAACTGCATGAGTACAGGCGGCGCCAATACGTTTGGCGCCCTTTTGCCTTAAAACTTCTGCTGCCTGAGCCATTGTACCGGCCGTATCAATCATATCATCCAGAATAAGCGTGTCCTTTCCGTCAACAGTTCCAATAACATTCATAACCTGGCATTCATTTGCCTTTTCTCTTCTTTTGTCAATTATGGCCAGAGAGCTTCCCAGTCTCTTTGCAAATGCCCTTGCCCTCTCAACACCACCGGCATCCGGTGAAACTATTACAAGGTCACCATTTGGGTAATGTTCCCTGATATAATCGATCAGAACAGGCATTGCATAGAGATGATCAACCGGGATATCAAAAAACCCCTGTATCTGGCCGGCATGAAGATCAACTGTAAGGACCCTGTTGGTGCCTGAAGCCTCTATAAGATCCGCAACAAGCTTTGATGATATCGGTACACGGGGCTGAACCTTTCTGTCCTGCCTTGCATAACCATAATAGGGGATCACAGCTGTAATCCTGCTTGCCGACGCCCTTTTCAAGGCATCTACAAGCAACAGGAGTTCCATTATATTATGATTCACCGGAGAACATGTCGGCTGGATTACAAACACATCCGATCCCCTTACATTCTCATTGATCTTGACCGTTATTTCGCCGTCACTGAAAGTACTCAAAGTGGTATCCGTCAGTTTCATTTCAAGCTTCTCCGCAACCTTGAGAGCCAACTCCCTGTGGGCATTTCCGGAAAGCAACTGAATTCCCTGTGGCATTATACTTCCTCCCTTATGTCATGAACTTGAATATTGGCTGGGGCGGGAGGATTCGAACCTCCAAATGGGAGATCCAAAGTCTCCTGACTTGCCATTTGTCTACGCCCCACATTTCTTTAATTCCAAATTGTTATAAAAGATTTCCTAAACTATTACATTATGTAATAGTTTTATCGCATGTAGAGTGTCAATTATACAATGAATCCCATATTCAAAACAATAAGAAAAATGTTAACTCAGTGTTTTTACTACTTTTGTCCAGGCTTTTGGGAATTTGTTCATGGCATGGCAGGCAGATTCCGCATCTTCAAAAACACCGAATACTGTAGACCCGCTGCCGCTCATTAATGAACACTTTGCCCCGGCCTGCTTCAAATCATACTTGATCTCTTTTATTTCAGGATACTTACTGAATACCGGTTTTTCAAGGGAATTTACCATTAAGTCACTCAATACAGCAAAATCCCTCTTATTTATTGCATTTATGAATACCTTTGTCAGGCCTTTCCAGTCGTCAATCCGGGCATATTTATCATTATGCCCGTAAGCCCACCCTGCAGATATTTTTATCCCCGGGTTAATGAGCAGAATATCATACGACTGTTTAATATCATTCCCTTCAATTATTTCACCTCTGCCTTTGACAAATGAAAAATTGCCGCCAAGAAAAAAGGGGACATCAGACCCGGCTGCAGACGCTGCATTAAAATGCTCCTGATCAGAAAGATTCATTTCACACATTGTGTTCAGCGCAGAAATAGTTGCAGCTGCATCACTGCTGCCACCACCGAGACCAGCCGATACCGGAATTTTCTTGCTCAGTTCGATATGAACACCCTGAACATTTTCGGGCCTGTATTTTTTCAGAATATCGATGGTCTTCAGGATAATATTTTCACGAATACCGCTACCGTCATGTAACAGAATCCCGTCAGCCGTATTAAAGGTGAGAGAATCAAAAAGCGAAATCTTCTGCATTGAAGACAATATATTATGAAACCCGTCATCTCTCTTATCCAGGATATGCAGGAACCAGTTTATTTTGGCGGGAGTCTTGACTGTCATGGCATATCTCTTAAGAATTCATTTATGCATAACAGGCAGCAGCTTCAACTTCTTTTCAACCCTTTCTTTAAGTCCTTTTTCCCTGTTATCATATTTTAATGCCTTCTCCCAGGATTCCCGGGCCCTGGATATATTGTTCAGTGCATTATAGGCATCACCAAGATGTTCAAGCATAACCGGGTCGTTGCCGCCTGTCTTTATCGATTTCTTTAACTGTTCAACCGCTTTTTCAAACTTTCCCATCCTGTAATATACCCACCCGAGACTGTCACGAATATATGCGCTGTCAGGCTTTAATTTAATGGCTTTTTCAATAAGTGCCAGGGCTTCCTTCAGATGGATTCCTTTCTCAGCGTAACTATATCCGAGATAATTCATTGCATCCGCATGTTTCGGATCTAATTTGATGACTTTTTTTAACTGGCTCTCCATATCTTTAAATCTGTCCAGCTTCTCGTAGATAACCGCAGCATTGAAATGAAGCTCTGCGCTATCCGGGAATTTATCAATACCTTTCGATACAACAGCTTCTGCATTTGCATAATCCTCAAGATAAAAATAACTCATCGCCAGATATGAATATATATCCGGGGAATCTTTCTTTATTGCCAGAATTTCATTAAAAACCCCGACGGCTTTATCATACTGCTTCAGGTCCGAATAGATGTAACCCTTATGCAGATATGCATTGATATTGTCCGGTTTTCTCTTTATAAGCTCATCGAACTCATTAAGCGCCTTGTCATATTGCTTCAAATATTCTTGTGAAAGTGCAAGAAAATACCTTGATTCATTATCCTCAGGGTTTTCATCTACAACCTTTTCAAGTTCATTGATCGCCTTGTCATAAGCTTCGCTTTCGACATAGAGCATCCCCAGTTTCTTGTGAAGATTTATATTGTCAGGCAGAAGCTTCTCAATCCTTTTTAACTGCTTTATGGCATCTTTCACCCGGTTCATTTTCAGATATGCGCCTGTAAGCCTGTCCAGCGAGGCCACATTGCCCGGATTTATCTCAAGGGCCTTCAAATAATAGGACTTTGCAACATTCAGGTCACCCCTGATCTCACTAATAATGCCGAGATTGTACAATACGGCATCAAAGTCGGGCCTTATTGTGAGTGCCTTTTTGAAATAAACCTCAGACCTGTTGTAATCCTTTTTCTGAAAATAAATAGACCCGAGATTATAAAATGCAATAACATTGTTATGGTCTATTTCAAGAAGATTCTGAAACACATCAACTGCATCCGAATATTTTTTCTTATCCATATATATAGTCCCAAGCCTGATATAGGCCTCTTTTGTTTCCGGATACAGCTTAATAATCCGTTTGTATATATTAACTGCATCATCAATTCTTTCCTTGCCGGTATAAATCCCTCCGAGAAGCATCATTGTCCTGAGGTTATCGGGTTCATTCTCGTAGTTATCCTCTGCGAGGGAAAGGGCCTCATCCGGCCTTTTCAGCCTTAATAGTGCCTCAATAATATTATTTTTCAGGAATGAAGAACCGGGGTCTTTCTTTAAGGCCTCCTTGTAATAATGCAGGGCATCTTCCCACTTCCACTGCAGTTGAGCGGAGTATCCCATCATAAAATTGTAATATGCCACGTAGGATACGGAAGCGGGTGGCGGGGGGGATAAACTCTGTCTCTTTATGACTCCGGGCTGACAGGAAGTAATGGATAACACTACTACCGGCAGAACAAGAAATCTTATGAGCAGTAAAGGAGCGGGAGACATAATCTCCCTGATTGAATACTTTAACCTGTCGATATAAAAAGATATTACAGTCATTTATTATTATGGCACACACCCTGTTTGGCGGTCAATAAAGGAGCATTATTACTAATCTGAACCCAGGAAGGCTGCGCACCTGTAAGGGTCTCCGGAACGCGCATTACCGGAAAGAGACGCCCGGTATCTGCACCCTCCCCTGCAGGTATCAAGATGTGCGCAATTACAATCCAGGTCGCTCAGCGGAGCGTGTTCGACTCTTTTCCAGCATATCTCCAGCCCTTCGCCGATATGCCCGACAGGGTCTTCTGAATAAAATGAACACTTTGCAGCCCTGCCGTCCGCCATAACACTCATAAGATGCAAACCACATACATACCCCGCGCCGCCCCCATGCAATCCCTCGCCGAAACCGTATCTGAGATATTTACCCGCCACGTCAGGCGGTGGAACTATATCAGGATTATCTTTAAGGAACCCTGCAATACACGGCACATCAACACTCCAGTCCCTTACCCCGATTTCACTGAATATTCTTCCCATTTCATCGAAGTCGTTCAGGTTCCTTGTGTGAACCATTGTTGAAACCGAGACCTGAAAAGATGTCCCGGCAACCATTTTGACGGCCTCGATCGATTTTTCATATGTCCCCTTACCCCTGATGAAATCATGCGCCTCATTAAGACCGTCTATACTTATCTGTATTTCATTAACATTCAGCTTTCCCAGGATTTCACTGTCCAGGAGCAAACCATTCGTAAACAGTATTTTCCTGAACTCATAATCATGAAGCATTGAATTCAGCTCATCAAACCGGCTGTATAATAAGGGCTCTCCCCCTGTTATAAGCAGTCTGAGCCCCTGTATCTCCTCAAACTCATTCATAATTTTCCTGATTGCATCGATGTCAAGTTCAACAGTGCTCTTTTTCCCGATATAGCAGTGCCTGCATGAGAGATTGCATCTGTTCGTTATCTGCAATTCGAGGTATCTCAGGGACGGGACAGGGGACTGCCTTGACGGAATTTTCCGCGGGGCCTTTCTGCTTTTACTCAGCAGGCCTTCCTCAACGCTGAATTTCAGGAATTCGACATCACTAATATTACAGCTATTACAGCCATTGCCGGAAGCACAGGACTTGAAAAACTCAAAGGCACTGTCATCGATTTCGTATAACTCATCACTAAAAATGTTATAGATACAATGCGATTCAAGCCATTTTAATGAAGCTTCTTCAGAAATGAAATATTTTTTCTTATTCATAATAATTTTATGTTAGGATATTCAGACATAAAACACAAATTTGATGGATTCGTAAAAATGCCGAAAAGAAGATGGCTAAGCAAAAATCGTCAGATACAAGGCGCACAAATTTCGAGGAATGAGGCGTACCTGGGTACGCCGCAGTGAGGAGATAATTTGATGCAACGCAGTAGCCGGCGACTTTTTGCGACGCCATCAAATTTATCATTCAACTATGCCGTCACCCCACAAAAAGAGGTTCATAGACGTTATATTTCCTCAGAATATTAACCGGCTCACCTATATTCTCCCGGCGGATATCTCTGCAGGATGCCATATCGGCGACATAGTTGAGGCCCCGATAAGAGGAAAGACCAAATACGGTGTAGTTGTCAGGACATATAATCAATGTCCTGCCGGAAGTAAAGGTATTAAATTTTCAAGCATATCGGGAATTGTCGACCGGTACGGTCTGAATGAAGACCTTGTCAAGCTGCTTGAATGGGTATCTGAGTACTATATGTGTAAGGAGGGGCTGGCGCTAAAGAACCTGCTTTTTACAGACACCCTGAATTTAACCAGAAATATAAGGGCTGTAAACAGAAAAAAGGCAGCTCACCCTTCAGTAACCCTGCCTGATACCACAGCAGATTTTCAAACTATCAGAGACTGCATACTCAAACGCAGATTTCAGACCGTTCTGTTTCATTCAAAAAGCATGATTTCCGGGATATCCATAATAATCAATATTATAAAACAATTGAAAAATATAATTATCATTATACCGGAAAAACATGACCTCGAATTATTTCTCCCTTTTCTCCAACTCCATGCAGACGGGCGTTACTGCGTTCTCCATGGAAATTTAAACAAGGGCTTAAAGTCAGATGCATATTCAGGTATATATTCAGGCAGGTACGACATAGTCATCGGCACTATGCAGACGGTATTTGCCCCGATGCCGAAACCATCCATGATTGTCGTATTCAAGGAACACAGTGATTTTTACAAACATGAAGGGACACCCATGTATAATGTCAGGGATGTTGCCGTAAAAAGAGGCAGCATAGGGAATTTCACCGTACTCCTCACCTCCATGTCTCCGAGTTTTGAATCCTATAATAACTGTATCATCAAGAAATACAAACTCATCTCCGATTCGGTCCCGACGTCAAGACCCCATTTGAGAATCATAAATGCCGCAGGTTCAAGAACTATCATATCCTCACCATTGAGAAAGGGCATCGAAGCCATGATGAAAGAGAACAAAGATGTATTGCTTATCCTTAACAGGATGGGCCATTCGATACTCCGGTGTAATGAATGCGGGCATATAGATGTGTGTCCGGAATGCGGTGTCCCTTTAGTCTTTCATTCTGAAAAGGTCATGCGTTGCCATTACTGCAATCGCACCATGAGAGTACATGACCTCTGTCCTGCCTGTAGAAGTATAGATTTAAGGCTGGTAGGATCAGGAACCGAAAAGGCCTTTGAACTGCTGAAAAAGGAGTTTTCGTCGGATATTGCGCTTATCGACAGTGAACATGCCGGGAATTCCATTGCGGGTGCGGGGGGCAGCAGAATAATTATAGGTACGGAGTTTGCCCTGCGCAGGATAAGGCCTTTTTCCAAATTCGGTATTACGGCAGTACTGAATTCAGACATATCGCTCCAAAGACCCGACTTCAGGGTATACGAAAAATTGTTTCGCAACCTGATTTATCTTTCCCAACATACGGTTGACGGCGGCGAGATGTTTATCCAGACATTCGACTGGAAAAACCCTCTTTTCGGATTTGTTAAAAAATTCGATTACGCGGGATTCTTCAGCAAAGAAATAGAAAAAAGGAAGGACTTTAATTATCCTCCGTTTCGCAGGATTGCATTGTTGTCCGTAAAGAAATCATCCTATATTGATGATTACTCCGGCATCAGCGACCGGAATACTGAACTGTTGGGGCCGATTCAAAAGAAAACGGGGAAAAGTGAAAGGGTCGAGTTCATGATCAAGTGCAATCCCAAGGTACAGATCCAGGGATATGTAGATATGTTAAGAAAAAAAATTTCAAAAAACCTCAGGGACTTAAAGATCGATATTGATCCCCTTATGTTTGGTTAGGATAAACTTGGCTGTTTCGATATCCTTGGCTATCTGCATTCTCAATTCTTCAGCACTCTTGAATTCCCTTTCATCTCTCAATCTGTCTATGAAATATATCCTGAGGTGTTTCCCGAGAAGATTACCGTCATAGCCAAAGAGATGGGTCTCATAGCTTAATTCGTTGTTTCCAAAAGTCGGATTTCTTCCGATATTGGCCACTCCATCATAAATTTTATTTCTCATCTTAACTTTTACTACATAGACTCCGTCCTTCGGCACGAGTTCATTAGGGGTAGAAAGATTTGCCGTAGGGGTGTCAAGCACCTTCGCACCTCTACCGGCGCCGGATACAACATCGCCTTCAATGTGATAGGAACGCCCCAGCATCGAAGAGGCTTCACAGACGCGTCCCCTGAGGAGGAGGCTCCTGAGCCTGCTGCTGCTGACCACGCTGTTGAACATTCTCACATTTCTCACAATACTTACTTTAAAACCATATTTCTTCCCGCGCCTTCTCAGAAGATCAGTGGTGCCCTTCTTGCCCTTGCCGAATCTGTAATTATGACCAACGATCACATGAACAGCCCTGAGTTTGTCTACCAGCACTTCCCTGATGAATTCATCAGGATTAAGCCCCGAAAATTTGGTATTGAAATCAATGCAGAGGAGAATATCAACTCCCATTCTTCCTATCAACCTGGCCTTCTCGTAAAACGGCGTCAGCATCCTGACACCTTTTTCGGGAGCGATAAGCCTTACTGGATGAGGCTCAAAAGTAATGGTAATGGAAGTGCCTTTTATCTTCCCGGCATTTTCAACAACTTTTCGGAATATCTTCTGATGCCCGACATGAACACCATCAAAATTTCCAATGGTCACAACAGCATTCCTGAAGGCGCCTTTTACATTTTCTAATCCTTTTATTATCTTCAAACAAGAGTTCCTTTCACAGGATAGCCGGCTAAACAGCGTTACAAGACCCTCAAATCCTGCATCCCACCAGACCTGCAATTATACAATTATAAGCCATTTTAGTGTTATAATTAAACATGTCGGTCTTGAGGATACGAACATACCCGGACGATATACTTAAGAAAAGCGCCGGTCCATTAACCAATATTGACGGCAATGTGCAGACACTTATAGACAATATGATAGAGACGATGTATGCAGCGCCGGGAATAGGGCTTGCCGCTCCCCAGGTCGGTGAATCCCGCAGGCTTTTGGTCCTTGATGTAAGCAATGCTGAAGAGAAATTTCCTTTATTTGTACTGATAAACCCTGAAATCGTCGATTCCGAGGGCAAAACAGAGTCAGAAGAAGGATGCCTGAGCGTACCGAATTACGTTTCAAAAATCAGAAGATATGATAAGGTTCTCGTAAGGGGGCTCGACAGAAACGGCAAGGAGACCGAAATAGAAGCGGACGGTCTTTTATCGAGAGTGCTTCAGCATGAGATAGATCACCTTAACGGGATCCTTTTTGTCGACAGGCTCAGCAGGATAAAAAAGGAATTCTTCAAAAAGCGCTATCTGAGAGCAATGAAGACCTGATCCCGGTTCAATGGCTATAATTTTCATCGGAACCCCTGATTTCGCCGTCCCGTCACTCCAGGCACTCATAAACAATAATGAGGATATCCCTCTTGTGATAACCCAGCCTGACAAAAAGCGAGGAAGGGGAAGGAAGGTATCACAGCCCGCAATAAAGATTGCAGCGGAAAAGAATAACATTGAGGTCCGGCAGCCCGACAATATAAACGACAGTGTAATAATTGAAAGTCTGGCTTCACTTTCTCCTGAATTCATTGTTGTTGCAGCATACGGCAGAATACTCGGGTCAGGCATCCTGAAGCTGCCGGAAAAGGGATGTATAAATGTTCACGCCTCCCTATTGCCGAAATACCGCGGTGCGGCTCCGGTACAGTGGGCAATCATAAACGGCGAGAAGCTTTCGGGAGTCACCACCATGCTCATGGACGAAGGGGTGGATACCGGGGATATACTTCTTCAGCAAGAGGTAATTATCGAAAGAACTGATACGTCAGCTACACTTTCGGAAAGGCTCTCGAATGTCGGTGCGGATATTTTAATTGATACCATCCGGGGGATCAGAAATAACAGCATAAAACCACGCAGGCAAACCGGCACACCGTCATATGCACCGGCCCTGAAAAAAAGGGACGGCAGAATCGACTGGAGTAAAGATGCGGAGTCGCTCTTCAACTTCATCAGAGGAATGTATCCCTGGCCATGTGCGTATACTTATTTAAAAGGAAAATACTGCAGAATACTTGAGTCCGAAGCTGTTGAAGGTTCAGGTACACCGGGGACCGTGGAAACAATATCAGGCAATATCATGCTGATCGGCAGCGGTGACGGATTAATCGGCATAAAAAGACTTCAGCCGGAAGGGAAAAAACCTCTTGATGTCAGGGCATTTGTAAACGGGTACAGACTTAATGAAGGAGACAGATTTGACTAAATTCATCAGGGGAATAATCCTTAAGATCTTTTTCCCATTACTGATGATATCGGCTTCGTTTTTCAAAAATAAAAAAGAAATCCTGCAACAATACATAATAAATCTCAATAATAAACTGGTAAAAAAGGAGATGTCAAAGACAAAAGCAAAAAAGATTCTCCTGTTGATCCCTCACTGCCTCCAGATTGATGAATGCAAGATAAGACTTACCCATAACATATACAACTGTGCAAGATGCGGTAAATGTGAAATAAGAGACCTTATAGGTATTGCAGAAGAAAACAGGCTCGACCTGTTTGTAGCTACCGGGGGAACACTCGCAAGAAGGACTGTTACCGAAATTGAACCCGAAGCTATAGTTGCGGTCGCCTGTGAAAGGGACCTCAGCACCGGTATTGCCGATTCCTACCCGCTGCCCGTCATAGGAATTCCAAATGAACGGCCGTTTGGACCATGTCTCAACACCAGGGTGGATATTGAAAAGGTTAAAGAAGCAATCAATTTTTTCAGCCGGAATAAATTATGATGGACTCGTAAAAAATCTGAAAAGTAGATGGCTAAGCAGAAATCTCAGATACAAGGTGCATAAATTTCAAGGAATGAGGCGTACTTATTGACGCCGCTGTGAGGAGATAATTGATCTTCCCGGTGGCCTGTCTGCGTGCGGCACGCACAGGCAGGCGCTGCCACCGGTAATCTAATACAGGGAAGATTTTTATTATTATATTAACTCACTCCACCCCGTGATAAATCCACGGGGAATATGCTCGCAATTCATTTAATGCAACGCAGTAGCCGGCGACTTTTTGCGACGCCATCTGTCAGGACTCAACCTTTTCCCTTTCTGCACACCGCCGTGCAAGGCTTGGAATGATATTATGTTTTTTGATGTCTGTACGGTCAAGCACTTCAAAAATCATATCCATCAAACCAACCTGAATTTCTTTTCCATCTCTTTTAAACGATAATACATATTTCCTTTCAAGGTCGGGCTCATTATAGAACACCCTGGACTTTCTGGCAAAAAGGTTTTTAGCCTTCTTAATGATACTCCCAAGGTCTCTGGCCAAACAGATAATAACAAATTCATGTGTACCAACTGCTCCGACAAATGCCCCCCTGTATTCAGAAACGGTTGTTTTCAGTATCGCAGCTGCCCATTGAATAATCTCAGCATGCCTGGAATCGTCGTATTTTATAAGATAAGGATGAACATTTTTTAACTTGATAAATGCAATTGAATACCTGTCGAGCCTGTCATAAACATCATCAATCTTTTTGATAACTGCGGCCATGTCCGGCAGGCCCGTAAGATAATCAGGCCAGTTATACGGATTTTCCTGAAGCTTGTGTAATTTATTAATGTATTCTTTCGCCTCTTTTAACCCCATAAGTCCTCCCCCGGAAGTATTGATTTTCCCTGTGGCAAGACCACAGGGAATCTAATGTAAGGAAAATTTGGTTCTTTCTCATTTCAAGTGGGTAAACTGTCACCCTGAGAGTAAATTACTGTCACCCTGAGCCCTTCGGCTACTGTTATTTCAGGCCTGTCGCTTTTTTTGTCACCCTGAGCCCTTCGGCTACCATTATTCCAGGCCTGTCGCTTTTTGTCACCCTGAGCCTGTCGAAGGGTTCTCCTTTCCGTTTCTTTCCGCTCAGGACAGGCTTTGTCGAAGAATCTCGCCTTTCCATGTCTTTCCGCTCAGGGCAGGCTCTGTCGAAGGGTGGCTTTTAGATAATTTTACCAACTCTTCATAATCTCCAGCGATTATAGCCTCTTTTTTTCTTCTTGACCAGCCTTTTATCTGTTTCTCCCTGGAGAT
>BDTO01000037.1 GCA_002897855.1 bacterium BMS3Bbin05
AGTCCTCCAGTCATGCTTGCTTTTGATCTGGCTCGGTAACTTCCCGATCTTTATGTATTTCCGGGCAGTCTTCGGGTCCATCCCTGCCTTCGTTGCTGCTGTGGTTCTACTCTTGTCCTTGCCGTTGAGCATAAATAATCTCCTTACCTGTTGATCTGTTACCATCTACGCCTCCTTTATTAAGACGTAAATAGTCTATCCCCTTTGCTAAACTTCGGGAATTTTAATTGTCGCCGGTCGGGATTTATAATTATCGCTCAACAGTTAAGGCTCATCATATCCTTTCAATGCCATCTAATCAAAAAGAAAACTCCCATGCTCGATGAAATCTAACATGTTGGTTTTTAAAGGTATACATGTTTGTGATATACTAAGATTTATAGAAACTGGACATGCTGGAATGATAAGAGAAACTTTTAATGGGTAGCAAAGAGTTTACTAAGGATCTGACCCCAGATGGTGAAGATAGGTTAAGGATAAGAATCAATATAGAAAAGGGTAAGGTTACAGATGTAGTTGTACAGTACGAGGCAAGAATAAAAGATAAATGGTATTCCATAGTCAGATATGACTGTTCACATGGTTTTTTTCATCGTGATATAAAAAACCCAAAAGGAGAAAAGACAAAACAGCCAATCCCTATTCAGAACCTTAATGATGCGCTGACATACGCAGAACAGGATATAAAGGACAGATGGGAGTGGTATAAAGAGAAATTTAAGAAAGGGATGAGAAAATGACAAAGAAAGAGTATGTCGAGAGAAACATAGGGCTAACATTTGATTTTGTGAGGCATCTGATAGAACATCCTGAAATTATAGAGGCTATCCCTGATGGTGCAGAACTTGATTTTATTGATAAAGACATGCCTATTAAAGGAAAGAAATATGTTAAAAAGAAAAAAATTGCAAGATATAAAGTAGGGCATGTATTTGAGCCAATTAAGCATGATGCTGTTTAATCGCTTTATCTTCAATTGAGATCAAGCCCTACATTTTACAGTCAACGAAAAGGAATCACTTACAGAAAGGAGGGGGGCAGCTTTTTTGACATGGGACATATTACCGGAAGCCTATACAAACTCACCAATTTCTTATAATCTCCGTGCACCTTGTAGGTGCAGGTTTGTATGGAACTCACCATTAAATACTTCCACCTCGTAGATGGAAGTAAAAAGGGTAGGCAGTATCGTAAGGTATAAAATATTCTTACCCATTTCCGCTTAAGGCTGTTTTGGGTAACAAGTAAATGGAAAGATTTGAATACAGAAAAGGGGATTAGAGATTAAGGGATAAGGATTTAAGCATTAGACAGCAACAGAAAAGAACCATGAAGTTGAATGTATGTGAATGAAGCGAAAATGTACTCTGATTATATTGATTGCTGTTACACTTATAGGGACTGTGTACCTGTTTCGTGTTCCTGTACTGACGGGTATGGGAGAGTACCTGGTGAGTACTACTCCCTTAGAGAGGGCAGACCTTATTGTGGCTCTTGGCGGGAGCAAAGGACGAAAAAGAGGTGCGGTAGCTCTTTTAAGGGAGGGGTTTGCCTCTAAGGTTATGTTTACAGGGTTTGACATAGATATCAGAGATTATCAGTGTCAGGGGATTTCCGAAAAAGAGATAGTTTTGCCTCCAATGGCTGCTTATACTACTTATGAAGAAGCCCTTGTAGTACTCAACGCCGCTGAGGAAAACAACTTCCATGCAGTTATCATTGTAACTTCTCCTTATCATCTTCGGCGGGCCAGCTTTATCTTTCATAAAATCTTTAATGGGAAAGATATCAAGTTAATGTTTTACGCTTGCCAAAATAAAGCCTTTCAAATGGATAGATGGTGGAAGAGCTATATCGGCCGGAAAATGGTCATCATGGAATATCTGGGATTGGTGTATTACTGGGTGAGATATTAGGACCCATTACCCATTTCCGCTCAAGGCTGTTTTGGGTAATGGGTTAATGAATGCCGATGTAAACATGGATGCACTTGACCTTATCAGAGAAGGAAAGATCAAAAGATTTTTCAGGGCAACCCGGAAATTGAACGCCCCTGATCTGGTTTACCACATCACCCAGAGGGCGGCAGGCAAAGAGCCATTGTTTCTGGAGGACAATGACTATCTCTATATGATAGGGATTCTGAAAGAAATTTTCCAAAATCACTCACTCAGGATGTATGCCTTTTGCCTCATGCCGAATCATGTTCATTTGCTTTTCAGCCCGCAGGAAGATAACCTGTACGACGCAATGAGAGACCTGTTTTCAATGTACGCTATGAGGTTCAATCGAAAATATGAAAGAAAAGGTCATCTTTTCGGGGGGCCTTACAGGCAGGCAGTTTGCCTGGACGACAGCTATCTTCTGGCCGCATCTCTCTATATACATCTGAATCCGGTAAAGGCTGGCCTTGCGTTGACGCCCCGGGGCTATCGCTGGTCATCCTCCGGATTGTATTGTAAGAATGATGCCCCGAAATCGTTTATAGACCCTGATTTCATCTTGCACATACTCTCTGAAGATCAAATCGAGGGCAGGAAAAGATACAGGCTTCTGCTGAAACAGGGTGGCGAGTTAGCGGCTGCACACGTCCTGGAACAGGAAGACGCCATAGAACGCTTCAGCTCAAAGCTCGCATCCATATTCCCTTCAATTTTCAGGAGGCTTAATAATAAAAAGCAGGTTATAAAATCCTCCGACCTGGGTCTTTTGGGCATGGAAGAGTTAGAAAGAAAGATTAAAGACATGAAAGGAGATCGCAATTTTAACACTCCTGAAAGCAGAAAGGCCGGAAAATACCTTATAGAGCAACTCATTGCCCGTGGTTATAAACGGGCAGAGATTGCAGAGCGTTTATGTTTATCAAGAAAAACTGTTTACAATATCCTGAAATCTGCATAGTGAAAATGGCATAGTATCTCCTTTACCCATTTCCGCTCAAAGCAGTTTTGGGTAATGTAATCCATTATGAGCCTGTAAGTTCGGGTCTCCACTAAAAACTTTCACCTCCGGGGTGCAGGGATTTTAAGATATGAAGAATAATATTGCCATCATAGGCGGGTCGGGATTTATCGGGACAAAGCTTGCAGTGAGGCTTCTTGATGCCGGCCATTCGATAAGAATCATTGATAAGGCTGAGAGCAGGGTTTATCCTGAACTGTGGATAAAGGGGGATGTGCGGGACAGTGATGCCTTGCGTGTGGCAATGGAGGGCTGTCAGGTCGTATATAATCTGGCGGCCGAGCATCGGGATGATGTAAGGCCCCGGTCTCTCTATTCTGACGTAAATGTACGGGGCGCAGAAAATGTCTGTCAGGCTGCCCGGGAGCTTGGGCTAAAGAAGATTATCTTCACGAGTTCCGTTGCTGTATATGGCTTTACTGAAAAGGAGACGGACGAATCAGGCGAACCGAGACCTTTCAATGATTACGGAAGGACAAAACTCGAGGCTGAGAAGGCCTATCGCGGGTGGCAGGAGAAATCCGGAGACAGCTCGCTTACCATAATCCGGCCAACTGTGGTGTTTGGTGAAGGCAACAGGGGAAATGTGTATAATCTGCTTAATCAGATAGCATCGGGTAAGTTTCTCATGGTGGGTAACGGCAGGAATCACAAGTCCATGGCCTACGTGGAAAATGTTGTATCATTTTTGGAGTTTGCCCTTCGTTTCGGGCCGGGATGTCACCTGTTCAACTACATCGACAAGCCGGACCTTGACATGAACTCCCTGATTTCCCTTGTTAGTGATAAAATTGGAAATGGCAGGAAAAAGTTATTCAGACTGCCGTACCGGGTGGGATATGCAGGGGGACTGGTATTTGATGCCGTATCAAGACTGACCGGAAAGAAGTTTCCCATAAGCTCCATCCGGATAAAGAAATTCTGCTCAGATACGCTGTTCTCCTCTTCCGGAATCAGTGAAACCGGCTTTACCCCTCCCTATAGCCTTGAAGAAGGTCTCCTCCGCACCATCCAATACGAATTCCTCCAGCCCCGCACCGATTCCGATATCCTCTTCCACACGGAATAATATTCGCAACTCAAATCCTTGCACCTCCGAGGTGCAAGGATTTGAGTTGCGAATATAGAATTAAGTAGAATATGCTTTTATAAATATATTGCATTTAATCCTGGTTTGTGATAAAATCCAAAAAGTTGGTTCTTTGATTAATCCCTTGTAATACCGGCAGTAATGCAGCCGTAAGGGGAGGGGATATGTCTTTATTAACGGACTTACTGGTATTTGCAGTCTCAATGCTTACAACGCTTGTTGTCCTGCCGAGGTTTGCGAATATAGCCGGCAGGATAGGTCTGATCGACCTGCCGGATCGCAGGAAGGTGCATGCCAGCCCGATACCTCTCGTCGGCGGCCTTGGGATGATAGCCGGTGTCACCATGAGCTCACTCCTTTTTGTTCCGCTTGCAAATCTCAGGGGGTTTTTTGCCGGAATAATAGTGATGACGTTTGCAGGATTCATGGACGATTACCGCGAGCTTGACCACAGGGTAAAGTTTGCTGCGCAGATTACGGCTGCAATCCTCATGGTATATTTCAGCGATACTGTGCTGCATACATTCGGCAACCTTGTCGGACAGGGAGATTTCGATTTCGGTATCTTTTCCGTACCTGTGACCATATTCTGTACGGTGGGGATTATAAATGCGATAAACATGATCGATGGTGTGGACGGGCTTGCGGGGAGCATTTCATTTATAGCCTTTCTTTCATTTGCAGTACTCGCATATGCAAACGGCCAGTATGCACTGGTCCTGATTTGCCTTGCGATGTCCGGTGCGGTGCTCGGCTTTCTGAGATATAACAGGCATCCGTCGAGGCTTTTCATGGGGGATGCAGGCAGTCTTACACTCGGCTTGTCACTCGCATTCCTGTCCATAGCTATTACTCAAAAGGCAAACAGTGTAATCCCTCCGGTCGCTCCATTGCTGATCCTTGCGGTGCCGATAGTTGATACGGTTGCAGTCATGTTCAAAAGGGGAATAAACGGCAAAAGCCCGTTTCATGCCGACAAGACACACCTGC
The DNA here is from genome assembly GCA_002897855.1 of bacterium BMS3Bbin05. Lineage (GTDB taxonomy): Bacteria > Nitrospirota > Thermodesulfovibrionia > Thermodesulfovibrionales > BMS3Bbin05 > BMS3Bbin05. Next base: position 5,042 of record BDTO01000037.1, read on the forward strand.
ATCATGTCCTGCTCGGCTTCGGTATAAATAAGAAAAATACAGCAAGGTTAATGACGGCTCTTACACTCCTGCTCTCCTGCATTGCAATAGCAGGCAGTCTCCTTGTCGTGCCGGAGTATCTCATGTTTATGGCCTTTGCCATATATTTTGTTTCCTATTTTGTCATGCCTTTCATGGTCAGGGGTATGCTTACAAGAAGGGCCATATCCCGCATGAAATATCATGAAAGTGTGCTAAAATAGTAATTATGAAAAGGGTACTGGTTACCGGCGGGGCAGGGTATATAGGCAGTCATGTCGTAAAACTGCTCGGTGAAAGAGGTTATGAGGTGAAGGTTTACGACAATCTCTCGACCGGGCACAGGGAGTCCGTGCTGTACGGCGATCTCATAGTCGGCGACCTGTCCGATACGAAACTGCTGAGGACTACGCTAACGGATTTTGCTCCCGATGTTGTTATGCACTTTGCCGCATTCATTGAGGTGGAGGAATCGGTCAGACAGCCCCTCAAGTATTACCGTAACAATGCATGCAATACAATGAACCTCCTCAATGTGATGCAGGAGTGCGGTATCGGCAATTTCATCTTTTCTTCCACGGCCGCGGTATACGGCTTGCCTGAATTCACACCTGTAAGCGAGGATGCGCCTCTCGTGCCGATAAACCCTTACGGGCAGTCAAAGCGGTGTGTCGAAGGAGCGCTGATGGATATATCACAGGCGGGCGCTGTTAAGTATATATCCCTTAGATACTTCAACGTCGCGGGCGCTGATCCCGACGGAAAACTGGGGCAGAAGTATGAAAACCCTACGCATCTTATAACAAGGGCGCTTAAGACTGCAAAGGGCGAGTTTGAGAAGTTTCAGATGTTCGGCACGGATTACCCTACACCCGACGGCACCTGCATACGGGACTACATACATGTAACTGACCTTGTGGAGGCACATATACTCGCAATGGAATATTTGCCCGGTTCGGACCGGAGCGGGATATTTAACCTGGGTTACGGGCACGGTTATTCTGTAAGGGAGGTTATTGATATCGCCAAAAAGGTAACCGGGACCGATTTCCGGGTTGAAGAAACGGGCAGGAGGGAAGGCGACCCCATAGAGCTGGTGGCTGACAGCTCCAGGATCAGGAAAGATCTCGGCTGGCGGCCCGGGTATGACGATCTCGAGTTTATTATAAAGACTGCCTGGGACTGGGAGAGGTCGCTGTAATGCGGGCCATGGAGTCTGAAGGGAAATGAAGAATGGGTATCTGCATGCAGCGGAGGGACAGTGGTAAATACCCTTTTGCCCGGTGTCTTCTGGATGGGATTTATCTTTATCCTTTCTGTGATCCCTGATAATTTCACTAAATCGATTCCGTATGTTATGTCTGACAAGATAGCCCATTTCATTTTTTATGGAATAACCGCCGTACTGTTATTGATCTGGCTCAGGGTGAGGATGCCGGGCAGACGAGCGGTTGTGCTTGCGGTTGTGCTGTCATCCGTTTACGGTTTTTTCATAGAAGTGGTGCAGTACTTCATCCCGTGGAGAAGTTTTTCCATGCGTGATTTTGCAGCAGATGTTGCAGGCGCTGTCATCCTTTCGGCCATTTTCATTATGATCAGCCGCCGCCCGACGGTTCGCTGATCGCTTTAATTACCGGTTTTCCATTCCTGAAACAATACTTAACAACAAAAAAAATTATCCCGGAGTGGTATTATAATAGAATTGAAATGTCTGAATTCGGGTAAGTATGTTTTTTTCTTGTCAAACAATCAATAAATTACAGGAGGTGTCTGGTGAGAAGTAAGAAGATCAAGCAGGGGCTGGAAAGGGTTCCGCACAGGGCATTGCTTTATGCTACGGGTGTTCCCAAATCCGAGATGAAAAAACCCTTTATCGGAATTGCTACAAGCTTTACCGATCTTATCCCCGGGCATATAGGCATGAAGGACCTTGAGAGGTTCATAGAGAAGGGTGTCCATGCAGGCGGGGGATATTCGTTCTTTTTCGGTGTACCGGGTGTTTGTGACGGTATAGCGATGGGACATAGCGGAATGCATTATTCACTTCCCTCAAGGGAACTTATTGCGGATATGGTGGAGACGGTTGCCGAGGCTCACCAACTGGACGGCCTGGTGCTTCTCACGAACTGCGACAAGATAACCCCCGGCATGCTCATGGCGGCAGGCAGGCTGAATATCCCGTCCATTGTTGTAACCGCCGGCCCGATGATATCAGGACGCCTGAATGGGAAAAGGCTCTCGCTTGTAAATGATACATTTGAGGCGATAGGTAAATACAAAAAGGGCCTCATAAAAGATGACGAGCTGGATGCCCTGGAAATGTGTGCGTGCCCGGGCGCCGGTTCTTGCCAGGGGATGTATACCGCAAACACTATGGCGTGCGTTACCGAGGCCCTCGGAATGAGCCTTCCGTATTGCGCAACGGCGCTTGCCGTTTCTTCCGAAAAAAGAAGGATTGCTTACGAGAGTGGGAAGAGGATTGTTGATCTGGTCAAAGCGAATATTACACCGGGGAAGATCATGAACAGGAAGGCCTTTGAGAACGCCATCAGGGTCGATATGGCGCTCGGCGGCTCTACGAATACAGTGCTTCACATACCGGCAATCGCCCATGATGCGGGCGTCGAACTTCCGCTCGACCTGTTTGATGAGTTGAGCAAGTCTTCACCGCATATCGCCGATATGTTGCCCGGAGGAGAACATTATCTTGAAGACCTCCACTTTGCGGGCGGCATACCCGGTATAATGCATAGATTGAAGGACAGGCTGAATAACTGTATGACCCTGTCGGGGAGAAAGACACTGGATATTGCGGGGAAGGCGGAAATTACGAACGATGAGGTCATAAGACCACTGAAGAGGGCCCATCACAGGGAAGGAGGCATTGCAGTACTCAGGGGTAACCTCGCGCCTGACGGTGCGGTGGTAAAACAGTCTGCAGTGAGTCCGAAGATGATGAGGTTTGAGGGGATAGCAAAGGTTTATAATTCCGAAGAGGCCGGGATGAAGGCGATTCTTAAAGGTAAAGTCAAACCGGGAGATGTCGTGGTTATCAGGTATGAAGGTCCGAAGGGTGGCCCCGGAATGAGGGAGATGCTCTCTCCTACGGCGACTATCGCAGGCATGGGTTGGAGCGATTCCGTTGCACTTATAACGGACGGCAGGTTTTCCGGAGGAACGAGAGGACCATGCCTTGGGCATATCTCGCCCGAGGCCATGGAAGGAGGGCCGATAGCGATTATAAGGGACGGTGACAGGATAAAGATAGATATACCAAAGCGCAAACTGGATATCCTGATTTCCGACACTGAAATAAAAAGGAGGCTTGCCGGATGGAAACGGCCGAAGCCGAAAATAACCAGGGGATATCTTTCACGGTATGCGCAGATGGTGACCTCTGCGGGTACTGGAGCAGTAATGAAATGATATGGTAAAATAGCACTTCTTATGGTAAAATAAAAAATTATTTAGCGAAAAGGAGTTTCGGTTTATGAAGAAGACAGGGGCTGAGATCTTTATCGATTGTCTGAAGAAGCTTGGTGTAAAGCATATTTTCGGATATCCCGGCGGTGTCGTACTTAACATATTTGACGTCCTCTATGATGATAAAGACCTTAAGCTTATCCTCACAAGGCATGAGCAGGGGGCTGTACACGCTGCAGACGGATACGCAAGGTCTACGGGTAAGCCCGGAGTTGTCCTTGTAACATCCGGCCCGGGCGCTACGAATACGGTTACCGGCATTGCGACGGCATCGATGGATTCAATCCCGCTTGTTGTATTTTCCGGCCAGGTGTCTACAATGCTCATAGGAAACGATGCATTCCAGGAGGCGGATATAGTCGGTATAACGAGACCCTGCACAAAGTATAATTATCTTATAAAGGATGTTAATGACCTGTCCCATATTATAAGGGAGGCATTTCATATTGCCACTACGGGCAGGCCCGGCCCGGTGCTCGTAGACCTTCCGAAGGACGTTACATCGAACAAGGCAAGTCCGCTATGTTCTGATGAGGTCAAGGTCAGGAGTTATAACCCTACCTATGAAGGTAATAAATGGATGATCAGGAGGGCGGCACTCGAGATTGAAAAGTCGAAAAAACCGGTGATAATTGCAGGCGGCGGTGTTATTCTTTCCGATGCATCTGCTGAACTGAAAACTCTTGCGGAGGTTGCCGGGATTCCGGTGACTATGACGCTGATGGGCCTCGGTGCGTTTCCGGGCAGTAATAAACTCTCACTCGGTATGCCGGGGATGCACGGGACGTATTATGCCAACAAGGCAATACAGGAATCGGATCTTCTTATTGCTATAGGAATGAGATTTGATGACAGGGTAACCGGTAAGATAGCCGCTTTTGCCCCCCACGCAAAGATAGTACACATAGATATTGATCCTACTTCGATCAGGAAGAATGTGAGGGTTGATATACCGATAGTCGGCGATGCCGGGAGGATCATGCGCGACCTCAACAAAGCTATTCAGAAGGAAACAAAGAAGCAGTGGAACGAGGTCAGGAAGGCATGGCTGAAGCAGATAAATACATGGAAGAAGCAATATCCCTTGTCATATACATACAGCGATGAGGTTATAAAGCCGCAGTTTGTTGTTGAGAAAATCTATGAGATCACCAAAGGCAATGCCATTATCAGTACAGAGGTCGGCCAGAACCAGATGTGGGCCGCCCAGTTCTTCAAGTATGACAAACCCAGGTCCCTGCTGACGTCGGGCGGGCTGGGTACAATGGGATACGGTTTTCCGGCCGCAATAGGTGCGCAGCTTGCTAATCCCAACAGGACAGTAATCGATATAGCAGGTGACGGCAGTATCCAGATGAATATTCAGGAGCTTGCCACTGCGGTGATTTATAAACTCCCTGTCAAGGTAGCCATACTGAACAATCATTTTCTCGGTATGGTCCGCCAATGGCAGGAACTCTTCTTCCGGGAGAGATATTCATATAGCAATCTGGATGTAGTGCCCGATTTTGTTAAGGTTGCCGAGGCGTACGGGGCTGTCGGACTGAGGGCCACGAAGCCGGATGAGGTTGAGCCCGTCATTAAAGAGTCCCTGAAGGTAAAGAAGCCGGTGTTTATGGATTTCGTAGTCGACTGGAAGGAAAAGGTCTATCCGATGGTGCCTGCGGGAGCGGCCATAGACGAGATGCTGTTTGAGGAAAAAGAGGGTAAAAAAGAAAAGAAGAAATTGAAGGCTGTAAAATAATGGTGGAATCGTAAAAAGTCAATTTTTTTGATGGACTTTTTACGCAGCCGTCAATAATATCTTTGCGAGAGGTGCTGTATGAGACATACTATTTCTGTTCTTGTAGAAAATAAATTCGGCGTACTTTCGAGAGTTTCGGGTCTCTTCAGCGGCAGGGGATATAATATTGAAAGCCTTTCCGTAGGGGAGACGACCGATCCGCAGATATCCACGATGACAGTTGTAACAAGGGGCGACGACAGGATAATAGAACAGATAACGAAACAGCTCAACAAGCTGATAGATGTCATAAAGGTTGTTGACCTCGTGGAAGTAGATCATGTCGAAAGGGAGATGATATTGATCAAGGTTGCTCCCAAGCAGGAGAACAAGGCCGAGGTACTGAGGCTGGCCGAGATATTCAGGGGCAGGATCGTAGATTCGAGCCAGAGGACCTATACGGTTGAGATTACCGGGGATGAGAAAAAGATAGAGGCCTTCATAGAGCTTATGAGGCCAATTGGCATAAAAGAGCTTGTAAGAACCGGAAGGGTTGCCATGGCCCGCGAAGGGGTGAAGCCGAAATAGCAGCACAAAAATAGCAGGCTCCAGGTGCCGGGTAACAAAGGTTACGAATCTCCGGATCTCGATTTTAAAGAAACTTTCAAGCGTTGGTTCTGTCAGAAAAACATTTAGTATATTTGGAATTTGATAAGTTATGGTGAGGAGAAGAGTGAGCGACCTTCAGGGCATAGAACTCTTCAACAAACTCGGAGATGATGATCTCCGGGAGGTGGAGCCCTATGTCGTGGAAGGGTCGTTCGAAAAGAAAGAGACCATCTTTAATGAGGGTGATTCCCCCGAGTGGTTCTATATCCTGAAAAGCGGCAAGGTTAAGATCACAAGGCTTTCACGTGATGGTAAAGAGGTTATACTTGAGTTGATTTCGCCTGACGATATGTTCGGTGGGGTTGCGGTTATAAAGGGGTTTTCCTATCCTGCCAATGCGGTTGCCATGGAGGATAGTGTTGTACTGAAGATATCGCGCAAAAATCTTATCAGACTGCTCGACAGGTTCCCGAATCTTATGCACTGCATCGCCCTGCAGCTTGGGGAGAGGATGAAAAATTCTCATGATACCCTCAAGAATATAGCGCTTGAACGGGTGGAGGCAAGGATAGCGGCCCTTTTGCTCAAGCTTGCCGATAAGGTCGGTGTAAAGAGTAAAGATGGTATATCCATCGATATGAAGCTGACGAAGCAGGATATTGCTGATATGGTAGGGACCACGGTAGAGACCTCGATAAGGACCTTCAGTAAATTCAGGAAGAAGGGTGTCCTGGAAGATTCCGGCGGGCGAATTGTTATAAAGGATGAGGAAGCCCTGAAGTCTTTCTCATCCTGAAGGCGCTTTGTCCGCAGATTTGAGATGGATAGTCCAGATTCAGCGTTAATATGCGGTTTGAAAATTAATGCGGCTGTTCCGCCTTCGGCAATATCGTAGCAAGCATGTTATAGAAGAAGAGAACTATCGAGAAGACCTCCAGTATCCCTGATGCAACAGTAAGCGTCTTATAGATACGCGCCGGGTTGTATATATTCGCAGTATAGAACACCACCATGCCTATCAAACCGATATTGGCAAACCAGAACTGGGTTTCACCGACTGCACGGCTTTTTAACTGTCTTCCCATAAATCTCGGCAGTATGTGGTATCCGACCCCGTAAATCATCATCGATACCCATCCCAGGAGCATCAGGTGTGAATGTACAAACCTGAGTGTCACCAGTTTCTCGTTGCCTATCATGATTATCCCTAATACCGAGGATACAGTTAGATACAAAATGCTCATTACGATGAAATTTTTGACAAATCTGTCCATATGATTTTCCTCCTTTTATGATACCGTGTTCAATACTCCTGGCATCATTGTATATAATAATCATGAAAATAAGTATGACCTGCATCATAATGGAAGATATCTGCCCTGTCCTGCACTGCTTATTACCGGGTTCGGGTATTTGCCCGGGGCGCCGGAGATGATTCGGACAATTATGAATATTATGATTTATGTCATAGCCCCGGACCGGGAGGTGTACTAAAATAAAATCAGGATAAATCTCTTGAAGGAGGAGAAGATGGTGACAACAAAGAAGACTATTACAAAAGATTCCGTTATCGGCGATGTTATCAGGGATGTCCCGGGTGCCAGGGCTGTAATCGAGAAGTATTTCGGGAACGGATGTTTTACCTGTCCGGGGATAAACATGGAATCCATTTCATTCGGTTCCATGATGCACAACCTCGACCCTGATAAGGTCGTGGACGATATTAATAAACTGGAGGAATAAAATGGAAATCAAATGTTTTGTCTGCGGTGCTACAGACAAGGAAAGAGTGTATATACCGTGTTATCATGATGGAGAAGAGAAGATCGCGTGTGTAAGGTGTCTTCCTATGCTGATACACGGAGAGCATTGACAAGGACGCGGATTTATGCAGCTTATCACCGGTAACAGGCTTATCAAGCCTGTCTCTTCTTGACAAGGCCGCCCTGAACCTTTTATTCTAATTAGGGCTTTTGCTGTACGGATAAACAGTTCCCCTCAGAGGATCAGTTAAAAGGCTCTGGGGGATTTTTTTTAGAAAAGGAGAAAATGGAAGAGATGAAATTTGAAGATTTAGGGTTGTCGGCACAGGTACTTAAATCGTTGTATCAGATGGGATTTGAGGAACCGACCCCCATTCAGGTTGCAGCGATACCGCCTGCTCTTAACGGCAGGGACATAATAGGGCAGGCGCAGACCGGAACCGGGAAGACTGCGGCGTTCGGGATTCCAATTGTTCAGAACATAAGAAAGGGAAAACTCCCCTCCGTATTGATACTTGTTCCCACCCGTGAGCTTGCCATACAGGTTGCAGAAGAGCTGAACAGGATATCCCAATATAGAAAACTGAATGCCCTGCCTATCTATGGAGGGCAATCAATAGACAGACAGATCCGTGCGCTGAAAAGAGGTATAGATATAGCGGTTGGGACCCCCGGCAGGATTATTGATCATCTGAGGAGGGGCACCCTCGTGCTCGACGGCGTAAAGACGCTGATACTGGATGAAGCCGATGAAATGCTCGATATGGGTTTTATTGAAGATATTGAGACAATTCTACAGAAGGTTCCCTCTGAAAGGCAGACAATGCTCTTTTCCGCAACCATTACCAGGGATGTGCTCAGGATATCAAAGAAGTACATGGATTCTCCGGAGCGGATTTCTGTAAATGTCGCGGATATAGTGGTGCCCCAAATAAAGCAGGTTTTTTACGAGGTGTGGGAAGAGGAAAAGATAGATGCGCTGTCACGTGTCATCGATATAGAGGATCCGTTCAGATGTCTGATATTCTGCCATACAAAAAAGGATGTTGATCATGTGGCGATGAAGCTTCAGAAGATGGGATATAATTCCGATGCAATCCACGGGGATTATACGCAGTCCAGGAGAGAGAGTGTCATGCAGAAGTTCAAGAAAGGGGATATCGATATCCTTGTCGCAACCGATGTTGCCGCCCGCGGGCTCGATATCCATGATGTTACACATGTGTTCAACTACAGCATACCGCAAAACCCTGAAAATTACATCCATCGAATAGGCAGAACAGGCAGGGCCGGGAAGTCGGGCATTGCCATTTCCTTTGTTACCCCAAAGCAGTACAGGCAGCTGAGGTTGATTGAAAAAACCGCCAAAACGAGGATTTCAAAGGCTAAACTTCCATCTACCCAGGAAGTCCTGAAGGCAAGACAGAAGTCTATTCTGGAAGATCTTTCTGCGGCTGTTGAAGATGGGGATTATGAGAAATTTCTGCCGTTTGCAAAAAAGATTCTTGTCTACCATGAACCCGAAACCTGTCTTGCAGGATTGCTTAGTATATCTTTTGATGATATCATGGATATAGCTGAGAAGACAGAGCAGAAGGGTAGCTACATGACCCGGCTTTTTGTAACGGCTGGAAGGAAAAGCGGAATAACACCAAAGGACATAGTTAAGACGATAGTTTCCGGGGCCGGAGTGCCTTTTCAGACGATAGGGAAGGTATCTGTAAGGGATTCTTTTACCTTTGTGGAAGTGGCGCGTGAGGAGGCCGGAAAGGTCATAAAATCTCTTGACAGGTATATTCTGAAGGGAAAAACGATCAGGGTTGAAAAGGCGCACAAAAAGAAGACCGCCTGACATCAGGATCGGCGTCCATACATCTATTGCAGGGGGCATTTCCAATGCAGTGGAGAGGGCATATGCCCTCGGCTGCAACTCCATGCAGATATTCTCTCACAATCCACGTCAGTGGGCTCAGAGCAGGATTCCGGTTAACGAAGTGGAACGATTTATTCAGTTGCGGTCGGAGTATGGTATAAGCCCCGTATTTATCCACACCTCTTATTTGATTAATCTTGCCGCCGGATCTGACGAAATACTGAAGAAATCCATAGAGTTGCTTTCATATGAGATGGACAATGCCGACAGGTTGGGCGCGGAATATGTGGTTTTGCATGCAGGCAGCGCCGGCGGGGATAATGAACGGGATGCCCGGATGAGGGCGGTCAGGGCCATCAGAAAGTCTATTGGTTCCGTAAGGTGCAGGGCAAGGCTGTTGCTTGAAAACACGGCCGGGGAGAGGGGAGACATAACTTCTTCAATGCAGGCCATTGCAGAGATAATCGATCAATGCAGAACTGGTAATATAGGGGGTATATGTGTTGATACATGCCATGCCTTTGCCGCCGGATATGACCTGAGAGAAAAAAAAGGTGTTGAGAGGCTCCTTGGCGAGATCGACAACTGTACGGGCATCGATAAACTGAAGCTGATTCACCTGAATGATGCCAAAAAGCCGGTGGGATCAGGTGTTGACAGGCATGAGCAGATTGGAAATGGATTTATAGGTATTGGAGGTTTTAGGACTTTTCTTTCTGATAAAAGGGTGAGGTCTGTCCCGATGATACTTGAAACTCCGAAGGAAAATGAGGATGATGACAAGAAGAACCTGGAAAAGGTATTCGGGATTCTGTCCAAAACGGATGGTTCTTCTCCCACATCCCGTAGCCCTTGAACCCTCGAATCCTTGTTGTGTTGTATCTTGTTGCTGGCGGCATCGCCGGAAGAATGATAAAACAGGGATAGTAACGGAATTTCCTATTCCCGGAATCGGATGCACTCTTTCCGCTTAACCTGAGTCAAACCTTGTTCACGGGATTTTCTGCCGGATTATCGTACCATTCAAAGTACCTTCTGGTATGATTCCGTCCCGATTTCAGCATCGCATTTTTCTCTGCATCGTCAAGATCAAAATCAGTCGTTTTAACACCCAGAGTATCTATATATATGGTTCTGTGCCAGTCATCGCTATGCAGGTGCCGGCTTGCCTGTCTCTCCATTACAGTCTCAATAAGCCCCCATGCATAGGAGAAAAAATCATCTATCTTGTGCCGGGGTGGTTCTGCATGGTCCCTGAATGCGGCAATCTCTTTTGCAGAGTCCAGTCTGAAACCGAGGGTCTGCCTGTTATATACGTATTGACTGATTTTTTTCTTTCTCCGCGCCAGGTTCCTGTTATGTTTTTTGTAATATTCGGGTTCCATCGAGTCTGTTTTAAGGGTGTTCTCGTCAAGGTACTTCTTTCTGTCAAAGAGTTTTACAGGATAGTTGTCAAGTACACCGCCATCTACATACACATCGCCCCTCAGGCTCCTCCTGGCCGCAAAAAAGAGGGGAATGGACATGGATATTCTTACTGCATCGGCAAGGGTCATTCTGGGTGTGTGTTCGTAAGAGAAGACCTCTGCAAAGCGTGTTGAGAGGTTTGTGCCGACCATGTAAATGTCTCTGAATCCCTCTTGCTTTTTCAATTCCTGAATGTCCCTGAATGTCGATTCGCTGTTGCCCGTTTTCTTTCTGACAAGATCTGCTGCCCAGTTGCGGAAATAATCACCCTTGTACCAGCCGAATTCTTCTATCAACCTTTTACTGTCACGGATGATGCCCCACGAGTCATCGAGGAAATTCCTGAAATCAAGCGAGCCGAGGATCTTCTTTGTTTCGGCGTTTGAAAAGCCGAGTCCCAAAAGAAGGGCATTGATGGCGCCGGCGGAAGTACCCCCGACCCTTTCTATGTTTTTCAATATCCCTTTGCTTTCAAGAATCTCCATAGCCCCTACATATGCAATGCCTTTTACCCCTCCGCCTTCAAATACAAGATTTTTGAATGGATATGTCATAATGCTCTCCTTCCTGTTTATTCTTGCTAATTTATTAAAGAGCGAAGGCGTACTAAAAGTCAACAAAAGAATTTATAAGGCAGTTGCCCTGCCCAAACGGGCAGGGCATGCTTACCGGGCAAGGAATAATTATTGGATAACTTGCTTTTATCCCCGCTTCAAGAGGCCGTGAAAAAGAGCGCAACTCAGAAATTGAAAACTTTTTTTCGGTGACGTAAAACACCATTTGATGTTTCTTACAGGCCAAACTGTTTCGTATCAACCCACTCCATGCGAAAGAGAGACCAGAAGTCCAGGGCAAGCCTGTTAAGGACGTAGTCGTATGACAGCCATCCATAGCCTTTATCTCCCCAACCGGTTCCCCATGAATTCCTGATAAGCAAGGCGCCTTTTGTGACCCTGTTGCACCTGGTATTCTTGATCTTGAGATTATCGTCATATCCGACTGCTGCAATGGCATGTCCCCATTGTGCATGCTCACCTGGACATGGATAGGGTATTCCCCCTTTAACATCGGAATAATTGAATGACGGGAAACCAAAAAATCCGAACATTGACGGAATGCCTGCAGAAAGGAACAATTTTATACGTGTAAGGACAGTGTGCGGTGGAATATTTAAATGCTGGGGATCATGGCAGAAGTATCTGAGGCTTTCATAGTTATCCGCCACTGCATAGACAAAGGCAGATGGTTCCTTATCAAAATCGGCAATGATATATGGCCAATATTTTTCAGGCGCAACGCCGCAGAGAACCAGCGCCCCCATAGTATTTCTGAGCCAGGCCCCTGTATCACCCGTAATACCCATAAGATTACGTGTGCACTTGTATACGAAGAGTCTTGAGCCGTCAATATACTTATTAAATGCCTTGCGTTCATAGTATTCAACAATTCCCATGGCCGCATTGGCTGTGCAGGAGCCCAGAGCCCCCTGGTTTTCTATCGGAGAACACCACTTTCTTAAGTCAACCTTTTGCGGCAGTGAAAAAGATGGTTTTGTTTTTGCGGGCTTAATGTTCAATTTCTTTATCATCTCCGCTATCTTCGGCTGTTCCTCAGTATAGTCACGGAGATCGGGTATCGGCGGTAACCAGCCCGTGCCGAGAATTTCTTTTGTCTCAGGAATTTCTACTGCTTTGTATGTTTCATACATTATATGTACCTCCCTTATTTATTGTATTCAGTTTTGTTTTTAAAAGACGGGATAATTCATCGATTCTGCACATTCTGCATCTTATAGGATGTTAATTCATATCATCACCTCCAATGTGCCGGGCAGAAAGCCTGCTTAACCGTATGATGACCGGACAGGTGAATCTCCGCCATGAATCCGGATTCGGGCATTAACGAAGTTATTAATGCCATATATTTCATACATGAAAGACTCTATATAACCTTGTCCGGGGCAATTTTTTTTGCATACTCACTTAATTTGGAAAGGACTTCATCTGCCGTGTATAGCTTTCCGTTTTTTAGCTGAAATCTTTGAGGCTGAACCATTGCAGGAATTAAATATTCTTTTTGGAGCCCCTCTACGTAAAGGAATACAGCATAAAGCTCCGGTATCTTTAAAAGCTTCAATGTGTATGGCGCTCCGGTTTTTATGGGTTCAAGTAATTCCGGCAGCTGTTTTTGATTGGCAACTACCTTCTGTACGGGACCGAGTCCACCGAATTCTCCCGGAATCCACTTGCCCTTTTTTTCTACCATCTCCAGCTTGGTTTGTGTTTCTCCACTTACAACAACCGGAAACCAGAGAGTTTTTGCATCCTTCATCAGGGATTTGGCGCCTGTTCCCGGCATGTACTCCTGGAGGTCTTTCAGCCCGATAAACATTACACGGTAAGGCTTTTCAAGGCGGGCGGACCTGGCGCCTCGAATGCTTTTAAAACCAAATGTTGCAAAGTTCTCTTTATTGACCATATGTCTGATATAGTCTGCAAGTGCACTTTCTGAAGACTCCCTGAGATCTTTTCCTACGGCCTCCCGGGAATAAATGTTCCCGGGCAGCAGAAAAACAAAAGACAATCCCAGAATGGCAAACAATGAACTGATTATCAAGTAATCTATACTCTTCACGATGTTCCTCTTTTTGATTTAAATCTTTTTAATAGTAAAGCTGTATGAGCACCAGTTGGCATGGACATAATATGGATCAACACAATGGGCAATTGTACGTTTCCAGACCCTCAATCTCAGAGTATAGGCGCAAGTCTTGAATTTATCCCCCTTCACAGTAACTTTAAAATCCCCGCCAAACCAGTACGGCCTGTCATGTTCGGGGTCGCCGGCCGGGAGACTGCTTCTATGTATACCCTGGATTCCGGTGAATGAATTCTGATATGCAGGGCCGCAAAGTGCGTCAGGGGCAGTTTTTGCGCCATTAGGGTATCCTGAGCGTTTTTCTTTCATTTGATGTTTTTTAGAAGCTCCGTTCTTCTTTGATCCGGCTTATATCCAATAATATTTTAACTGCATATTGCATTACTTTCTATCCCCTGTCTATACGTAATTTTTCAGAATTTATGAGTAAGATATCTGAATGCCACGCTAAAGTGGACTTTATGCATAGCCCTTGTATTAATCAGGCTATTTAAGTCTTTATTATATTTAGTTGATGAAATCCAAAGCTTGACCTTTTTTATTTACTTTTTGACATATCTTGCTCAGGTGAAAGAAATGTGAAGAGGGGGTGCGTTATGCTTATTTCTTTAACGACTTTTTATAATTTCTGGGAGATTTCCCCATAATCTTTTTAAACGTTTTCCTGACAATGCGATGATTGTATTGTTACCTGATTATGATAAGGAACTTGCTGAAAAAATATTGAACTTGCTGAGGCTGATAAAGAGCCGGGACAGGTTTTAGTTTATGTCAGAGTTGAGAAATTAAGGAGATCAAGGATTAATGGACTGAGCCTTCAAGTGGTATGAACGGCACTTCCCTTTGAACCGGAATCCCCCATGGTGAGAACATTCCCGGCTTCCAGGATGGAATCAACTTTTTCCATAGCTGATGTTGTAACAGATTTGCGTGGAAAGCATAAAAACCAACTAAACTACAAAAGAAAAAAGGAGACATTCAGCCTTCCTTGAGTAATCCTGTCAGTTTCCGGGAACTCACTCAATCAACAATTAACACCTATCATTATTGAACAACTGCAATACCTGACGGACTTTTTCCAACCGGTATAGGATTCCCGACTACAGTATTGCTATCCGTATCGATAACAGAAACATTGTTACTTCCGCTGTTTGCAACATAAGCCCTGTTGGCAGAAGAATCGATTGCCACCCCTTTCGGGCCGCTTCCCGCAGTAATTGTTCCAATCACCGTATTATTTGCAGTCGCTATAACCGAAACTGTTCCGCTGCCATTATTTGTTACATAGACCGTGCTTCCCGAAGGGGTCACTGCCACGCCCCAGGGGTGAGTCCCTGAACTTAGAGTAATGTTCGTTACCACCATAGGGGTTATGGTATTGATTACTGTAACCGTTCCGCTGCCACTATTTGCCACATATGCCCTGTTTATTATAGAGTTTACCGCCACCCCAACCGGCGCTCCTCCGACAGGAATGGAGGTTCCGGCTATCGTATCGCCGGCCGTATCAATTACAGATACGGTGCCAATACCGTTATTCGTTACATATGCCCTGTTTGCAGAAGGGTCCAGCGCGATCTCCCGGGGACGACTCCCGTTTACCAAATTGATGGTTTTTATAACAGCATCACTGTTCGTATCGATAACAGAAACGGTATTGTCGAGATGATTTGCTACATAAGCCTTTTTGGCAGAGGAGTCCACCGCTATACCTTCCGGACTCTTTCCAACAGGAATGGGGGCGCCAACTACTGTATTGCTCTGAGTATCAATTACGGAAACAGTATCGTCGTCGTTATTTGTTGCATAGGCCCTGTGGGCCAAAGGGTCTATGGCAATTCCGGTTGGAGCGTTTCCTGCAGTGATTCGGGCAATCTCCTTGCCGGTCGCCGTATCGATTACCGAAACGGTGTTGCTCCCGCTGTTGGCCACATACACAGTTTGGCCGCTGAATACAGTCAATGAGGTTGACCCTGTAATGCTTCCCGAGACCGCCTTGATGGTAGTAGAGCCCGGAGTAACGCCTGCGGTGGCCAGGCCTGCACTGTTTATGTCAGCGATTGCCGTGTTTGACGAACTCCAGTTAACAGAGGCCGTTATATCCCCCGTGGAATTGTCACTATAAGTACCGGCGGCACTGAATTGCAGGGTCATGCCAAAGGCAATTTTGGGATCGGTGGGTGTTACTGCGATGGATACGAGCAGAGGGGCTGTTACCGTCAGAATCGCCTGGTTTGAAACAATTCCTCCGAACATGGCGGTAATACCAGATGTACCTACCAAGAGGCTCGTGGCCAGGCCTGAACCGTTAATTGTAGTAATTGCCGGATCTGACGAATCCCATGTGGCAAATTTTGTTAAATCCTGTGTTGTACTCCCTGACAACGTACCAATAGCCTTAAACTGTTGCTTTGTCCCTTTGGCTATACCCGGATCTTTTGGGGTTACTTCGATTGATGCCACCGTATCCGTCGTTAGTGTGGCAAGTCCGGATTGCCCGTCAAAGTCTGCTGTAATGTTCGTTGTCCCAACGGTATTTCCGGATGTAGCCAGCCCGCTACTGTTTACGTTTGCCACACCCGTATCCGATGAACTCCATACAGCATATTTTGTTAAATCCTGCGTGGCGCCGCCTGACAAGGTTCCTGTTGCAGCAAACTGCCGTGTCGTTCCACCAATGGCAATTGTCGATATATTCGGGCTTATTGCGATTGATGACACGGTATCGGATGTCAGTACAGTTGAGCCCGAAATGCTCTCAAGGGTTGCAGTAATGGTGGACGAACCAGGGGCAGCCGCAGTGACCAGACCTCTGCTGTCTATGGTTGCAACTCCCACATCCGAAGAATTCCAGGTTACGGACGTTGTTATGACTCGTCTCGTGCTGTCGGAATAGGCGCCTATGGCCGAAAACTGCTGTGTGGTCCCCACTGCAATGACCTGGCTATCCGGTGTTACTGTAATAGCCACAAGCGACGCCGGGGGTGGAGTGCTACTGTTACCGCCACCACCGCACCCGGCCATCAACACTGCCAGCAGCGCTATGACAAACCAATTTTGATATTTTCCATCATCTGGTATCACCCTCCTGCCGGGTTTTATCAATGCATGGTTCCTGTTGAATAAATTTAAGCTAAACTTCAAAATTACGAAGCCTTTCTATAAGGTTTTCAAAGTATTTGCCGAGTATATAAAGAACAGCAACGGAGTGACCCCGTCAGAGCCGGTAATGCTTAATATCCATATCCAAGGGTCTCGATCTTTACAAGTTTGCCGTTTTCAAATCTTAACAAATAAAGCCAATCCTGGGGTCCAAAATTATATGTCCACTCATCAACGATTATAGTTACGATATATTTCTTATCAGTATTACCGTCCGTTACAACTTTTTCTTTATGCTGTTCCTTCCAGAAAGGTTTACCGCACTTCATGGTAACCTCTGCAACAGTGTCTCCTATAGAAACGAGTTTGTTACTACAGTAAAAAGATAAAGCATTATCGTTTATAGTGAGTAAGTAGAGAATGACAAAAACAAAATAAATAGATATTTTCCTCATTTTACTCACTTCCGATCTTATTGTTCGTGTACTTGTTCAATACATATGATGCTATAGAAAATACCCCATAAGAGGGGTCCTTCTTCTTTTTACTGTCTCATTTGTGTCTGACCTTGTTCGATAATAATGTTCAACGTTGTCTGCAGAGTGATTCTATATTTATCTAACCAATACGATACGGGCGTAATAATTGCTCTTGCCCCTAATGGTGAGTATATAAAGTTTCTTTCCCTGATCTATTTATAGTATAGACCCCTCTTAGGTGAAAATCAACCTCATGGGTTCACTATGGCAACAGGATTCCGGTAGGTGTAATACGTTTTACTTAACAACTCGACCTTGATATTACCTTTCCCGTTCTGTCGATAATTAATCTGTAATAATATACACCATAATAATCATACCTGTAGCAGATTTCTGCTCCAGTTGTCATCTCACTTTTAAGATTTAAACTCACTTTCAAGGAAAGTGTTTGAAAATCTTGATAAAATTATTATGAGTACCCAAATTGGCCATTTTCTAATTTTTTAGAAATTATGAAAAAACTATTACATGTTATAAGATGAATAACTTAAGACAGCCTCCTGATGTTTACCACCATGGACTCGATATCCGTATGCTTACCATAATAAAGAATATAACTTCCTCTTCCTATCCTCTTTTTACGAAAAATTTGTCAGTAATAGTGAAAATATTATCATTTCAGGAGATAGATGTCTTGACCTGTTTTATTTACTTTTTGATATATTTTGCTCAGGTGAAAGAGATGTGAAGAGGGGGTGCGTTATTCTTATTTCTTTAACGACTTTCTATAATCTCTGGGGGAGATTCCAACAATCTTTTTAAACATCCTTGTAAAGTGAAACTGGTTGGTGAAGCCGCAGGCAAAGGCTATGTCGCTCATCGAAAGGCCATCTTTATTAAGCAGCTTTACTGCTCTGGCAATGCGGAGTCTGTTTACATAAAGGGTGAATGTCATCCCCATGTTTTTTTTGAATATCTTCTCAAAACAGGATATGCTCATGTTTGCTTCATGCGCAATCTCAAAAAGTCTCAGCCCTGAGCTGAAGTGTTCATTAATATATTTTATTGCCCTGCTAAGGCCTTTAGAGCATGATTCCGGTTCATTTCCCCCGACTGAGTATTTCAGTTCCATTACAGTCTTAATACTTGCCCTTAACTTATCTATTGCAAAAGGCTTTCTGAAATAATCCCATGCGCCGTTTCTGAAAACCTCGATTGCAAGTTCTTCGGAGCCGAAAGCAGTTGTTATAATTACCGGAATGGATGGTTTTGTTGACTTGAAAAATTTCAGATGTTCTATGCAGGGGTTTTCAGGAAGATTATCAAGGATAACGATGTCAATCTCGTTGTGGCGAAACAGATCGCACGCCTGTTTCTGACTATCCGTATGGACAAAGCTATAATCGTCGCATGATTTTGCAAGAGCTTTATATTGTTCGGAAGCATCATGGTCTATCACCAATATGGTATGTTTACCTTTCGGGATATTCTGTAAACTCATTGCCGGCTATCCAACTCGACTGTCTGTGGGAAAGATATATCGTATTGCGCGAAAACAGGCACTAACAGTTGTCCGTTCTACTATAAAACTTAAATTAAGCGCGCAAAAAGTTTCGCTGTTTTTTACTAACAGACACAATTTATAACATAAATGCGGGATTATTTCTTGTACATTTGTATATTTATTTTGTACTTTTGTATAAGCCGGAATAAATTCAGCCTATACAAAAGACTGTTCGATTAACATGCCATATGAAGTACTTTCCAACAGGAAGACGAACAAGGGGATTTATCATTTAAATATCTGAGCGGGACCGGAAATAGTTTATTGCCGGTGGCTTATCCGGACCTGAAGCGGGATGGCGGAATACCTTCAAATTTTTTAAAGGCCTTCGTGAAATGAGATGAGTCATTAAAGCCCAGACTGTATGCTATTTCAGAGACTGAAAGCAGACCATCCCGTAACATCTGTTTGGCTTTGTCTATTTTATTTTCGAGCAGATAGTTTTTGAATGTTGTGCCGAACAGAAATTTGAAATGTTTGTTGAAAGTAACTTTGGACATGCATGCAATCCTCAGTACATCTCCGAGTTCAAGTTTTGCGCTGATATTCCTGTCTATATAATTTTTTGCAAGATATAGCTTATTCAGGAGACCGGGATCCAGGTTTCCTGTCCCTTTATGGTTACTCATGAAACTCGATTCATTGATCCTGAGGCAGCGTGTTACGACCTCCCGCAACTCGGCCGGTGAAAAAGGTTTTTTCAGATAGTCTCTCACCCCGAGGCGGAATGCATGGAGGCATATATTTTCAGAACCGTAACCTGTAATCATTATTACCGGTATATGCGGGAAGTTCATATTCAGAAATTTGAGATATTCAATGCCGTTCATTTTGGGCAGATTATAGTCGAGTATCATCAGGTCGGCATCATTCAGTAAGGAGAAACTGTCTATCGGACTTGTGAGATGTTTAACTGAAAAATCGAATATATTCAGTACATCCCTGATGTACAGGGCGGTTTCCCGGGAATCTTCCAGAAGAATCACACTCTTCTTTTTTTGTTTTTCCAATGTCATTAAATTATATATTCTTTAAATTTCATTGAAAACAGAATCGTCTTGTCAGAATTATATAACAGTCTAATCTATATGTAAAATAATGTAAAGAAGTTCGAACGCTTCATTTAATTGGAATTACTCTTTCCGGAACTGCTTCATGTACTATGGATTGACGGTGCTCCCTTATAAACCTGAGTAAGGCCGGCAGATTATGAGTTACGGCGGTTTATTCCTATAAAATGTTTTAAATCTGTTATCATTGTATGGAGATACCTTACCATGACATTAAAAGACATGAATGGCATTCAGCTCATTAGACGCATAAGTTCGGGTTACTGGGCGTGCAGGCTGCTTCTGACGGCTTCGAAATACGATGTTTTTGAACTTCTTGAAAAGCCCATGACCGCAAGGGCGGTTGCAGGAAGCCTGTCGCTTGATTCGAGGGCGACTGAGATCCTTCTTGATGCAGTGACTGCGCTTGGATTTCTCAGGAAATCCGGGAATCGTTACAGGAACAGCCGGGTTTCTTCGCGTTTTCTCGTAAAAGGGAAACCGTATTATCAGGGCGATATCCTGATGCATCATGCCTTCCTCTATGAGAGGTGGTCGGAATTGGACGAGATAGTAAAGACCGGCAGGCCGTCCCGAAAGGGAAGAGACCATTCTTCATTTATAAAGGGAATGCATAATATAGCATCGCTGAGATCTAAAGAGGTTATTTCTCTGATAAATATTGATGGTGTCAGGAGAGTCATGGACCTTGGCGGGGGGCCGGGAACATATTCAGTGGAGTTTGCAAAAAAAGGTCTGGATGTCACTCTATGTGACCTTAAAGAAACTTTCAGGATATCTGAAGAAATCATATCATCTTGCAGGTTCAGGGGCAAGGTGAGCTTTCTGCCGGCAGATTTTATGACGGATGATATAGGGAGCGGTTACGACCTCGTGTTTATCAGCCAGATCATACATATGCTTGGGGAAAAGGATATTGTGAGGCTTTTCAGAAAGGCGGGAAGGTCGTTAAATAACGGCGGCAGAATAGTAGTGCAGGAGCTTTTGGTTAATGACAGGCATACCGGCCCGCTTCAGGGTGCGCTTTTTGCCGTAAACATGCTTGTAAATACCGGTGGAGGCAGGACCTATTCACCATCGGAGATTTCAGGGTTTCTCAGAAAGGCCGGGTACACTTCCGTGAGAAAGACCCTGCTCCAGGAAACGGTCCTTATGGAGGCCAGGAAACCGGCCGGATGAAATTCCTGAGGCGTCTCTATGACTGGGTTCTCCACTGGGCCGATACGCCTTATGCTGTTCCGGCATTATTTCTTCTTGCATTTGCCGAATCGTCTTTTTTCCCTGTACCGCCCGACATTCTCCTGATCGCCCTTGCCATCTCCATTCCGACCCGTTCATTCAGATATGCAATGGTCTGCACCGCAGGCTCCATAATCGGTGGAGTAGTTGGGTATATTATAGGCTTTTACGGATATGAGGCAATCGGCAGGCCGATTGTTGAGTTCTACCACGCTCAGGGTATCATGTCGGCCATCAAGATGAAGTATGATCAGTTTGGTTTCTGGGGTGTTCTTGTTGCGGCAATAACCCCGATCCCTTACAAAGTGTTTACGATTTCTTCGGGTTTTTTCAGGTTTGATCTATGGCTGTTTCTCCTGGCATCAGTGATAGGGCGGAGCTTGCGGTTTTTTGCGGTTGGCGCTCTTATCTGGAAGTTCGGGGCGCCGGTAAAGGGATTCATCGACCGGTATTTCAACCTGCTGGGTTATATTTTTATTATCCTGCTTGTCGGAGGATTTATTGTAATAAAGTATTTGCTGTAATCCTGCGTACAGAAAGTCCTGCTTATCTCCGGATACGGAATTATTACGAAGACACTTGCCGGATGTCCCGCCTCCCGGGGCGGAGATGAATGCAGGCTGTTCGATAATTATTCCTCGCCCGGCAAGCATTTAGTATCCCCCGGGGCAGGGTGCTTGACCGCCGTCTTAATAATTGATGTAAGGATTTCATCTGCAGTAGTAGCAGCAGTACCTACTTCCCCTACAACGATGCCCGCCGCATGGTTGGATATCTCTGCAGACTGCAACATGGTAGCGCCCGAGATATAAGCCAGGGTGAAGGCTGAGATAACCGTGTCTCCTGCACCGGTTACGTCGAATACGTGCCGTGCAACTGTCGGGATATGGTGGATATCGTCTTTTCCGAAAAGACTCATGCCTTCCTTCCCCAGTGTGATGAGCACGGACTTGCATCTCAGTTTACTCAGTAATTTCCCCCCTGCCTCGATGAGGGCCTTCTTATCTGAAATATGAATCCCGGAGCCGTCTGCCGCTTCTTTTTTGTTCGGCGTGACAAGAGAGACACCACGATAGCACTGGAAATTGCCTGCCTTCGGATCAACGGAAACGAACTTGTTGTATTTTTTTGCATATCTGTTTATGTGTTTTACAAGGCGCTCGGTAATTATCCCTTTTCTGTAATCCGAGATTATCACGGCATCGAATTTTTTAATGTTTTCCCTGATGAAATATGCGAGTTTTTTGTAATCTTTCTCGTTTATTTTTAACGAATTCTCCCTGTCGACTCTCACTACCTGCTGGCTGTGGGCTATTACCCTCGTTTTTTCAGTAGTCGGCCTGTCGGTTTCAATGACCCCTTCTGTTTCAATGCCCGTTGATTTGAGAAGATCGAATAAATGTTTACCCTTGTGGTCTTTGCCGATTATTCCTGCAACAGATGCCTTTGCGCCGAGGGATACAATATTATTGGCAACATTACCTGAGCCGCCAAGAAGGTAATTTTCTCTGTTAACCATTACAACAGGTACGGGCGCCTCCGGAGAAATTCTGTCAACGCTACCCCAAATGTAATGATCGAGAATAATATCCCCGACAATAAGTATCTTCTTGTTTTTGAAATTGGAAAGGATTTCAGTATAGTTCATCCATTTAAGATAAAATACTCAATAATCATAAATCAACATCCCCGTTTAACCTTTACCATGGAAAATCGGTGAGTGTTATGTTATATTTTTACTTATGAGCCTGTTGTACAAATACTCCTTTGTCACCCTGAGCGGCATAACGCCGACTTCCTCCTCCCCTTATTTAAGGGTATACCCCTCCCGTTCTCCCCTTACAGGCTGTGTCATAATCCTGAAAAGGTATATGATGTCATTCTGAATTTATTTCAGAATCTCGTATTTTCAATATATTACGTTTTATATAGATCCTGAAACAATATCCCGAGAGTTTTCGGGACACATGGTTCAGAGCCTGCCCTGAATTCATTTCAGGGATGACAATTGTGACACAGCCCGTTAGTAAGGGGAGGAGAAATGTGGGGTTAAGAAGAGATTCTTCACGGAGCCTGTCCTGAGCGGAAGACGAGATTCTTCACGGAGCCTGTCCTGAGCGGAAGACGAGATTCTTCACGGAGCCTGTCCTGAGCGGAAGACGAGATTCTTCACGGAGCCTGTCCTGAGCGGAAGACGAGATTCTTCACGGAGCCTGTC
>BDTO01000038.1 GCA_002897855.1 bacterium BMS3Bbin05
CTTTGATTCAAATTTAAAACTTGACGAGACAGGAGCGATTAAATAACCTACCTTTTCTTCAAAGCCTCTTCCACGGTTTTGATAGCACAAAATTCTCCGCACATGCTGCAGACCTCTGATTCGGTTGGAGGCACTTCCGAGCGCCGGCTCTTTACTCTTTCAGGATTTAATGAAAGCTCTATCTGGCCGTTCCAGTCAAGCGCCTTTCTTCTCCTCGCCATTTCATTATCAATATCAATAGCGCCTTTGACGCCTTTTGCAATATCCGCCGCATGTGCCGCAATCTTTGATGCAATAACTCCTTCTTTAACATCTTCTATATTCGGAAGCCTGATATGTTCTGAAGGCGTAACATAGCAGAGGAAGTCAGCGCCTGCTGCGCCGGCAATGGCACCGCCAATAGCAGACGATATATGGTCATAACCCATTGCAATATCCGTTACAAGGGGGCCAAGCACATAAAACGGTGCGCCCTTACAAATTTCTTTTTGCATTTTTATGTTCAATTCAACCTGGTTAATCGGCACATGTCCGGGTCCTTCAATGATGACCTGGATTCCTTCTTTAACTGCCCTGTCCCTTAATTCTCCAAGCGTCAGGAGCTCATCTATCTGAGTCCTGTCTGTGGCATCGGAAATACATCCGGGCCGCGCTGCGTCACCGAGGCTTAATGTCAGGTCATATTTCTTTGCGAGTTCCAGCAATCTGTCATAATCTTCATAAAGCGGATTCTCCCTGTCATTGTATATCATCCACTCAACAAGAAACGCCCCGCCGCGGCTGACGATATCAAGTATTCTTCCGTCCTCTCTGAGCGTCTCGATAGTTTTTCTTGTGAGTCCGGAATGAACAGTAACAAAATCAACGCCCTCTTCTGCATGCCCTTCTATTACATTAAACAGGTCATCAACACTCATCTTTGCAATCGAACCCCTGTCTTCAGCTGCCTTTGCCACAGCCTCGTAAATGGGGACAGTACCGACCGAGACAGTCGACTTACTGAGAAGCAGCCTCCTGATCTCTTTTATCGGCCCGCCAGTAGAAAGGTCCATCACAGCATCAGCGCCGTATTGAATCAGCACATCGAGTTTTTGCATCTCTTCATCAAGAGATATCCTGTCTTTTGACGTGCCGATGTTGGCATTTATCTTTGTCCTCAGGCCCCTGCCGATTCCTAATGGTTTTATATCGTGCTTGATATTTCTTGATATAACTGTCAGACCTTCGGCAATATCTTTTGAAAGCTGCTCGGGGTCAATGTTTTCATCAACAGCCACCTGCTTTACTTCATCCGTAATAATCCCTTTTCCTGCAAGCTCAATCCTTGTATGTTCCAGAGTTTTGATCATAAATTCTCCTTAAAAAACTTCGTTCAAACTCAAGTTTCCAATTTTTGATTTATTTCATTTGCTCTTTCTTTTATATCCTCAGCTCCAAATATTTCCGATATCATTGCAACCCCGAAGGCCCCTGCTTTCTTTACTTTTTCTATCCTGTCTCTCTTTATTCCACCGATTGCAAAGACCGGAATTTTTATTGTACCGCTTACTTTGCTTAAAGTATCCAGACCTACAGGGTCACCGTATTTCAGTTTTGACGGTGTTCTGTAAACAGGGCCGAGAGTAATAAAATCAGCCCCTCCCTTTTCAGCAGCCTTTGCCTCTTTCAAAGAATGTGTCGAAACCCCGATCACAAGTTTTTTCTTTACTGCATTTCTAACAGCTTCAACCGGAATACTGTTTTGCGCAAGGTGGACACCATCAGCGCCGACTGCAAGCGCAATATCAAACCTGTCGTTTATAAAAAGACGCGCATTAAAATTATTTGTCAGGTCTCTCATTTTATATGCCAGCTTCAAAAGCTCCCGTGTATCCAGATCTTTTTCTCTAACCTGGATTGCCCTTACCCCGCCTTTTAACGCCTGCCTTACAGCAGATAATAATTTCCGGGTTTCGAGTTTCGGATTTTGAGTTTTCAACAACCGTTTTCTATCAGTCATAAGATATAAATTAAAATCAACCAATTCGTAATTCCTAATTCGTAATTCGTAATTTTCCTTACAGCATTCCCTCAATCTGACTGCTTGCAGTTGCATAAAGCTTCCTCGGAATCCTGCCTGCCTTATAAGCCAGACGGCCTGCCATGACAGCGTGTTTCATGGCTTCTGCCATGGCAACAGGATATTCGGCCCCTGCTATCGCCGTATTTAATAGAACTGCATCGCAGCCTAATTCCATTGCAATTGCAACATCAGAGGCAGTGCCGACTCCGGCATCAACAATAATCGGAACTTTAGCCTGTTCAAGAATGATTTTTATGTTATACGGATTTCGTATTCCCAGCCCCGACCCTATCGGCGCGGCAAGCGGCATAACCGCAGCAGCTCCTGCATCGACAAGCCTCTGTGCCATAACCGGGTCATCGTTAGTATAAGGAAGGACAATAAATCCTTCTTTTGCCAGTATCTCAGTTGCCTCTAAAAGACCGATATTGTCCGGGAAAAGAGTCTTTTCATCACCAATGACTTCAAGTTTGATAAGGTCGGATACCCCTGCTTCTCTTGCAAGCCTGGAGTACCTTAAAGCATCCTCAACCGTATAACAGCCCGCTGTATTGGGAAGAATTTTGTATTTTTCAGGATCAATGTAATCCAGCAGATTTTTCGACTTTCTGTCAAATATATTTGTCCTTCTTACCGCAACAGTGACAACATCAGCGCCGGATGCCTCAATAGCCCTTGCAGTCTCTTCAAAGTCTTTATACTTCCCTGTCCCGACCCAGAGACGGGACTTAAACTCAATACCTCTGATTACTAATTTGTTATCCATTAAATTCCTACCCTCCCCCTACAAAATTAACTATCTCCACCGCATCGCCATCTTTCAGGACATGCTTTTTAAAATCACATTTTTTGAGAATATTCAGATTAACCTCAACCGCAACCCTTACAGGCTCGATCTCAAGATTCTTCAATAGTCCTGCGACCGTAAGATCATCACTGAATTCAGTCTCATTGCCATTTAATATTAATTTCATTTTTAAGTCTCGCCCTTAATTAGTGTCTGTGTATAAAGTCTAACAGTTGTCGTTTTTCTGTCATTCCGGCTTGTCCGGAATCGTTTCTTTAAGAAGGATTCC
>BDTO01000039.1 GCA_002897855.1 bacterium BMS3Bbin05
CAAGAGGCTGACCGGCGGAAGAATAAATGATTCTTACGTTTCGTAACTCAGGATTTCCTTGATCTTGGTTTTGAGCTCGTCAAAATCAGAAGATTTCACTACATAATGATCGGCTGCAACCGCTGAAAAGTCACTTTTATACACACTGTAAGCTGAACAGATGATCACAGGAAGGTCATATTCAATTTCCCTGATTTTTCTTAATATGCTAAGTCCGTCTTCCCCCGGCATTTTTATATCGAGTGTTACAAGGTCGGGTTTTTCCTCTTCTATCATCTTTAACGCTGTCTCACCTCTGTCGGCCATAATGACATCGTATCCTTCGTCTGTTAGTTCTTCCTGTAACAACAATCTTATATTTTTCTCATCATCTACTACCAGAATTTTCTTTTTCATTTTGCCGTCCTCCCCCGGTTTATCTTTCCGAAGCCCAGCGATTAACCAGATAAGGTTTTAATTTTTCAAAAACAGTGCACTGCTGATTGATAATTTCTTCGGCCTGATGACAATCCAGATTCTGCGTTTTTCTCACAAAAGAAGCTATCATGGCATAGTAAACCGGAACGAGTGATTCGATGATCTCATCAGAACTCAATCCATTGATCAGTTTTGCATAAGCAAATGCAAAATCATACAGTGATTTAATCCAGAGCTCAATCGGCAATTCGAAATGGTCAGGGTCCATTTTTGCCACTTCGAGGATCTTGTCACAATTTTCAGCCTCAAGCACTTTTTTCCAGACCGGCAGATATTGCGGCACACTTTCCCGGAATTTATGGATAAGGTTTTCAATATTCACTTCAAGCGGCATTGGGGCGAATTCCGATTCAAATCCGAAAATAGCAGTAGGCCGGCTTCCCTTTACCTTCAGCCATTTCTCTTTATATATCTCCATTAAACTGAAAATGGTTCCGACAACCTGCTTGAACATCGGGCTCAGGTCTTTGCCGGGGTCCTTTTCATCATGGATTTTTGCGCCAAGATAAGATTGGCATATCTTGAAATTCTCACAAATTGCCACAGTTGTCATCCAGATATCAATTCCAAATCTTGCAATATCCGTCTCCCATACGTCCTTGGAAAGAAGGCTTTCAATAAGTTCCGGAGAAAATCCGAAATCACCCCCGATCGGCTGCCGTACGCGCCTGCCGTACAATGCCCACGTTAATGGGAAGGCTATCATATTTGTAATAGTTCCATCATATTTGTGGCGGCTGTAATAAGGCGCGACAAAACCGAAATTCTTTATGATGACAGGGGCTATCAGCAGTTCTATCCATTCCGGTGAGATGCTTCTCAGGTCTGCATCAAGCATACATCCTGCCCGGACATTAAGGATTTTCCCGGCCTCGAATATTGCCTTTACAGCCGTGCCTTTTCCTGATGGTCCACGGTATTTTGTGACAATTATTTCTGTTTCATATAACGGCCTTGATATAAATGCATTTTCAAAATACCCTTTATCCCTGAGATTATCAACAGCTCTCCGGCTCTCTTCAAGAGACCCGCCTTCGGAAACTATTATCACTCCTTTTTGTTGAGGGAAATATTTGGCAAGACCAAGCTCCGCAGCCTTGATAACACGGCCTATGGATTTCGCATTGTTGTAGCTCGGAATTCCTACAATAATATCAGCGCCGCTTATTTGTTTTAAACGCTTTTCTGTTTTTTCATCGATAGCCGGTTTATTGCTGACCGGTATGGCGATATTGCTCAAATCATCGGTTCCTTTCTCTTAAACGGCTTCCTGCCGGTCGTGTTCCAGCTTTTCATAATTGCCCCCTTTCCCCTGCCGGCAGCATAATCCTGAAGATCGCCCCTTCACCCTCTTTACCGCCAACTTCTATGCTGCCGCCGTGAGAGACAATTATCTTATGCACAAGTGCGAGGCCTAATCCTGTGCCTTCCTGCTTCGTCGTGTAGAAAGGAAGGAAAATTTTCTGTTTTATCTCTTCCGGAATACCGCAGCCTGTGTCCTTAATGCATATCTCTGTTTTCCTGTTTAAAGAACTCAACTCAACCTCTATACTTCCCCCGTCAGGCATTGCATCAACGGCATTGGCAAAGAGATTAGTAAACGCCTGCCTTAAAAGCAACCCGTCAGCCTTTACAAATAACGGGTCGGCGGAATTTACCGCAACTTTAACAGACTCATTACCGTCGATAACCGTTGCTGCCGTCTCTTTTATTAATTCATTTATAACTACCTCCTCCATATTCAGGAAAGTGGGCTTTGCAAAGGCAAGGAGCTCGGAGATGATCCTGTCCATGATGTTGATCTCCGACTGGATTGCATCTACCGTTGCTTTATTCGATGCTTCTATCTTTTTGCTGAGAAGTTTTGCATAACCCGAGATTACGGACATTGAGTTTCTCAGCTCATGAGAAATGCCTGCCGACATTTCACCGAGCTGGCTCAGCCTCTGCTTCAACTCCACCTGTGATTGAAGGGCCTTTATATCCGTCAAATCGGTAAAGACAAAGATAATGCCTATTTTATCACCTGAAGTATTTTTTAAGTGTGAAGTGGTTATGCCGACCCAGATGTGCCTCCTGTCGTTTGTGGCATACGGATATTCAGCCCTTGATACAGTTTTGTCTTCGCTCAGAAGAGTTGTCAGAGGTTCCCTGAAGACCTCATCGAATCTCCTCCCGATCACCTCTCTTGCATCTATTCCCAAAATCCTTTCAGCCGCCTGATTTATGCTTGTTATCATGGTAGAATTGTCAACGCTTATAACTCCGCTTGGCACACTTTGAAGGATATTTTCATTATACGCCTCCATCCTGACGGCCTTTTCCTCGGCAAAGGCCTTTAACTTCTCAAGTTCCTTTTCTTTCTCCTTGAGCCTTGCAACGAGATCATGGAATGTATCAACAACAAATCCGACTTCCGAGCCTTCCTTGCCCTCTCCTGCTGTTTTGAATGTTTCCCTCTGCTTCAGGATATACACCCTGATCAACACAATAAATACCAGAATCATCAGGAGTGCGCCGCCGCCTAAAACATACTGAACACCATTGCCTTCCGGTTTGGAAACAAGCAGGGCTCCGGCAAACAGCCCCAAAAAAACAAACCAGGATATAATTAAGACTCTGATAAAATATTTACCCTGCATAGCTCAGTCTATATCAAACGATGGATTGCAATATCATTATACTTTAAGATTATTTTAATACAAAGTCTCCGGAAAAGACAGGGAGAGGGATATATCGTAACAGTTTT
>BDTO01000040.1 GCA_002897855.1 bacterium BMS3Bbin05
GAAGAAACTGCAGAAAAAGCTGAAGATATCAACAAGCCCTGATTAACTGCAATTCTGAATAACAATAAATTTCTGCAGGTTTCCATCCCACATAAAACACTTGATATCATGGATCTTTCTATTCATTACAGAAACCACCACATGCAGGGCACTGGGGAATTCCGGCTCGCCAAATACGGTTTGTGCTGCAAAATCCTCCTCTGAAAAATAGGCTTCATGTTCTGCATGGGAATGATAAAAGGCGATGATCTCTTCGCCTCTTTCTTTTGCATAAGATATGATCCTGTCAAACTCGCCTCTTTCAATAACATAGGCTGTGCGGGCATCCCTCGGATATCTAAAAGGATCTTCGGCGTGAAGCTTGTTTTGAATATTCTCGCATAAATGTACAGTCTGAACATCGCTGTTTCCCGTTATAATCCCGCAGCACTCGTCAGGGTATTCTTTTAAGGCATGTTCGCATATTTTTTTGATTACACTTTTATTCAAACGCATATCTTTACGTGGCTCAAACCTTGAGCTATTCTGAATAGTTACAATGAATCTATCATTCCACTCCTTACGACAGTGATATTAGTTTACTATTTTACAATATTCGGGATTTAATTAGTGTCTGTGTATAAACTGCTGTTTTTTATTTTCGTCATGCCCGAAGTCTGTAATCGGGCATCCAGAACTCACTGAAAAGACTGGATTCCCGCTCAACAGACTGCGCAATGACAGCTCAATTGTCATGTTCATACACAGACTTTAATTAAGATACTCCCTGGAAAAGATTGTGACGGCTTTACGTTACTCTCGCCTTTAAAATCATATACCCTGAATACAAAATCAATGCCCCCCCGATTAATGCCGTCCAACCGGGGACTTCATTTAAAAAAATGAGCGCTAATATTATTGCCCCGACCGGCTCAAAGTACCCGAGAATTGCCGCTTCGTGTGCCTTTACGCTTTTAAACCCCTGGACGTAAAGCATCGGAGCAACAGTGGAGTGGAGTATGCCCATGGTTATCAGGTAAGGCAGAGCCTGCATTGGCACGTGAATCCTGAAGACAAACGGCAATAGCACAAGGGCGACAATACCATTCTGTATAAATATTATAAAAAGGGAAGAGTAGAGAGATGCTATCCTTCTGACAATGAGAATTAAAAACGCATATGCCAGTCCTGATGCAGCGCCGGCAATAATTCCGAGGTGCTCTCTGTTTCCCTGAAATGGCCCCGTATCAGGAGTTTTCCCGCCGAGTATCAGCCAGAGTCCGGCTGATGAAAGGATTATGGCAAGCCATGTGGTTTTGTGGCTTCTTTCTTTCAATAACAGTGGTGCAAGTATGGCTACAAAGACAGGCGCCGTGTAATGTGTAAGCACGGCATTGGCTATTGTTGTATTCCTGAAGGCAAAGTAGAAGAGCATTGTGTTTGCTATAAAGCAAAGCGGTGAGAGAACAAGGAAAAGAGCGTCCCTGGTACTCTTGTCTGAAAGCCTCACATTTTTTAATAATCCGGTTGATGTCAGCAGTATGAACTGCAGCAGACCGGCAATCGTCGCCGTGTAAAAAATAATGCCTTGATTCGGGAGATCTATTTTCCTGATGAAAATACCCAGAGAACTCCAGATAAGAATTGCTGCTATGATTTTCAGGTAACCCATAAGTATAAATTAAAAATTAAAAAGCAAAAATTAAAGCAGGGGAAGCGGATTTAAACTTTATATTTCAAGTTTCCCGGTTTGCTTAAGCACAAAGGATCTTATCTCTCTGGCAGGTAATGGTTTTTGTAAAATTTTACCATTACTGATAAAGGGATTGAGAATATCATTAAATGCCCCTCCGCAGCGGCATTTATGTTTTTTATTATTGTTCGGAACTATGAGTGGAGAATTGCACTTTTTGCAACGCAATACTCTTTTGCCGCCCGAGCACTTGCCTCTTTTTGCAAGGGGATTGCCTTCTACCTCCATTATGTCCATGGAAAAATCCACTACAGGGGCATTGCTTATTGAAGTGCCTATTCCATAGGCATCAACAAATTCATTTAAGACCGGCAGATCATGTTCTTTGATGCCTCCGCTGACAAAGAGCTTTATATTTTCATATCCCCTTAAATCAAGCTCCCACCTTACTTCCTCAAGAATCCGGTAGAAGTCTCCTCTCCTTGAAGACGGGGTATCAAGCCTGATTGCAAACAGTTTATCCCCCATTGCATCCGCCACGTTCAGCGCTTCAAATTTTTCATCAAGAAATGTATCAATAAGCGCGACCCTTTTGAATTTCGGCTCTAATACTTCATCATACGCTCTTATTGCTTCAACTGTGGAGCCCATGCAGATGATAAGCGCATGGGGCATTGTGCCCATCGGGTCTTCTCCTATTACTTCACCTGATTTAACAACAGCTACTCCGTCACATCCCCCGATATATGCGTTTCTCTCTATCATGGGAGCCAGTACAGGATGCATTCTCCTGGCCCCGAAACTTATAACAGGACGTTCCCCGGCAAGCCTCTTGAACCTTGTTGCCTTTGTGGCAACACCTGAAGCCTGACACATCAGCCCCAAAAGAGCTGTTTCAAATACGCAGAAATCCTGATACCTGCCTTCAATCTCCATCACCGGTTCATATGGATTAAAGACGGTACCTTCTCTTAACGCCCTTGCCTTAACCGGCAGGTTTTTGAGAAGATACGAAACCTCCTCCATTCCGGCAAGCACAGCCCATTGCCACTCATCAGGCAGGCTCTTGGCAATGAACTCCGCCTTTACAACAGGGTTTATTTTTTTGGCTTTAAGTATTTTAAGGGTGCGCTCGAAATATACATCGGTTATTTTTCCTTCAATAATATCTTTTGCATCTGCGGTATGGAACATGATTCCTCCGGACTCTAAATAATATTAGCTCCCAGGACATTTTTCATTATCCTGATTGCTGCTTCATGATCTTCTCTTTCCAATCCGGCTACTCCGTTTTCAACTACTGTAACTCTATAATCCCTCAGTACTGCATCAGAAGCCGTGAACAATATACATATGTGTGTCACACATCCCGTGAGTCTGACGCCGGCTGCTCCAAGCCCCTTCAGGGTTTCTTCGAGCTTTGTGTTGTAGAAACCGGAATACGTTGTCTTCTTTATAACAATATCGTCTTTGTCAGGCTTGATCTCATCTGCCACCTCTGCCCCTCTTGTTCCATCGACTGCATGTACAGGCCAGCCGAATTTGCTGAATTCTTTATCGTCCTTATCATGAGCATCGCAAATATAGATGACAGGATTGCCTCTGGTTTTTGTATCTTCAATTTCTTTTTTTATGACCGGGATTACTTTCCTTGTATCAGGCACTTCAAGAGGCGCCCCTTCAAGCACAAAATCATTTAACATATCTATTATGAGAAGCTCTTCTCCGGACATGTTTGTCTCCCCCTCTTATTTTATTTTTTCCTGAATTTTTCCCTCAGCGCTTTATCAACAACCTCCGGGACCAGTCCATTGACAGCCCCACCGAATGATGCGACTTCCTTTACTAAAGTTGATGAAAGAAAAGTATGCTCCTCACTCGGCATCATAAAGACTGTTTCAATATTTGCATCAAGGCGTCTGTTCATAAGCGCCATCTGGAATTCATATTCAAAATCAGAGACCACCCTGAGACCGCGAATAATGGCAATACTCTTTACGCTGTTTGCATAATCAACCAAAAGGCTGCTGAAGATTCCTGATTTTGCTCCTTTAAGCTCCCTGATCGATTCATCTATTAACGAAATTCTTTCTTCGACTGTAAATAAAGGTTTTTTTTTCTGGCTTACAGCAACGGCAACTATAACTTCATCAAATATTTTCAGCGTTCTCTGAACCAGGTCAATGTGCCCGTTTGTAACAGGGTCGAACGTGCCCGGATATATTGCGATTTTATTCATTATCAGCTCCTTGCTGTTTTATCTGTGTAATCATCTTTTTTCATAAAAACTGAGCACCGTATCCCCGTAGTTGTATTCTTTCACCTTCTGCAATCCGTCAAACTTCTCAGGCAGCTTTTTCTTTGCAAAATGTTCTGCTATGACAATCCCCTTTTGTTTTAAGAGAGGAGACTTCTCAATGGCAGACAGTACATGCATTATTTCATCCGTGTGATAGGGCGGATCGAGGAATATTATATCAAAGCTGAACCTGTTTAGTTCTGCCCGGTCAATAAATGATAAGACTTTTTTTGTAATAACAGCGGTTTTTTCAGAAAGACGTTTTTCTCCCATAAATTCACTTATCTTTTTAGCGTTCCCTTTACTCTCTTCAACAAATACAACTTCTGCGGCTCCTTCATTCAGTGCATCAATTCCAACAGCGCCCGTGCCTGCATAAAGGTCGAGAAAACGTGTGTTTTCAATTTTACCCCGCAGGATGTCGAAAAGGGCTTCCCTGACTTTGCCGGTTGTAGGTCTTAAGGTTTTCTGTTTTTTGAACGTTTTCATAAGACATAGATACTATAAAGATTAAACACTTAAACGGTCAATTTATGACAGTATTAACTATTGTTGATTAAAATTTGCATGTGTATGGCTTTGAGTCTCTGAGCGCTGATAATTTTATTAATTTTAAAGCAGTTAGCTTTCTATTGACAAGCAGGAGAATCTTTGATATATAGAAATTATTAAAAAGTAATTAACCATATCAAAAGCGGTTTAAATATACCGCCAAAGAAAGGAGGTTATTACCATGGCAGCAGAAAAAGCCAAAAAAAGTAAAAAAGGGGGTCTTGAACCCTATCGTCCGGCAGGATGGCTTTCGCCTTTTGACCGGATGGAAGAGATGTTTGAGGATTTTATCAGAAGACCGCTCAGCCGCCCCTTCTGGCCGGGCATGCCAAGGATGTTTGAAGAAATTGAGCCTGCTCCTTCAGTTGATATTTTTGAAGAGGGAGACAATATCGTAGTAAAATCCGATCTCCCCGGTATGTCGAAAGAAGATATCGAGGTTGATCTGACTGAAGACACGATAACTATCTCAGGAGAAAAAAAGAAAGAGGAGAAGGTAGAAAGGAAAAATTATTACCGTCTTGAGCGTTCTTGCGGTTCATTCAAACGCTCATTCGCACTGCCGGCAGAAGTAGAGACAGGCAAGGCAAAGGCGTCTTTTAAAAACGGCGTGCTTGAAGTGAAGATTCCAAAAACAGCGGCGGCAAAGAAAAAAGAACAAAAGATAAAAATAGAATAACTCTAAATCAGAGGACAGCAGCCGGTAGTCAGTAGGACAGGGCAACCCTTTTAGCTCTTACCTTAAACTACCGGCTACGAGCTGCATATTTTCTGCAATCATAACCCTTTTATCCCGGATTTTTTTCGGCGCTAACAAGAGCAATGGAGACCTTTCCCCGTTTTACGGTAAGCACCCTTCATGTGCCTTCTCCTCCCCCCCTTTTAATGCATATAATTTTCCCTCGTAACATGATAAATAAAGCATGTTTTTCATTGAAGCGGAAGATCATAAATACTTCTACCACGAAGTAGATGGAAAACGGACCGGCCCTTATACCTTTACGTCTCGAGAAAGCTGATATAAGACTTACGGAGATACACTGCTGAAGCAGATGCGGTTTCAATTGCGCCTGGATTCATTGTGAATCTCTTTAAGGACGACGAAGACTTTCCCCTCTATCAAGAGGGGATTAAGGGGTGTGTTTCTTTTCATAATTATTGTTTCTTTTGAGATAGCTCCAGAGCTTTATCCCGGACCCACCCCTCATCTATCAGGCCGCTTTTATTTCGTCCTGTACCGGATATTGCAGGTCCTTCGGGGCATTTATTGTAATCAGGATGAGTCATCAATTATTTCTATATTAATCGTCAAGGAAAAAGAGATGCTTTCAAGAGGAGTTTATTTATATTGATATAACCGTAAACACGGTATAGTATACCAATAAATGAGAGCTTCATTGGTTAGACAGATAAAGGTAATAGATGAACTGGGGAATACAATTGGAATCAAGATGTGGCAATTGCCAAAGCCGACTAAGGACAAGCCGCATGGCTATAAACACTCATTGGTTTATGTGGTTGACGGGAAACGTGTTGTCGGTTACAACAATGCAGAACGTAAAGGAGATCATAGGCATATAAGAGAGACGATAGAACATTACCGGACCGGTTTACAAGTCTCAAAAAATTAGCAAATGACTTTTACAGAGACATTGAAAAGTTTAAGGGAGGCACTCTATGAAGGTTAAAAAAATAAAGATAGGCATCAAAGATATAAAGACAGCCCTTGATGATTTTGCAGCAACAGCAGAGGCTATAGAGCGCGGGGAGAAGGTAAAGAAAGAGACGGGGATTTATTTTACCGGCATAGAGGCATTCAGAAAAGCACTGACACCAAAAAGGCTTGAACTCCTGCATATCATCAAAACAAGAAAGCCGTCTTCCATCAATGAGCTTGCGAGGTTTGCTAAAAGAGATATCAAGAATGTTGCTGATGATGTTAAACATCTTGAGCGTATAGGATTTATAATCATAGAGGAAGGAAAGAGAAAATCGGCTCCTGTTGTCAAATATGACAGGATCAATTTGGAAATAACGGTTTAGAGTATTAAAACCGTTTTTATTTAGTGAAACATCGAAAATGAAATAAGTGCAGGATTGAAGAGGTTAACGGATAAAGTATCATGAATCTTTTTTTGTGGTAAAATACCTTTAAAAAGGAGGCGCTCCCCATGCAAACAATATCTTTGAAGAGCAATTCTCCTGATGATGCTATCCCCCTGTTAAGGAGTGCGATAGACAGGGAAAAACGCATAATCACGGAGTCACTCAGGATAGCAAAGGAGAAGATCGGCAGGCTATCGAAAGTTCTTGGTGTTGATATTGATAAACTCATGAAGGGCGACATCGAGCACACAGAGTCTAACGAACTTCGGCTTATAGAACTCGAAGGCGAGATTGAACTTATGAAACATCTTGAGTCTGAACTGAAGGAACTTGAATCCGTTGAGATATGCAAATAAAGGACTACTTGAACAAGCTTCTTGCAGTAATTGCAGAAAGTTCTTTTATAGAGTCACAAAACTTTTCGTTTGAAGAACGCCATCCCAGCGCTGCATACATAACAGGTTCCATTACTTTTATTAATGGTTCAAACCTCAATTTCAAGGAATTTATAATCATTAAACCAGAAAGCGTTTCCTTCCTTAAGTATGCTTACCACTATTCAGCAAAAGATAAATCCCTTATCTTTCGGTATGACAATGCTCTTGACCCCAAAGCCAGAAATCTCTCTACCTATCCTGAGCATAAACATACTTCAAAAGAATTAGTCTGTGCCGGAAGACCCTTGTTTAAAGAAATATTAAAAGAGATTTCGGAATTGCTGCAAGATGTTTCAGTACCTGCGCGTAAATAAACGCACGTGGACAAACAAGGGGTCAGGCCCAATACTGTTCGGTTTGAAAATTATGTTAACAATAAATAAAGACAACGCACTTTCCGTATGAAAATGGATATACAAAACAATCTGAAAAAAACCGTCAATGTCCTTGCCCGTGATATAGGGTCAAGGGGCTATCTTCAAATAAACGAACTGAATAGAACTGTTGATTACATTACTGCGGAATTAAGGAACTACGGCTATACTGTTTTTGATCAGCCCCATGATTACAAGGGAAGAATTTATAAAAATATATTTGTAGAGAAAAAAGGAATTCAGACGCCGGAAAAAATACTTGTAATAGGCGCTCACTATGATACTGTTACCGGGACCCCGGGGGCGGACGATAATGCAAGCGCGGTTGCAGGGCTGCTTGAGCTGGCAAGGATGCTTGCAGATACGCCTCTGGATAAGACGGTCCACTTTGTTGCTTTTGCCCTTGAGGAGCCCCCTTATTCCGGAGTAAACATATGGGGAGTTATGTATATGCCGGACGTCTGAAGCAGGCCGGCAGGGACATTGAAGGCATGATCTGTCTCGAAATGATAGGGTATTTTACGGACGAGCCCGGCAGCCAGTTTTTCCCGCTGCCTTTTATGAGGTGGTTTTATCCGGACAGGGGGAACTTTATCACCCTTGTAAGCAATATTCAGTCAAGAGGCTTTTTAAACCGTGTAAAGAAAGCATTTAAAAGGGGTACGGATTTGCGGGTGGAGTCTCTCTCAACTCTCTTTATCGTCCCGGGAGTGGATTTTTCGGACCACAGGTCTTTCTGGAAATTCGGCTATAATGCCCTGATGGTGACTGATACCGCCTTTTACAGAAATCCCCAGTATCACGGACCAGGAGACATCCCTGAAATCCTTGACTACGACCGTATGGCAGAGGTAGTGCTTGGCCTTAAATCGTCAATAGAAGAATTGACGGGAAATTAAAGCCATTTAATCTCCGGCGGCTTTTTCTCCGGTGGTTCAGTAACACCCTCCGGGTATCCGATGATAATGGGGCCGAAGATTTTTTCATCATCTTTTAGATCCAGCGCCTTTTTGATTTCTTCATTATCAGTGACAAATGAACCGAATGCAACCCAGCAGCTTCCGAGGCCCAGTGAATGGGCGGCAAGCATCATGTTTTCACATGCAAGAGGACAGGACAAATCAGCATACGGCCCGTTTTCGATAACAAAAACAATTGCCGGAGCAGAATAATAAATGGGGTCTTTCAGTTCTTCGTACCTTTTCATTATTAATTGATAGCGCTCGGGGTTTGAGGTTTTAAGGGGTTCGAGCACTCTCTTTGCGTTCGGCACTGCAGCCTCAAGCATCTTTTTATGAAGCTCCTCATCCTCGACTACAACGAAACGCCAGGGCTGGCTGTTCATCCCTGAAGGGGCGTTGTTGCCTGCTTCTATTATTGCAGCGATAATTTCCTTGGGCACTTTTTCCGGCTTGTAAGCCCTTACAGACCTTCTTTCTTTTATTGCCTTTAATATCTCATTCATAAAAGCCTCCCTTTATCAAAAAGCATTTCGGCAATTTTACCACAGAAAGAGCTTTTAAAAAAGCTCAGGGACTTTTCTGTTAATCTTTGAACCCGCCATGAAAAACATCCTTTATTTTTTTCAGGAAAAGATCGGGCAGGATAGGCTTTGCGACAAAGTTAAAGCCCTCCTTGAGAAGGCCCTTTTTCTCCATTATTTCAGCCGTATAACCGCTTGTAAAAATCGCCTTTATTTCAGGGGTTATTTCCCTTATCTCTTCAAGTGTTTCTTTGCCGTTTTTCCCGGGCATTATGACATCAAGAATGAGGAGCTTGATTTTATCCTTATGCTCTATGAATTTCTCCACCGCATCATCTCCATCCACTGCCTCTATTGCTTTATAATTAAACTCCTCGAGAATATTTTTTATTGACTTCCTGACGGTTTCTGAATCTTCAGCCAGCAGAATAGTTTCATTATCTCCCGACAGATCGGGAAGTTCTGCTTCCTTTTTTTTCTCAACCACTGCTGTAACTGTCCGGAAATATATTTTAAAAGTACTCCCTTTCCCCGCTTCACTATAGACGGTTATATAGCCATTGTGCTGCTTTACTATTCCATAAATTATTGCAAGCCCGAGTCCTGTTCCCTTCCCTGTTTCTTTGGTTGTAAAGAAAGGCTCAAATATCTTTTGCTTTGTTTCCTCATCCATGCCCGTGCCTGTATCCGAAACCGACAGGAGTGCATACATGCCCGGACTGCCAAAATTATGGGCCTTAATAAAATTACTGTCTAATTCAACAATTTCTGTTTCAATGGTCAGGATTCCGCCATCGGGCATTGCATCACGCGCATTTGTTGCAAGATTTATAATGATTTGCTCTATCTGGGCGCTGTCTGCCATTATGACCGGAGCGTTCTCTGTCAGTTTTATATTAATCCGTATATCTTCACCAATGAATTTTGTCAGTAGTTTTTCCATGTTCATAACTGAATTATTGAGATTTAACGGAATAGGGTTAATGAAATTTTTTCTGCTGAAGGTAAGAAGACCCCGTGTTATCTCTGAAGCCTTGCCCGACAATGCAAGAATCTGTTCAATATTATCCCTTGATGGATCTTCTTCTTTTATCCTCATTTTTATCAGGTATGCATAATTTATAATGGCCGAGAGGATATTGTTAAAATCATGGGCAATGCCCCCGGCAAGCTGCCCTACTGCTTCCATCTTTTGTGAGTGAATGAGCTGGTTTTCAAGTTTTTTCCGTTCCGAGATATCCTGCGCTACTACTATAATGGACGTTTCACCTTCAATGTCTATCTTTTCTGCGGACAGGAGCACGGTAAGGATATTTCCCGACTTTATGCGGAATTTGACTTCCTGATTGTTAACGATTCCCCGGCTGCGCAGCATGTCGAATACTCTGGCCCTTTCTTCCGGCCCGGTCCACAAGCCGAGACCTGATGAAGTTTGCCCTATGACCTCCTCCCGGCTGTAACCGCTCACTTCTAAAAAGGCATCATTAACATCTATAAACCGGCCTTCCTTCAAGGTGCAGATTGCGATTAAAATAGGACTTGAGCGAAATGCCTTTGAGAACTTTTCCTCTGACAGACGCAAGGCATTCTCTGACCGCTTTCGCGCACTGATATCGCGTATTATCCAGACATAACACGAAACCCGGCCTTTTTCATTTGCTATTTTATATGCTGAAAGTTCAATGTAAAGCACTTTCCTGTCTTTTGTATAACTGATTAGTTCTCCCCGGTATACACCTTGTTCATACAGTTTCTTTGCTATGTTTGAAAATACCTCCTCTCCAAGGTGGGTTGCCGGTGTCTTTCCCTGTAACTCTTCATCCGTGTATCCGATGAGCGCCCTGTGGGCGGAATTTTGCCTGATGTAAAAACCTTCAGGATTAATGATTGCAAGAGCATCGTTTGCATTGATAAAGATTTCTTTGTACAACTTCAGTTCTTTTATCTTTTGGTCAAGCTTTCTCACTATGCTGTTTTCATATATTTTTGAGAGTTCATGCTCCTCTTCCAACGGCCTTGCCGATATATCTAAACCGGCTTCTTTGTATTCACTTATAACCTCATTGATTATAGTATGGAATTTGCCGGTTTCAACAGGCTTAACGATAAAACAGGACGCCCCTAAACTTATGGCTAACCTTTCATCCTCCGGGTCTACATATGTTGCCGTATAGAAGATAAAGGGGATTTTTCTTAACTCCTTATCCTTTTTGACTTCACGGCAAAGTCTGAAACCATCCATTTCAGGCATCAGGATATCCGAAATTATCATGTCAGGCGGGGATTTTTTTGCCATCTTTATAGCCTCTACACCGTTAGGGGCGGCTTGGACTGAGTGTCTGTTATGCTCAAGGGTCTTCCTGAGAATCATCCTTGAATCTTCATTGTCGTCAACTATTAAAATTTTCATTTTTTCTGCAAAGATTCGAGATTTCAATTGAATATTGAATTCTTTTTATTCTCCAAGTATCTCCTTTATATGATTAATAATATTGAGAGGGTCGATCGGCTTTTCGATATAGCCGTTGCATCCGGCCTCCAGCATTTTTTCCCTGTCACCGCTCATTGCATAGGATGTTATTGCAATAATGGGGATTTCTCCGTCTATCTCGGAACTGCGGATCTCTTTAAGTACATCAAGGCCATTAATGTCAGGCAACTGGATGTCAAGCAGTATGAAATCCGGTCTTTCCTTTAATGCAAGTTCTATCCCTTTTTTGCCGTTTTCCGCCTTGACGGCGTTGTAGCCGTTTTTTTTCAGAATAAAGGTTATTAGTTTCATATTGTTTTCATTATCTTCTATTACTAACGCTGTTTTCATAATAGATATATCCTCCTTTTAATAAATACGAAATTCTGATTTCGTGCTTCAAATTTAGATTTCTTTCGGTATCTTAATAATAAACGTACTGCCCTCTCCATACTTGCTCTCAACAGACAATGAGCCGCCGAGTATCTCGGTGACAAGTTTTTTTGTCAGATAAAGCCCCAGCCCTGTTCCTGATGTTGTCAGCTTTAAAGGAGAATCAAGTCTGACAAAGGAGTTGAACAGTTTCGGCAGGTCTTCTCCCTTTATGCCGATACCTGTGTCAGTGACGGAAATTTCAACAAAATCATCTGCTGCGGGTTGCAAGTTGCGGGTTGCGGGTTTTTCTGACCCCGTAACTCGTCGTGCGCTTATGCGCACAGAGCCTTTTTCAGTAAATTTAACTGCATTGCTCAAATAATTAAGGATACTCTGCAGGAGCCTGCGCCTGTCGGTAGTCAGTTTGATCCCTTGCGGTATACTGGTTTCAAGACAGAGCCCTTTATTATCTATCTGGGTTGCGAGACTTGATATTGCCTCTTTAATAACCTTGTCAAGCTGGAACTCTTCTACATAGGCTTTAATTTTCCCGGCTTCAATTTTTGAGATATCTATTACGTCGGTAATAAGTTCAAGAAGGTGTTTTGCCGAACCATAGACCCTCTGAAGCTGGTCTCTCTGCTCATTGTTAATTTCACCTGCCATGCCCTGGAGTAAAATGCCGGTGAACCCGATGATGGAGTTAAGAGGAGTCCTGAGTTCATGAGACATTGAGGCAATGAACATTGATTTCAGACGGTCAAGCTTCCTGAGTTTTTCATTTGCTTTTTCAAGCTCTGCCCTGGATTTGTTGACATCTTCAAGGAGATATCTGAGTGACGTCTCGGATTTTTCGAGTTTTTCCGTTTTGTCTTCAAGTTCTCTTGTGCGCTCTTTAACCTTATGTTCAAGGTTTTCCGAATATTCCCTGATTTTCTCCTCGGCCTTCTTACGTTCGGTGATGTCTCTGAACATGCCCATGAGATAAGTCTTTCCGGCAAGCGTTACAGGAGAAAAGTTAATCTCTGCATAAAATATGCTGCCGTCTTTTCTTTTTACCGGAATATCCCCGGCGAGCATAAACACTCCTCCTGATTGATTCTCAAACTGTTCAATAACATATGGGGGGGCTTTCTCCGGATAAATATCAATAACTCCCAAGCCTTTGATCTCATCCATACTGTAACCAAGCATCTTGCAGATCATGTTATTGCCGGTAAAGAATTTTCCCTTTTCTACATCCGCCACAAGTATCCCGTCCATTGCATTGTCAAAAATCGCCCTGAATTTTTCTTCGGACTCTCTAAGCTCATTGCTTTTTTCCTTTAACCCGGCCACCATTTTATTAAAGGAGGTGGCCAGATGTTCTATTTCATCACCTGTCTTTATTTCTATCCTGTGATCCAGATTGCCGGTTTCAATAATCTCTGTTTCCCGGCAGAGTTGTTTAATCGGTTTTGATATTCTCTTTGCGACTATGGAGCTGATTATAGAAACAAGCAGTACCGTTGCGATGAAAAAAATTAAATTCAATAACTGCAATTGTGTACCGAATGCGGTTATCTCTTTCATAGGCCTTGATACTAACAGGTATAACCCGTCAAGCTTCAGCGGCATATATGCCTTTTTCATTAAGGCTGCATTGATCCCGTCAAATTCCGTTATTGTCCCTGCATCTCCGGCAATGGCTCTTTTGGATGACGCATATTCCTTAACGTCTGCGCCTCTCCAGGCTGCATCCTTATGAGCGACAATAACACCATTGTTATCAATAAGATACGCATATCCATTCTCCCCGATTGTTTTTCCGAGGATTCCCTGAAAAAATTTATCCGCGTGGACGTGCAGGAAGATAACTCCGCCCTTTTCTCCGGCATCGTCATAATATAGTCTGCTGATTGATATCGAGGGTTTATTATGCTCTTTGCATGGATGCAGTGGAGAGACAAATGATTCTTCTTTTTCCAGTCGCAAGGCGTTAACAAACCAGTCCTCACCGGAAAAATCAATATCCCCATAGCTTACCTTTCTATCAACTATGTTAATGGTGGATTTCCCATCCAGCCCGATAAATCTGATGGAGACATATTCAGGTTTTTCATCGGCTACTTTCAGAAAATCTTCTTCTATCTTCCATCTCTCGTCTTCAGCATAATCCAGCAATCCAAGCCTGGAATACATTATATATTCTTTAATCATCCTGTTGGAAAGGAGAATGGCCAGGTCGCTTTCAGTGTGGCGGATACTCTGCTGAATTTCATTATTAATTGTCTCTGCCCCGGACAGGAGCACCTGGCTGGCTTTTTTCTCTAAAAACCATGAGGAATAAAAATAGTCAAAAGTGCTGAGTATCAGGATGGTGGTGATTAAGGGCGCCAGGAGATACAATAATAATCTCTTCCGGATTGTCATTTTCTGCCTTCCTGCACGGGCAAAGTTTCGATCTTCATTACCTACGTTCTATGATTATTTATAATTCATGATTAATTCGGTGTGCTGCCAGAACCTGAACTTTGCTTTCAGCCCCCTGCCCTCTTCCAGATTAACTGTTCCCTGATCTGAGACAATCTTTTGCCCCTCCTTGCTCAAAAGCCAGTCAATGAATGCCTTTGCCTCTCCGGCAGGCTTCCCCTTTGTCACCACATACAATGGCCTGAAGAGAGGATATTCGCCGGATGCTATGTTTTCTTTTGTAGGCTCAATGCCGTTTAAATTTAAAATTTTGACCTTTCTTTTTCTTGCAGA
The DNA here is from genome assembly GCA_002897855.1 of bacterium BMS3Bbin05. Classification (GTDB taxonomy): domain Bacteria; phylum Nitrospirota; class Thermodesulfovibrionia; order Thermodesulfovibrionales; family BMS3Bbin05; genus BMS3Bbin05. Next base: position 14,514 of record BDTO01000040.1, read on the forward strand.
AGATACACCGGTAATGCCGAATGTACATCCGACCTTCTCTATAATTCGTTCAACTTCTGCGGAGTGTTTAAAGAAAAGGGCATTTTTTATGAAATCAATATCCGGATCATTAAAAACCAGCAGCCTTGCCATATAGCCGACACCGGACACTTTTCCGCCGTGTTCAGGCACCTGGCTTCTAAAGACAGCTATTATGGGTTTGTCAGCTCCTCCAAGTTCTCTCCAGTTTGTAATTTTGCCTGATAAAATATCTTTTGCCTGCTGAAGTGTAATGCCGTCAACAGGGTTTGAGGTGTGTGTGATAAACACCAGGGCATCCCATGCTATAAGGGTCATATAGCCCCCTTTTTCTTCATCGAACAGGTCAGGTAAAGGGGGTCTGCAAGTGCCGCCGATATCGGCATCGTCTGCTGCCGCTGCCCTGATGCCGAGTGTAGCTCCGCCGCCCATCACATCAATCTTTTTACCGGCAACTTTTTCATAAGCGAGAGCGACTTCGCTCATGAATGCCCTCCTTGTAACAGAACATCCCTTGAAAATAAGGGGGGCAGCCTGCGCAGCGGGCATGATAGTAAGGATAAAGAGGAGTGATATTGCCGATAATATTTTCCATCTCTTCATGTCAGACTCTGATTCCTTCATTCCCCACTCTAAGCGTAAAGAAAGAGGAATTTAATAATGATTCTCTTCAATCATCAACCTTCATTCACTGACCTCAATCCGGTTTCTGCCTTTCTGTTTGGCCTGATACAGGGCTTCATCCGCCTTTCTTATTAAGTCTTTCTTCTTTTTCATTGTGCGGATGATTGCTGATGAAACCCTGAAAAGCGCTGACAACTCCGAGCGGCTGCGGAGCAATTCTTCCTCTGCCTGCACGCGCCGGGTAATGTCCCTGAAGATTCCCATAAGGTATCTTTTCCCTGCTAATGTTATCGGGGATGAATTAATATTGGCATAGAAAATACTGCCGTCCTTTTTTTTCACCTGAATATTTTCCGCGGGCGTAAGCTCTCCACTCGATTGCTTCTCAAATCGCTCAATAACATGGGGAAGAACTTTCTTAGGATGAATATCCCTGACCTCTAATTTTTCAATCTCTTCCGGACTATAACCCAGCATCCGGCAGATCATTTTATTGCCTGTATGGAATTTCCCGGTTTCCATATCCGCCAGAAGTATTCCGTCGATTGCATTGTCAAAAATAATCCTGAATTTTTGTTCCGACTCTTTCAGCTCATTGCAGGCAATTACAAGATTGGTCTTGACCCGTTCAAGCTCCTCCACTTTTTTATCAAGCTTCCTTGCAATGCTCTCCTCATACATCCTGAATAATTCAGGCCTTTCTTTTACGGGCTTTTCAGGCACCGGCAGTTTCTCTTCTTCATATTCCTGAAACACCCCTTTGATTGTCCTGAGGAATTCGGCGGTATCAGCCGGCTTAATGATATAGCGGGAAGCGCCTATGCTCATTGCCAGCTTTTCATCCTTCGGGACTATATATGTTGCTGTGTAAAAGACAAAAGGGGTTTTGCATAACTGTTTGTCCTGCCTGATTTCGCGGCAGAGCCTGAAACCGTCCATTACCGGCATAAGGATGTCCGATATGATCATATCGGGTGGAGATTCCATAGCTGTCTTCAGGGCTTCCGCTCCATTACAGGCATCTTCAATTGTGTGCCCGCTGGATTCAAGGTTTTTTTTAAGTATCATCCTTGAATCTTCATTGTCGTCAACAATCAGGATTCTCATGGTTAAACGCCCGGCTTGAGCTATAAATTATTTTAATTGACTTATTAGTCCCCTGTAAAGCACATAATAGCACTTTTCTTGAACTTGTCAATCGATTTTTTTTGAAACGGCAGAATGGGATGTCATTAAAAAATGTTGTTATATGAGTAACCGTTCACAGGGTGTAGGGTGCAGGGAGGAGTTGTCAGGGGGCAGAATGAAATTTGAAGATTTAGATGTGTGGAAAAGAGCTGGCCCGTATTTAGGCTACATATATTCTGAAACCGGATGATGTTCTTTCTGCACCCTGACAACTGCACCCTCTAAACGGTTACCTTTGTTTTAACCTTGTTGCAAACCGGGCTTCCTGTTTTTTAATGAATATACAAACGCAAGGATTTCAGCAACTGCTTTGTATAAATCCGGGGGGATTTCCCGGTACAGGTCGAGCACTGAAAGGAGCTCAACGAGATCTTTGTCTTCTTTTACAGGTATACCGTGCGCCTTTGCAATCTCTATAATTTTCTCAGCGACTTTCCCTCTTCCCTTGGCTACAAGCCTCGGAGCAGAGTCTTTCCCTCGCATGTACTTCAGGGCCGCAGCTTTTTCGGATTGTTTTTTCATGGTTATATCTTTACATTAACCCCCTGAGTTTGAGTCTTTCCAAAGACTATCTCCTTTTTATGATTGATGCTTATTGCCTTCAGGGGCAGGGCCTGTGATGCAAACCGGCCTTCAAGTATCTGCCTTTGTGATTTAATAAGCTCTTTAATGTCCTCTCGTTCGGTAAAGAAGGTGACGTAAAATGAGCTGTTCAGTATTGTCACGGATATGGATAACCTTCCCAGAGATTCAAGGTCGAGATTTATATCGCATGAGTAAGAGCCTCTTCTGTTTCCTTTGCCTTTTTTGAAAATAAACTCACAGTCCCTTAAGTCATCCCACAATACAGGAAGAAAGGTGTAAAACATATCGTTCAGCCTTGAGGTGAGTTGGAAAAATTCAATGTCCCTGATAAACCTGTCCACTGTGCCTGATACATCCGATATCCTGAAGCCCGACTGCTTCAGTGTGTTATCGACACCCTCATCCTTCAATAGTGTTTTGAACCTCATGAGGAGCGCTTTGAGGTCGCCTTCCGCCTGCAGCGCCGTGAGGTTCCTGAGCACTGATCCGGAACCATTCAGTACCGCAAGTTTCAGCCTGGTCTCAAAGGCTACCCCTGATGTTTCGACAGATGCCTTTAAGAGTTTCCCGTCTATCTGCTTTATATCCAGCAGGAGTTTTTCCAGGTTCCGGAACTCCGGGATAGCCCTTTTAATATTTTGAGGCAATGATTTGAGCATGTTCAAAATAAATTTGAATTCAGAATTGCTGAGCCTCGATTCAGAAAGACTTGCAAGCATATCTATAAACCTTGCCGGGACGACCTGCTCAGGGGTCTCAGAGAAACCGGGAGCGCTACCGGCAATACGCATCTTTATTTTATTTTCCCCGCCGAGGACTTCAAGGAATATATTTTGCCCTTTTGCCAGGGGAATAGCTGAATCAGCTTTTATTATTGTCCCGCCGGCTTTTTCATTAATACTGTCTGAAGGAAGTAAACGAAGAACTACATTCCCTTTTTCCGTGATATCCATGACTTCTGCTTTAAGAACGGTACCGGCCCTGAATGGAAAAGACTTGCTGCCCCGGCCCATAATAGTCAGCAGGTTTCGTGCACTGTCCCGCGTTAACAACCTGCTGTCAGGCTGCTTTGTATCAGGCAGTAAATTTTCAAGATTTTTCAGCTCAGGAAAGACGGTCTTGATATTTTGGGGAAGTGACTTGAGCATATTCAAAAGGAGTTTTGAATCAGAATTGCCCAGGCCTGATCCGGACAGGCGGACAAGCATATCAAGGAGTTTTGGCGGAATATTCTGCCTAGGCGGTTCAGATGTCATCCGTGCATTATCGACAAACTTCATCTGAATATTTTCTTTGCCTCCAAAAATTTCAAGGTATAATGTCTGCCCCTTTGTTAAAGGGACTTCCGAACTTGCCTTTATGAGGGCTCCCTCTAAATTACCTTTACTTCCGCTGCCTGACAGCAGCCGGAGGAGAGCGCCGCCTCCTTCATTAACGTCTATTACTTTTGCCCGCACCAGGGCAGCTTTATTTAAAGGAAGAGCCTTGCCCGAGGATTTCAGGTGGGGCTTTACAGAAGCCGGGAGATTTCGAATATTTTTTATACCGGGGTTTCCGATCATATCTTGCACAGGGGAATTGAATTTCTTCCCGGGACTCCTTGAATCCTTAATGTTCACTCTAACCTGATCAGAGATGATCATTATTTATTATTAACGGGAAATCCGGATAATTCTTGAGTGTTAAGTGTCTATCTATAAGAAATATTGTAATTGTTTACATCATCAGAGAGGGCAGTTATCAGGGTGCAGGGTGCAGAAAGAACAGGTCCGGGTTCTCTAATCCACAATGCGGGTCGGCTCTTTTCCACACATCTGAATCTTCAAATTTCATTCTGCCCCCTCTGAGCGGTTAAGAATTTTTTAATATTTGCATAATAAATGCCGTATTAGTAAAATGTAAGGAGTTTTTATGGTTTTGATACTAAAAAGAAAATGATAAACATGCATTATCAGGAATGGGAAATTAAAAACCGCATTGTATAATAATGCATAAACTCAAAGGTAAGTGTTAATGAAAATCAGGTTCTTGGAATATGCTCTCTTGTTAATTCTTTTAACTTCCGGCTGTACCCTTATCAAGACTTCTGTTGTCGGCAATCCTGCCGACAACCCGACTGAGGTCCGGCCTCTGCAAGGTGTTGAGGAAGATAATGAGAAGGCTGTAGATATCGATGCTCTTGTCCCCGTGGAAATAAATAACGAGGCAATCGATGATGATTGCGGGATTTACGGAGCATGTGAGAATGAATCCACTGAAAAGATAAAAGATGAAAAATCTCAAATCTCCCGGGATGACAAAGCTCCGGAAACAGTATTAGCAGAAAAAGCACAAGAACCGGCAGTGCCGGAAAAAACGGAAGCAGAAAAAAAAGCGGAAGAAAAAGAAAAAGCACAGAACCTGCTTGATACGTCCCTGGAATTTTGCACTGCCTCCCAGGAGTACTGGTCTGAAGGCGACCTTGTCAATGCCATTGCGACTCTGGATGAGGCGTATGCGCTGGTTTTGAAGGTCAGGCCCGGCAATGATCCTGATTTAATACAACAGAAAGAAGACCTGCGCTTTACGATCTCCAAGAGGATACTGGAGATTTATGCATCACGATATACGGCTGTCAACGGGAACCACAATGAAATTCCATTGACAATGAATAAACATGTCGAAAAGGAGATAAAACGGTTCCAGGGCCGTGAAAAGAGATTTTTAATAGAGTCATATAAACGTTCGGGAAGGTATATGGATAAAATTCTGGTTGCCCTGAAAAAGGCCGGTTTACCCGAGGAGCTGGCATGGCTTCCCCTTATTGAAAGCGGCTTTAAAGTCAAGGCCCTGTCCCGCGCCCGTGCCCTGGGCCTCTGGCAGTTTATTCCGTCAACCGGCTATAAATTCGGTTTAAAGAGGGATACCTGGATTGACGAGAGACTGGACCCTGAAAAATCCACTGCCGCAGCCATTGCTTATTTAAAAGAACTGCACAAGATATTCGGTGACTGGACAACGGTCCTTGCTGCCTACAATTGCGGTGAAGGCACGGTTTTAAAAAAGATACGCAATCAGAAAATCAATTACCTGGACAATTTCTGGGACCTGTATCAACAGCTTCCGCGTGAAACAGCCCGGTATGTCCCGAAATTCCTGGCTGTGCTGCATATCCTGAAAGATCCGGCCAAATACGGCATTACACTGGAAGAGCCGGAGAGCCAGCTCGTGTATGAGACCGTGACCATTGAAAAGCCCGTTCAGTTATGGGCAGTGGCAAATAAAATAGGGGTCTCATTAAAAGAATTAACCGCCCTGAACCCGGAGCTTCGCCGCAAGGCTACACCGGCTACATCATACGCCCTTAAGGTGCCTGCTGGAAAAGGCGAGGTGCTGCTTGCCGGCCTGAATGAAATAGCGAAATGGTCTCCTCCGAAGAATGCATATGCATACCATCGTGTAAGAAAAGGAGAGACATTGTCCCTCATAGCCCTGAGATACCATACGAGCGTGAGTAAAATTGTCAGGGCAAACAACATACGGCGCAAACATTTTATTCGTGTAGGCCAGAAATTAAAGATTCCGCTGAGAGGCAGTTCGTCTGGAAGTATCTATGCTTCTTCAAAAGCCGCCAGGGTTCCCCCCGGAGGAAAGTACAAGGTGAAAAAAGGGGACTCACTCTGGCTTATTGCCAGGAGATATAAAATAAATACAAAGAAACTTCAGCAGATTAATAAACTGGAAACAACCCGTTTACGCGTGGGACAGGTTCTGAGGGTTGCGGAATAGAGTTAATAAGCGCATTTATGACCGGCTAATTCTTCAGGGCTTTTAAAATAATTTCGGCAATCAATTCTGCTTTCTCAGGGTCAAGCTCCGGGTAGATTGGGATAGAAAGCACCTCCCTTGCCGCAGCCTCACTTTCCGGAAAGTCGCCTGCTTCATAACCAAGATATTTAAATGCCTCCTGAAAGTGAAGGGGCGCCGGATAGTAAACTACCGATGATATACAATTATCCTTGAGGGCCTTTATTATCTTTGATCTCTCCGGGGTGATTATCGTGTATTGATGATAGACATGTGTTCTGTCCTGCATTTCCACCGGGCATTTAACTGCCCCACCGAGAAGCGATGTGTACAGCGCTGCAATGTTGCGCCGGTTCCGGTTATAGGCATCAATATGTTTCAGTTTTATTCTGAGGATCGCCGCCTGTATCTCATCAAGCCTGCTGTTATAACCGATAAAGCTGTGCTGATACGGGCCGGTAGCGCCGTGGTTTCTCAACAGCTTTACCTTCCCTGATATTTCCGGATCATTTGTTATCATCATGCCGCCGTCACCATAGGCACCCAGATTTTTGCTTGGATAAAAGCTGAAACATCCGGCGTCACCAATGCCACCGACAGCAGCATCTTTATATGTTGCTCCAAATGCCTGTGCACTGTCTTCAATAACTTTCAGATTGCGTTTTTCAGCGATTTCCATTATTTCATCCATATCCGCCGGCTGTCCGAATAAATGTACAACAACTATGGCTCTCGTTTTCGGGGTTATTTTCTCTTCTATCTTTGCCGGGTTTATATTTAACGTATTTCTGTCTATGTCGGCAAATACAGGGGTTGCGCCGACATAAGTGATTGCCTCGGCAGACGCAATAAATGTGAACGGCGTTGTAATTACTTCATCGCCCTCTTTTATGTCAAGGGCCCTGAGAGACAGGTATAAGGCATCAGTGCCCGAGGCGAGACCGACTGCCTCACTGACATTATGATATGAAGCGACTTCCTGCTCAAACGACAAGACATTTTGCCCAAGGATAAAGCGTCCACTGTCCAGGATATCTTTCAGGGCGGTCTTGATTTCATCTTTAATGGGCTCATGCTGCGCCTTAATGTCAAGCATGGGTATGGTAGTGTTACATATGATTTTCGGCATATCTTTAATTTAAATTGTAAGGCCGTGATTAACCAGCCTTGATATCTTTAATACAACTTTCAGCGCCTCTCTCCCTTCATGCCCGGAGACCACAGGCTGTCTCCTGTTTTCAATGCAATCCATGAAAGAGAGAAGCTGTTCTCTTAAAGGTTCTTTGGCCCCGGTTTTTTTTGTCTCTTTTCCTACATTGCCGTTAAGCCTTGTATAACATGTTATTTCCTGTTTTTGATAGTCCAGGTTCAGGCAGGAATTATGTTGAAAGACCTTGAGCTCTCTTTTCTTTTCATTTGCTATCCTGCTTGAAACGGCTTCGGCAATGCAGCCGTTTTCAAACTCAATCCAGGCATGGGCAATATCTATGTTTTCCGTCAGAACGCTTGCGCCTGTTGCACGAAGGTCGGCAATCCCGGAATCCACCAAACTGAGTATTATATCTATGTCATGTATCATTAAGTCAAGTGTTACATCCACATCTGTTCCTCTTCCCAGGAACGGGGAGAGGCGCTGGGATTCAATAAACTTCGGCTTCTCGACCATGGTGCTTATCAGAGAGACACCTGCATTGAATCTCTCGAGATGGCCGACCTGGAAAATGAGATCCCTTTTTTCTGCTTCTGATATAAGCATGTCTGCTTCCTCCAGGGTTGAAGTGACAGGCTTTTCAATAAGAATATCTTTACTCTGTTTCAGGAAATCCATCCCTGTTTCAAAATGGAGGGTAGTGGGCACGGCAATACTGACTGCGTCTACCATATCCATGATCTCCATCCGGTTTTTGAAGGCCCTGCAATTATATTTTGAGGCGACTTCCTCTGCCTTAGCAGGATCAGCATCAACAATTCCCACAAGATTTACGCCTTCGAGGTCTGAAAATATCCGGGCATGGTGAACCCCGATTGATCCTACGCCTATGACTCCGACATTAATCATTTTGAACTTTCAACCTTTTCTTCATTGATAACTACTGAGTTATTTACTATATCATGTAAGGCAAGTTTAACCAACTATTCACTCCTGAATCAGACATATTCAAGCCGCTCAGGATTAAGGTTAAGAAAACTGAACCATTAATGCAGAGTAAAGTTCTAAATAACTGTCATATGTGATAAAATTAATGTAATAGTTCAGCCATAAGCTTTCAGCGGTCAGCTCTCAGCTTTAAAATAAATAATCAGCGCCCCAAGGTGGCTATAAGCATAGATGATTCTGAAACTTTACTGCTTTTTTGCCGATAATATTATTTTACCGGTAGCTGATGGCTGATAGCTGAACGCTTACAAATCAATAAACATTAAGGACTGTACTGTGAAAAAACATACCGGTTTAAACCGTCAGACAGGCTTCACTCTCATAGAACTTATGGTTGTAATGATTATTATCGGTATTCTTGCAGCGCTTGTCACGCCGAGGCTGATGCACAGGGCGGATGAGGCAAGGGTTACAGAGGCGAAAATACAGATAAGAAATTTTGAGACTGCGCTCAGAATGTTTAAAGCAGATAACGGGTTCTACCCCTCTACCGGGCAGGGACTGGAAGCATTGGTCTCTCCGCCTTTGACAGGACAAATTCCGGAAAACTACAGAGACGGCGGTTATCTGGAGAAAAAAACAATATCACCTGATCCATGGGGTTATAAATACATATACATATCCCCGGGTGAGCAAGGCGATTATGATATCATCTCATACGGAGCCGACGGCCTGCCTGGCGGTGACGGATACAATGCCGATATCATCAACTGGGAAATATGAATAAGTCGGCTCGCTGCGGCTTTACCTTAATTGAATTAATCATTGTAATCTTCATTATCTCCCTCGTCACGGCATTAATAATGCCGAATCTCTGGGATACAGGTGAGCGGGCATTGAGATCCGAGGCAAAGCGAATAGGCAATACACTGAGATATGTCTATGACGAGGCCGCAGGCAAAAAGCGGACTTATCTTTTAAAAATGGACCTCAGCGCGGACTCATGGAGTTTTGAAAGCGAAAGGGAATCGCGTAAATTTAAAATGAAGGGAAATGTGATGTTTGAGGATATTATAGTCCCGTCATTAGGCAAAGTCACACAGGGTGAGGTAATACTGAAATTCGGGCCGATGGGGCCTGAGGAGCCGGTCACACTGCATCTGGTTAATAAAGATGACATGGAGTATACGGTTATTTTTAATCATATAAACGGCAGGGTTAAAATTCATGAAGGATACATACTGTAAAGAAAGTGTCGGTGACACGGGGAAACGGAGAAACGGGGACGGGACTATTTTCCTGTCCGGCTTTACTCTTCTTGAGATCATGATTGCGCTTGCGATTATCGGGATTGCGCTTACGGTCATTATACAAACGGTAAATTACCACGCCAATATTATGTATGAAAATACTCTCACTACCCGGATGTTTCAATTAGCAAAGGAAAAAATATATGAGATGGAAATGACCCCTCAAAACTCCGGGGGTGACATTGATAAAACCGGGTTTAAATATGAGAATACGATTACCGGGATAGAGAATTCTAATATTATCGAACTAAAAACAGTTGTAAAAGGATACGGCAGGCAGGTCGTTCTTAATGAATTTGTTATTAAAAAGGAAGATAGCAAAAAGAAAAATGGGGGAAAAAATCGGTAACACGGAGAAGCAGGGAAGCGGAGACGGGAATATTTTTCTGTTTGCCGGAAGTCTCCGTCTCACCGTGTCTCCGTCTCACCGTGTCTCAAAATCCGGCTTTACCCTCATCGAAATACTCATCAGCCTTACCCTTCTCACTATTGTGCTCGGTGCTGTTTACAGCTCATTTTTCTCTGTTCAACGGGCAATCGAGCGGTTTGACAATATATCGCTGAAATATCATGAATCAAGAACAGCCCTTGATATAATAAGACGCGAGATCGAAAGCGCATTAGTTAAAAATCCCCGGACAGAGGATGAAACAAAGAAAAAGGCAGGGTTTGTTATTAAAGACCGGGATATATTCGGCAAAAACGCTTCCTCATTAAATCTTACGGCATTCTCTTTTAAAGGAAGCAATCTGAACACCATCACCTATTTTATAGAAGAAAAAGACGGGAAGCTCGATCTGTTGAAAACAGAATCACCCTATGCCGTGCCGGCAAAAGAATATAAAGTCGAAATCATTGAGGGAATAGAAAGCTTTACTGTTGAAACACTTTTTTATAATAAATGGATAAAGACATGGGACACTGCAAAAACAGGGAAATTGCCCGATATTGTAAGGGTAAGTATCGAGTTTGATGATAACGGCAAAATAGTTAAACTGACTGAATACGCAAGGCCGAGAATCGGGACACAATTGTGACAGAAGACAGAACCCAGAACCCAGAACCCAGAACTCAGAACTCAGAACTCAGAACTCAGAACTCAAGGAGAGGGTGAATTGTTAAATAAAGAAGGGTCTGCTCTGATAATTACTCTACTGCTTATTTCAATCCTCGTTGGTCTTGTAGTGGATTTTGTTTATGATGTATACATTGATTCTTCCTCATTGTCCAACTGGAGCAATGCCCAGAGGGCGTCTCTTATTGCCAGATCAGGACAGAATCTCAGCACACAATATCTTGCATTGGCCAAAGAAAGTTCTTATACATATGTGCGTGAGATAGAGATGCCGGTTCCCGGAGATTTCGGTACGGGTGCCTTTCTGAGCATAAAAATTGAAGATGAAAATTCAAAATTTAATATTAACAGCATAATATATCCAAATGGCATGACTAATGAGAAAGCCCTTTCATCCTTGAAAAAGCTGCTTGAATACCTTAATATTAATCCAAATCTTTCATTGGTGATAGCTGACTGGATAGATCCCGATAAAGAGCCGAGACTTCCGGACTCGGAAGATGTCGCTAAAAATACATTTCTCTGGTCTGTGGATGAGTTGAAATTAATCGAAGGCATGATGGACAAAAACATTTTCGGGAAAATAAGTCCATACATAACGGTTTACGGAAACAACCAGGTAAATATAAATACTGCCCGGCTGCCGGTGCTTGTCTGTCTCAGCCCGGATATGACAGAGGCCCTTGCAAAGCAGATTATTGATTACAGGGAAACCACTCCCTTTGAGAAGACAAGCTCTATCGTCAATGTGCCGGGATTTGAGGCAATAGGGATAAAGATTCTCAATAGGATTACCGTTAAAGGTTCTAATTTCAGGGTAACGGCAAAAGCCACAGTTAACGAGATCACACGAATGGTGGAAAGTGTTATGGATACATCCATGAAAATTCATTTCTGGAGAGAAGGATAAATGAAGACGGCTTTTATTGACTGGACGGAAAAAAATGTAAATTTGTATGTCTTTGAAAAAAAGGCCGGCCGATATTATATTACAGACAGCTCTTCCGTCTCCATAGAAGGTGAACTGAAATCTTCGGATTTAAACTCACTTCCACTTATTGGCAGTGAAAATATCTTTCTGAGCATCCCCCTTGATCTCCTGACCCTGAGGGAACAGACCTTCCCTTTTTCCGACAAAAATAAAATCAGGGACACAATTTCGTATGAGCTTGAAGGCATCCTGCTCGGCAATACGGATGACTACTCAATCGACCACATTGTAACAGGGCAGCTTGATAACGGCAGTAAAGTCCTGGCTGTCTGCATAGAAAAGACAAAGCTTCAGGAGATTATCGATCTGTTTTCATCAGCAGGTCTTGATCCAAAAGTAATGACTTCCCTTGATTTGCGGCTCTCCGGAGGGAAAATTGAGAGTCTTCTTGAAGAAACAACCTCAAGCGCTGAAATCAGGGCAGAGGCTGCCGGAGAAGAAATCCTCAACCCTTCAATAAACCTCCGGCAGGATGAACAGGCTTACACTGGAGACATTGAAAAACTCAAAAAGAAGCTCAGGGTAACCACTGTGCTTGCCCTGATATTATTGTTGATTCTCGGCGCTGCAGTGACTCTCAGACTCGTCACAGCCCAAAAAGAGCATGAATCACTTACAAAACAGATGCACGTAATTTACAGAAATGTTTTTCCCGAGGATAAAAAAATTATTGATATTGAGAGACAGTTCAGGGGTAACCTGAAAAAGTTAAAGGGGAAAAAAGCGGCGCTTGCAGGTATCCGGACTCTCGATATACTTCGCGATATAGCGCTTCATAAACATAAGAACATTACACTCCGTGAATTCAGCGCAGACGGAAAAAATATTATTATAAAAGGCGCTGCAAAATCCTTTGAGGATGTTGAGTCCCTGAAAAACAGTCTTGCACCGGTATTCAGGGGTGTTAAAGTCACGGATTCCAGCGCGACTGCGGATAAAAAGATCAACTTCACAATAATTATGCAGGAAAAAAGAGTATGAAGAGATTAGCAGAAAAAATTATATTCTTTGACAAAACCATATCGGTTTTAGCGGTTGCTGTGACAATAGCCCTCATATTCACTGTTATGTCATTTATATATGCCGGGAATATGGAGAAAAAAAATAACGAACTGAAAACCAGGCTGACCGGTATTCAATCGCTTTCACGGGAGGTTATCCAGATAAAAACCGTTGTCGAATCAAAAGAGAAAAAAATAAGCCTGAGGAAATCAACGGGCGTGGTCTCTGTTTTAGAACAAATACTTAAAAGCCTCGGGCTTGAAGCAAAGGAAATCAAACCCCTGAAGAAAATAAAGGTCAGCGAATTCACGGAAGAAAACGCAGAACTTGAGATACAGGACGTTGACCTTAACAGCATCGTCAATCTCCTGTATAAAATCGATATCTCTCCTTTGCCGATGAAAATCAAGTCTGCGGCAATCAATTCCACATTTGAAGACCCTGATAAATTTATATTAAAACTGACGGTTTCTCTTCTGAGCAGGGGATAAGTAAATCAGAATTCAGGAGTCAGGAGCCAGGAGTCAGAATGAAAAGATTAAAATCAAAATTATTAGAGGCATATTCCATTCCTGCTTCTTCAGGGGTATCTTGAACTATTACGTAAATCCATATAACGCCAGATGATTAAAATCCGCAACATTTTATATGTGGTTGCCGGCATCCCGGTTTTCATAATCCTCCTCTGGTTTTTTGCAGTGCCGGACAATCTGATAGAGGAAAAGATTGAAGATGCTGTGGCAATGTCCGGCAACAGCAACATGAGTCTCTCGATCAGCGGATTGAAAAAGGGGATATTCTTTGCCTTATATGCCGATGATCTCAACCTGAAAATAGACAATAAGCCCGCCTTAAACATCACCGGCTTTGCCGGCAATTTCAGTCCCCGCTATTTGACCGACGGGCGGATTGCCTTTACGATAACAGGCAAAATCGGTACCGGCGATCTGGACGGCATAATAAAACTTCCCCGCAAAGGCAGCATAAAAATAGAACGTGCAGAACTCAGCGCAATTCCCTATCTCACGCAATTCGGCATAAACATTGATGGAAATGTTTATGCCGATATAGACATAAATAATGATATTGTAACAATCACCTTTGAAGTCCCGGATTTAAACATCGACGATACCGGCTCCGTGTTCCCGCTTCTCAATACCTTCCGAAAACTTCAGGGCGCACTCTCGATAAAAGGGAACACCATCAAACTTGACTCTATAAGCCTTGAGGGTGAAAAAGGATTTGCAAGATTAAAGGGTGATATAACAAATGGCGTTATGAATCTGGCTTTAGAACTTATGCCGGATACACGTAAACTTAATGTCATGGAATCCATGCTTATCGGCAAACACATAGTTTCTCCCGGCTATTACATCGTACCCTTTAAAGGACGCCTTCCCTGAACTTCCGAACAGACGGAAACCCCGGCAGTCAGGCTAACTGCCGAATTCAAAGGGGATCATAATGTTTAAAGCAGCAGAATATTTATCAACAGTGAAATAAGGGACTATCCTGTCCTGTCCCGAATAAACCCTGTAAGCGTTTAACAGGGTCTTTGCCAGGGCTACGGAAAAAAGCATATCCTTAGATAACCCGGTCTGCTTTGAAATAGTCAGGGGGTCATAAGCCGAATTATCCTGGCTCACATAAAAGGCATAAAAACAGTACCAGAGGAAATCGGTCCCGCTGTATAACAATAAAGACTTATTATACACGCCGGGGTTTTTCCTGTAATCCTGAAGGGCATGCTCGAACGTCAGGTCGGCAAAAAACTCTCCTCCCATTGTATAAGGCAGTATTGATTTACTGTCCATATTTTTTGCCGTACTCATTCCAAGGAAGAATTGACCGTCCTCTTGTTTAAAAAAGCTCAGGCTGCTCTCTTCCGCGCCTGCATAGTTAGCCACGACTTCATGGCCGAATTCATGCACTGCAAGGTTTGTCAAAAAAGCCGCCCCCATCCGGACTGCATCGCTGAAACTCGACGGGATTATATCGCTTGCTGAAAAATCAAAGGAATTATTTTTTCCTGTTTTTGAAAAATCAAAAGAGATATTGTTTACAAATGAAGGGGTGATATTCCGTCCGGGCATGTATGACAGGAAGGAATTTTGAATCTCCCCTGTCCGGCTGTTTTTATCAGGCCCGCTCTCAGTATTATAAAAATTGTTATAAGCGAATTTATCTCTTCTGCTATCAGTAAAAGCAAATGAAGAAAATCCTGCTTTTTTTCCAGTCACAAGGCTGTTTTGCCTGATAACATTGTCATGCTGAAATGACAATTTAGCCAGAACAAATCTCTCTGTCTTGTAGTCTATTGCATGAGAAGAAGATATCGCCAGCAAAACCAGCGATAAAGCAATGGAAAGTATACTTGCAATCTTGTGCATCATCCACCTCCGGTTTCCCTCAGCCTCAAAACAGTCCACATAAACCGGAAGTGGATATCTCTTCGGCAACCCGGCTATCCTTTTTTTTATTCAGGACCCGTGGCTTTGTGTCCCATGGTTACCCATGGTTTACCTTTGTCGGAAACGTTTTTATAAATTTAATATTTACTATTTCTTCGCAAGAAAAATGCCAAACAAAAAGGCTTTATCTTACAGGGGGTTTACAGATTTATATTGCGCATAAAACGAAACAATTTGCCATAACTGACATATTTTGTCACCGGTTTATTGATATTTGAAGGATTCTGTTTTTTCAGGTAAAATCATATACTCAGAATGTCCGATAATATTTTTATGCAAAAAGCATTAGAACTCGCTGCTAAGGGAAAAGGCAGGACAAGCCCTAACCCCATGGTAGGCGCTGTTGTTGTGAAAGGCGGCAAAATTATTTCCGGTGGTTATCACAGGAAGGCCGGAACATCCCATGCAGAGGTTATTGCCCTGAAAAAAGCCGGTGCAGCAGCAAGAGGCGCAACGCTTTATGTTAATCTTGAGCCCTGCTGTCATACGGAAAAAAGAACGCCCCCCTGTACTAAAGCGATTATCAAATCCGGAATAAAAAAAGTTGTTGTGGCCATGATCGACCCGAATCCCGAGGTGTCCGGCATGGGGTTAAAAGAACTTCAGAGCGCAGGCATCAGGACTGAAACAGGCATTATGAAAGGTGAAGCACAGAGACTTAATGAGGCATTTATTAAATACATTACTGAAAAAGAGCCTTTTGTCATCCTCAAGATTGCGCAGAGCCTTGATGGAAAAATAGCGACTGCCCGGGGCGAGTCAAAATGGATTACCGGCGCTAAGGCGAGAGAACACGTCCATAAGTTACGGAATGAGGTTGACGCACTTCTTGTAGGTATCGGCACTGTGAAAAAAGATAATCCTTCGCTTGACTGCAGAATCCGGGGTGGTAAGAACCCTTATCGAATAATAGTCGACACTTCTCTTCAAATATCTCCCAACGCAAAGGTATTAAAATATAATGATAACAGGACAATAATAGCTGTGACTAAAAAGGCTAAGACACAGAAAATCGATTCTCTCACAAGACACGGCAACAAGGTGCTGGTAGTAAAAGATAAAGCAGGAAAGGTTGATTTGAAAAGCCTTATGAAAGAACTCGGCAGACTTGAAATAACGAGTGTAATGATAGAAGGCGGTTCATCAATAAGCGCCTCCGCCCTGTCAGCCGGGATTGTGGATAGGGTTATGTTTTTTGTAGCGCCGAAAATAATCGGCGGCGTTGATGCAATTCCATCAGTAGGAGGAAAATCCCCGGAGCTTTTAAAGAATGCATTAAAGCTGAAAGATATGCAAACTACCTTTTTTGGTGAGGATATATTGATAGAAGGTCGCTTTTATTAGTTGGGGCGTAACCGTTCACGGGTTATGTTTGTTACGTTTGCTGGTTACAAACAGCGCAATGGAAAGACTAAAATCCCCTCTTGAGAGGG
>BDTO01000041.1 GCA_002897855.1 bacterium BMS3Bbin05
TACCAACTCTTCATAATCTCCAGCGATTATAGCCTCTTTTTTTCTTCTTGACCAGCCTTTTATCTGTTTCTCCCTGGAGATTGTTTCTATAATATCTGTAAATTCTTCAACATGCATTAATTTCAAAGGTCTTTTATCATGGGTGTAACATCCTTCAATGAGACCTTCCTGATGCTCATAGAAACGCCTCTCTACATCGTTGGTTACACCGGTATAATAACTGCCATGGTTCGACAAGCTCACCATGACAAGCTCACCATGACAGGCTCACCATGACAGGCTCACCATGACAGGCTCACATTTACCCACTTGAAATGAGAAAGAACCTTATTTTTTTTATTCTCTATGACTGTACTGTGGCCGCTTCATGGATAACGGTCTAATTCGAGTCTGTGTATAAAGTAAGTCTCTCTATCTGTCATTTCCCGACTTAGTCGGGGAATCTATTCTTTTCTATAAGTTCCGAATGCCGGATTACAGACTTCGGGCATGACAAAAATAAAAAATGGCAATTTATACACAGACACTAATTCGACAACTGTTTTGATTATTCCAGCCCTGATAGGGTTTAGCGGTTGAGCGCGCGTCGCTTGAATGATTTGTTAGATGATTTTTTCATACTTCTGGCAAAAACGTACTCAGCAGAATAAGAGCGAAAAACAGACCACCAACGACGACACCAAATATGTTCCAACCGGTAAATTTTCCGTTTTTATCATGTCCAGGTGCAACGGCATCATTAATATTGTTCATTAGCGACTGAACTGGCAATAGAAAGATAACCGCAAAATAGGTAACTATCCAATATGGGGCGGGCAACTTCCAGAGTAGTGTAAGAACTATCCAACCAGTAGCTAATATCCCTGGAGATATTGATTTCTTAAGAGATATGCCTTCCGCTGAAGCTTGAACTTTTTTGAAGAAAGAGTAGCAAAAAAAATATGCAAAGAAAGCTCTCCAAAAAGGCCTGATATCTAAGCTTTCCCGCTCTTTTATGAGAACCCAGTTTTTATAGAACCAATACAATTCGTAAATCCCCAGGGTACAAATCGACATCATAACCAGCTTCAATGGGGAAACTGCAAAGTATATTGGTGCGCCAGAAATATCTTCCGTTGATTGCTTGTCGTCTTGGCCAGTGGATACTGACTCTTCTAATGAATCTTGATTGCTCATAATCCTCCCTTGTTCGTAAACGGGGCAGTCGAGCGCACGCCCCGCAGGGGCGATCGTTCGAACCTGATGTACCGCGAAGCGTCGGGCCATCAATACAATTAAGCGACATCCTCAATTTAGCACATTTACCATAGAATTTCAATCAAATCAAAGTTGGACTTAACTATCCGATGATGCTAATAGTCAACTGTCGGATAATATGCAATTTGAATAAATGTACCCATGTTGAAAGTGCCATCGGAGAAGACATATCACACAGATGGCAGATGATGGGGAAACACGGTATGGATGAGACGAACCTGGAGATTGGAGAGCAGATGGGGGTGAGCTACCCGGCTGTATCGAAGCTGGTGGAGCGTATGCAGAAAGAGATGAAAGAGAACAGGAACATGAGAAAAGGCACCAACCGCATGGAAGGGAATTTGTCACAGGTCAACAGGCTGACCCTATGGCCTTTCTTTAACAACAGTCTGACTTTATTAACCATAATTAGATACCTCTATCAGGTTGCCATCGGGATCGCGAAAATACATAGAGGTCATTGGGCCCCTTGAGCCGGTCCTCCTCACTGGTCCCTCCTCTATAACCACGCCGGATTCATTAAAGCGACTGATTATCTCGGTAATTGGGGTCGAAGTGATCAGGCATATGTCTGATGAACCCGGGACAGGACGAGCCGCATGAGGCTCGATCTCGTTACCGTATTCATGAATATTTATCTTCTGTTTCCCGAAGGTAAGGGCTTTTCTCCCTGCTCCGATTTCCACCATTTTCATCCCCAGGATTCGGGTATAGAAATCACAAGTTGCAGACACATCCTTTACAGTCAACACGATGTGATCTAATTCCATGATTTCTAATGGAGTACCCGCATCCTTTTTGGGCCTGTATCTCTTTCTCTCACCGAAAACCGATATATCAGCATAGCCCGATTTGATATTTGCAGAGTGTTTCGCCCCTTCAGGTATGAAATAGGTATCTCCCTTTTTGTATACTTTTTTTTCTCCTTCAATGGTCAGTTCAATTGTTCCGTTTATGACTATCCCCCACTGCGGGCCATGAGAATGCTCCGGGATTTCCACGTCACGCGAAAATTCCATAAAGAGTATTTGATGCTCGTCCCCTTGGGTAATATATGCCCTTACACCCTCAATCGGGATATCCGCCTCGGTCAGTCTCCTGATAAATTCCGGAAATATCTCCCTCATCTCGCTTCCTCCGAATTGGTCGCACCCATGTACCTATCAGGACAGAGGGGGCCACCAGAACTATGTCAGTTGCCGCCTTCTTTTATGGCTACTCCTTTAAAAAAGGTATAGCAAAAGACCCCGTCCGCTGCCATTGTCCGATAGAGATCTCTGATCCCCCTGTCAAATGTTTCCGGATCGATCAATTGATTATCGATGGCTGAATTTCTTATCCCCTCGATCATTGCTGTAAACGTTTTTTTCGTGAAACCTTCTATCAGTTCAGGACGGCTTGAATCAACATAAACCATTCGTGGGGATACGAAGATAGATCTAAATCCTACTGCTGTCAAAAGGGGGTATAACTCTCTACCTGTATGGGCATTGCCACCCGCTCTTCTTTGCAGTTCGACCTGGCATTGAATTGCTTGGCGAGCCGCTTCACTGTCAGGATAGAAATATGCAGAGCCGTGATCGCCCTCGATGACAGTGATGGTGCCGCCATCTTTCATCAGCCTCTTCAGTGCGACAAGTGCGCCTACAGGCTCCGAGAGATGCTCGAGCACAAAACAGACAAAGACATGGTCAAAGGTTTTCGGTTTGAATGGAAGGTTAAAGATGTCTCCCTGCTGGAAGCGCACATTCGTGATACCGGCACTCCGGGCTTTCTTTTCGGCCTCCCTCAGCGATTCAGCTGAAATATCTACGGAAACGAATTGAGCATCAGGACTGTTCATCGCCAAGGTTACAGTCTGGGCACCTACTCCGCAGCCGGCCTCCAGGACCATTGCTCCAGTGGGGTAAAACGTGTCCGAATGCAATAAATCCACGAGTGTCGATGCCTGATCCTGTAATCTGATTAATTCCTTTTCATGGTAGCCATGGATATATGAGCCATTCATTTCCCTGTCCCGGTATTATTCAAGGTACTTTTTAAAGGCCAACGTCTGAGCCCACCTGCGCAAAAAAGCGCAGCTGTTTGGCGTCCGTGTGTGGTGCTTGGTTATGTCGCAAACTCTATAAAATCTCCCATAGCTTACATTTAGAACACGACACCTTTGGGGTAGCTGAATTTTGTGACCACCCTCCAACTCTCCCGCGGCTCCTCTTTTGCTCCACAAAACCAAACCAGATAGATTGTGCCTCCATCTGTATATTGCCACTCTTCAAAGGAAGTACCAGGCTTGAGGAAGTGAACCAGGGATTCCTGTGGGCCAAAGAAGGGTGACTTTGGAAGCACGGCGACCGTTGAAAGATCAGGGTTGCGCAAAATACTTCTGACCTGCTCCCTGGACATGCCACTCTTCACCTCTGCAAAGTCTTGCGCAAGAATTGGTGAGGAGGCACAGGCCAAAAGTAATAACAGCGGTACAATTATTTTGAAAGACGATTTCATCTTTTTGCAATTTAACGCGGGAGCTGAGTTGCACGGCCTGAGCCGGGAAAGCACGGAGTGCTTTTGAGAGGCAAAAGGGCGTGTCTGCTCCAGCGTCGTGTTGGCGACCGCAAATCAGCGCTCAGGCCAACGCTTCATTATTTCCTGATAATTGTCGCACAACCCCTCCTTATTACTTAAGCCAGCAAGGCGCCAAAATTCTCTTTTCACCTTATTCAACATCTTGCTAAATCATAGCAAACAAAGACTATGCAGTCAAGCAAACGAATTGCCTCATCAATAATCTTTCCGAAAATAAATCGATGCTTCATTTAATACTTCAAAAGAAGACATCATAACAGTTTTCTCAGGTGGTTCCGGTTTGCCGGGAAGAGGTATCCATCAACAGGTACCGTTCAGGTGGGATTTAGACTCCTGAAAACAGTCTCGAACCGGTGGGACGTAACAGCATGAAGATGATGACTCACAGTCTTTTCCATATCTTTTCATACACCTTTTTCCTGTGAATGATACCGAGTATCCATACCTCGTTTCCCATGATTTTGAAAACTACTCTGTAATCTCCTACCCTTAATTTCCAGTATCCTTTAAGCGTCTTTCTTAAAGGTTCTCCGTACTGATGTGGAGCTGTCATGAGACGGTTTTCAATTGCATTCCTGATTCGTTTTTTTAATCTGGCATTGAGTGAAGATATATCGATCCCTTTGACATCGGGATGGTATTTAAGTTCAAATGGCAAGATTACCAGACCTCACCATGTTTGAGGGCCTTGGTTTTCCTGAAGGTTTTCTCCCTTTCTTCAGCAAAACCGGACAATGCCATATCTTCCTCGATTTCCAGGGCCTCTTTTACCAGATCGCGCACCTTCAGAGATAACGAAACTCCGTCTCTCCTGGCCAGACGTTCAATGCTGTTATATAGTGGCTCTTCTAAAACAACATTTATTCTCGGATTTTTTGCAGGCATAAACGATACCTCCTTTCATGAATAGTGTAACACTTATAATACACCTTGTCAAGCTTACATAGTCTTCCACAACTTGTTTATGGAGCCCCACGGGCAAGCCCATGGTACTATGATAGTGTATTAGAATACCACACCTTTCGGGTAGCTGATTTTTGTAACCACCGTCCAGATCTCCTGCGGCTCCCCCTACCTACTACCAAACCAAATAAGGTAGATTGTTTCTCCATCTGCATATTGCCACTCTTCAAAGGAAGTGCCTGGCTTCAGGAAGTTAACAAGGGATTCCTGTGGACCAAAGAACGGTGGCTGTGGAAGCACAGCCACCGTAGAATGTTCAGGATCACCCAAAATACTTTTGACTTGTACCCGGGACATTCCACTCTTCACTCCTGAAAAGTCTTTGACAAAACCATGTGAAGAGGCGCACGCTAAAACAAATAACAACGGTACAATAAATTTAGGAAGAAATTTCATATTTTTGCAATATAATGATATAATGCGGGAGTTGCGCTTCCCGCGGTCAGGTGGATCACCTTGTTAACCGTTCACATATTCATTAGCTTTTTCAATAAGATATCTTCAATATTTTGCCTTGAGTCGATGACAGACAAAACCAATACTGTATTTTCTGAAACGCGATACATTACCCTCCAGGGAGGGATAACGAGTTCTCGGTATAATAAAATCCCCTGATCCTGTAACTCCGGAACGAAACGCCCTCGTTGTGGAGAGTGATAAAGGTCGGAAACAGTCTTTTTGATTCTGGTTAAAATTTTCCTGGCGTTGGCGGGGCTATCT
>BDTO01000042.1 GCA_002897855.1 bacterium BMS3Bbin05
TGTAATCATACCTCAAACCAGAATTGGTGAGGATACAGCATATTTATTAAATAAATTTCCAAAACTTTACCAATATCTAACAGAAAATAAGTATTATTTTGAGCAACGAAAGTCTAATATTTATAAAAATAAACCGCCGTTCTCAATATTCGGCATTGGAGATTATTCTTTTAAACCTTATAAAGTTGCAATTTCCGGTCTTTACAAACGTTCTACTTTTTCCTTGATATTACCTGAAAACGGGAAGCCGGTGATGTTGGATGATACCTGTTATTTTTTAGGATTTGAAGGCCTTTCAGAGGCTATTTTTGTCTGGGCTATTCTTAATAGCGCACATATTCAAAGATTGCTTGCTTCACTGACTTTTTTAGATGCAAAACGTCCTTACACAAAAGATATTTTAATGAGGCTCAGTGTAGATAAAGTTGCTGATCATATGACCTATCATGAGATTATTGATCAAATCAAGTCATTGGATGAAACAATGTTATCTAATGTCGGAGAAGATTCATGGAATGTATTTCGTGGACAAAACGAACAAATGCAACTTAGAGGAGAAATAAATCAGCCTTCCTTGTTTTTGTAGTAAGTTCATGCTGACGTTGATAATAAAAGGGAAAAACGCTATCGTTTCTGAAAGATATGGAGTTTATTAAAATTGACTGATTTAAAGGAAATATTTAAAGCGCAGGAAGGGTTCGACTGATCTTGTTGCAAGGTCCTCAGCTCAGATGATAAGGAATAAAATTGAGAAGGAGATATAACAAAAGAAGGTTAAGGCCATGAAAAATCAAGGAAATGCAGAAGATTCCCGGGAAATAGAGGAAAAGAAAAAAATAGCAGGGCTAAGGAAGGCTTTGAAGGATAATCCAAGAGATCCATATCTTCACTATGAACTCGGCAAAATTCTTTATAGAAGGTGGGGGAGCAAGGAGAGTGAAAGGGGGATTAAGCACCTGGAGCAGTCTGTGAAATTTAAAAAGGACTTTACTGAACCCCTGGAACTTCTTGCTGTTGAGTTTATTGAAACTGACCGGAATAAGGCGATCAGACTTTATAGAAAAGCTGCTGATATACACAGGAAAAAGGGTAATGAGAAAAAGGCGGATGATCTCCTCAACAGTGCAGCCATGTGGGTGGTTTATGACGGATGGGAATTTCTTGATGCAGGTGACTCGATGGCTGCAAAGAAGAAGGCCCAGAGAGCCATGAAAATTTATCCGGAATGTGTAGATGCCAGAAACATCCTTGCATCGATACATATGGACAGGTTTGAATTTGAAGATGCTGTGAGGATTTATGAAGAAGCGATTTCCTTTGCCGTGGCACAACAGGGCGGAAAGATACGAATAAAAAACAGAAACTACTGGGGTGACCTTGATTCAAGGCCGTATATACGTGCCCGGCATGGGCTTGGTCTCTGTTTTATGCATCTGAGAAAATACAAAGAAGCACTCGGAGAGTTCAAGACCCTGCTTCAGCTTAATCCAGATGACAATCAGGGAATAAGGTTCCTTTTAGCTGATGTTTACTACTATATGGGAGACAAAAAGAGTGCCGAAAAATACTATCAAAAATACGGCGAACAGCAAGGTTCATATAATTTTGCACTTTTACTTTACTCAAAGAACAAGCAAAAGGAATCATTAAGGCTACTTAAGAAGAGCATTAAGGATTTTCCTCTTTTTGCCTTAATGTTAAAGAGCTATCTGGGAATGTTTAATGTATGGCAGGAGAGAGGATTTTACACACATGGACAGTCTCCGGCACTCTTAATGCATCGCAATGCCTTGATAAATGCATGGAACAAGCATGCAGAAACCGTAAAAGATTACAAAACAGGTTATGACCTTGAATCTGCCCATGATTTCTGTGACCTCTGTGGCCCCCTGTGGCTGAAGGAAAAAGGATCATATGGCCTTTTGCTGGAGGGGATGGGTGGCATTAACTGAAATAACAGAAAGTATTATCCGTGACCTTGCAACAACCTCATCCTATCTCAGGGGCATTGAGTATTTTGAGAATGGGGAAGTAGACAGGGTATGGATCGAAAATGGCAAGTACCATGCCTATGTCCGGGGTACGGAACTTTATAAAGTAACCATCTCCGGCAAGAAGGGAAATATACGGACCACATGTAGCTGTCCCTATGACTGGGAAGGGGTCTGCAAGCATGTTGTGGCTGTAATGCTGACAGTGCTGAACGAGAAAAAGGCTGAAGAACATAAAACAAATCTACAGGAAATCACAAAACTAATAGAGGATACCGAGCCTGGAAAGATAAAGGAATTTCTTTTAAACATACTGAGCAATGATGAGCCGGCGCTGAAGGACTTTAGAATATTTATCGTTGGTGAAAAGGAAACCAACGCAACCACAGATACTTATAAGAGAGAAATACTTAAGCTTCTGGAGACGAGCGGGAGCAGAGAGGATTATTACGATGATGACTATTATGGTGATTACGACTCACCCATTGATGATATCCTCAGTGACTTTACAGAGACTGCTGAAAAATATAACCGGCAAGGAAATTACAGGGAAGCAATAAAGATATATCAGGCTATATGTGATGCATGTATTGAAGGCCTTGAAAATGAAAAATTAGAGGATTTTTATGATGATATTCATTATGAAGCCGGTATAGCTTTAAAACATATGGCCGAAAATATCGGAAAGCTTAAGGCCTCATTGAATAAGAAGAAGGTGCATTTTGATTATCTCTTGAAGTTATATGAAACATTTGATGACAGAGAAAGCATTAAACATGCATTTGCCCAGTCTGTAAAGTCACCTGAGGAGGCGGAATATATACTTAACAGGGCCGGGGATGAACTGTCTCCTCCGATAACATTCAATCTCATCATGATAAAGGGTGATGAGGATAGGGCTATCTCTTTTGGTAAAGTTCATTACAAGAAATACCCTGAAATAGCGGTTAATCTCTCCGGGATATACCTTAGGCGGGGAAAGAGAAAAGGGGCAATTGAAACTGCGGAGAAGGCTTTACAGGTGCTTGAAAAGAAAAAGAATGATCTTTATGACTCTGTCTTAACTGAACACAGGACAGCACTGAGAATGTTTCTTGATAAATGTTATATTCCTGAAGATGATCACAAGAAGTTTATCGAGAATCTCGTAATGCTTCTCGATATAGAAGAAGATATAAGGTATTACAAGAAATTAAGAAAATACCTTAAGACAGATAAGGAAAAGACCGCAATACTGGACCGGATAGACGGGGTCTTAAAGTATAACTCGAAATTACTGTTTGATATTTACAGGATAGAGGATGAACATGAAAGGTTACTGAATTTGGCAAAAGAAAATATGAGATATGACATTTTTGGTTCTTTCTCATTTCAAGTGGGTAAATGTGAGCCTGTCATGGTGAGCCTGTCGAACCATGACAACCGCTGCTACTAAAATGAAAAGCTACTATGTATATATTTTACGATGTTCAGATGGCAGTTATTATACTGGTGTGACCAACGATGTAGAGAGGCGTTTCTATGAGCATCAGGAAGGTCTCATTGAAGGATGTTACACCCATGATAAAAGACCTTTGGAATTAATGCATGTTGAAGAATTTACAGATATTATAGAAGCAATCT
>BDTO01000043.1 GCA_002897855.1 bacterium BMS3Bbin05
CGGAGATCGAGGTTACCGGGTGTGTATATGTCTTTGTATTGAATATGCTGTATATCGCCTCTGCCTTTGTGCCCATATCAGCTACGCCATAGTAGTCCTTCCCCGCCGTTGCCTTTGCAGGCCCGCCCCCGGGATTGGTATCCGTCGTAGTGCTGTGGCACCTGAAGCAGAAGTTCTCTTCCAGGGGGTCTGTCGGTGTGGTTATGCCCAATACCGCAAAGAGCCTCCTTACTGTGTCGTCATGCAGCCCGAATTTGTTTGCGGAACTCTGGAATGTTGTGGTCTCATTGTTTTTTGCGCTATGGCACTTGGAACAGTTTGCATTAAATGTGGAACTGTCATGCATTGTTGAACTCACACTGTACTGGTGGGCACCGACGGAATAATCCGCATCAGTAATGGCAGGGGTCTGTGTGGTTCCGTCCGACTTCACCTTACTCGTATCCTTGGCCAGGGATGTCCCGTGACAACTGATACACAGACCGCCGCCTGTTGCATAATCAGTGTTTGTATACCCGCTTGTTGCAGTCGGCAACGTCGCAATGTCCGTCCTTAAAAGCATCGACCTTCCGGTTGTGTTGTCTTTATTCAGTCTCGTGCTGAATATGCTGTGGTCAACATGGCACATGGTACATTTTCTGCTTGCGGCGTTGGTGCCTGTGGATGCATCACCCTGGGGTACAGTGGTGGGATATCCTGCCTTTGTATTGTTCATGGCATGGTGATAGCCCGTGGTATTAGTGAGGTCAATCCTGTGACAGTCCGTACAGTTGTAAGTACCGCTCCATCCGGTAGAACTCGCTGACTTTGTCCCGGCAAGGCCTGTGGGGTGGCATGAGACATTTGAACAGGAGTCTTCGGCCGGGCTTCCGTTGAAGGTATAATTAATTGTCACCGTGGCAGCAGCTCCGGTTATGTTATCGGCATCAGGGTATGTGGAACCGGCAACAACGTTGTAGACACCATTGTCATGATTTGCAGTACCTGTAATGGTTGTGTTCGTAGTGGTCGTTGCATTATGGCAGTGCAGGCACTGAGGCTCACCCGAAGGGGTAGCCCTGGTATCCACATGATACAGATGTGCATTCGGCTTTGGTGAACCTGACACATAAAGGGGTGCCGCTTTCCTGTAATCCGTATATACAGTATTACCATGGCATGCGTTACAGCCGGCCGCTGTACCCCATATCGGGCTATTGCCTGCACCGGTACCGCCGGTCCATACCGGAGTACCATTACTGTGACAGGTAACACTTGAGCAGGAACCATAGGCATCACCCGGCTGGGGAGTACCTGAATAACTGCTTGCCGAACCATAAAGGTTAACTATATTAATATCAACTGAATAATTTGCATGCTTGCTGTTAGGTCCTTCTGCCGTGTGGCAGGTTCCGCAGGTGAAAGGATCTGCGGTTTTATCTAAGGTATGGCATGTCCCGCAGGTATACCCGGCAGAGGCATGCTCTGTGTGGCTTCCCGTGGTATTACCCGACTGGGGCAGGCTGAAGTGATCCGCCGGGCCTTCATGGCAGGCATTACATGTGTAACTCACGCTCCCTCCCCAGTTAACGGTCTTATATGTAAGTGCGCCGCCGGGCGGTGATGTCTGGACATTACTGTGACAATAGACATTTGTGCAATTGCCGTAAGCATCCAGCACGGCGGCAGTGCCGTCATAAGTCGCACCGGTCACCTTGGGGTCCGTAGAAGAGAATATAACCTCTGATTTAAGGTCGACATGAAGAGAGCTGTCGACCGATGGGTCCTTGTGACAGAGTGAGCACGGATATTCATGCCCCACATCGGTATATGCTCCCGCGTGTCTGCTATGCAATCCCCTTGTAGGGGGACCGGCTGTTGTTGCCCCGTGGCACGTGCCGCATTGTGCTGTAGTCGGATCGTTCCAGACAGGTGTCGTATTGGTACCTCCATCAGGCGCAAGGGTGGCGCCGTGGCAGTACAGGCTTGAGCATGAGCCATAGCCATTGCCCGGGGTATTTGCGGGCATCTGTGAATAGGCGCCTGAAGAATTATATGTTGCATCAAAAACAATATCTATATTCCTGTCGGCATGTTTGACAGTCCCCGTACCGGCCATATAATGGCACAGCTGGCAGTTACCGCCGAAATAACCAAGGTGCTTTGTATGACTTCCTGAACTCAATCCAGGAAACACCGCATGACAGGTGCCGCATGCCACAGAACCACCCCATGTGGGGCTCTTATAATCCGCTGTGCCTGCCGTCAGGGCGCCGCCCGTTGAGGTCTGCACTATGCTGTGACAGTAGATGTTTGAACAGGAGCCATAGCCGTTGCCGGGAGTATTTGCCGGCATCTGGCTGTATGAACCGGTATTACTGAACGGATCTGTCTGAAATGCAAGATTGATATTATTGTTGACATGATCAGCCGTCCCTGAACCTGCTCCGTTATGGCATTCACTGCAGGACTTGCCAAGTGGAGCTCCGACATGTTTTGTATGTGACCCGCTGCTCATGAGTGTGGCCGTGCCCTGCACCCCGTCCGCCCTGTGGCAGGAGCCGCACTGTACAGATGCCGGGTTTGTCCAGACAGGTGTACCGTACACCGTAGGTCCCCCTGTCCCATCCGTCTGCCCCTGGACGTTGCTGTGACAGTAAAGGCTTGAACACTGGAGCGCCCCTGTGGCGCTTACCGTCGTTGTGCCTCCTGCGCCATACGGGAAGACCGTCCGTCCGGTCTTCCCGTCATAATTGCCGCCAAGGTTGGTTCCGGAAAGGTTAAAACCTATATCAATCAGGTTGTTACCCTGCGCTGCTCCGCTCAGCATGCCGCCAGTATGGCAATTGGAACAGGTAAAACCTGCGGTAGTCACATGGTAATTATGAGCGCCGGCTCCGGACGAATCGGAAGTGACGGGCGTACCGGCCCTGTCTTTAAATATGAGTGTGGTTGCATCTACCGGCGGATAGCCGTGACAGGCATCACATGCAGGCTTGAACCCTTCTTTATGTTTATGGCATTGAGTACAGTTTTTACCATTATTATGATTGGCGAGGGTGCCATCAGCCCTCCAGTGTTTGGTGGTGGTATGACAGACCTGACAGATGCCTACAGGCGTGGGGTCTGTCCCTGTAGCGCTTTCGTCATAGGCAAAGGAGTAATTGTTACCCTGGTGATCAAAAAGCTTTACATATATATAGCCGTTTGCTCCGTTAATCTGGTCCCTTACCAGTTCTCCGTATACCAGTCCGAAGGTATCCCCTGCATTTATTCTACCGTTATATGAGGAAATCGTGCTCGGCTTACCTTTAACTGTTATCGTGGAAGAATCGGCGTTTACAACCTCAAAATTTACATATGTTTTGTTTATGTTCGCTACCATTATGAGTCCCCGCTCAGTGCCGGTCTTCTGACCCCATGTGGCAGGGCTGCTCCAGTTGGCATTGTTTACTACAGGGCTGCCATATCCGAATGTCGTTGTTCCATTGGCGTTTTCTGTTATCGATGAGATCGTACCCGTAACAAGGTAGAGGTCTGTTGCATTGGTATTTCTCCATTTTACAACCTGCCTCTGGCTGTGAGGGTCATGACAATCCCTGCATTCTTTTGAAAACCCCGTCTGCGTCCCGTTTGAAATTGCAAACTTCGAGTGCGTCTTTTCATATGGTGCAGCCCCCTTTTGATAGCCGCTCCCCGTCTGGTTATTATGGCAATCCGTACAGAGCCTGTTAAATGGCGTGTCATCGGGTGTCGCAGGGGTAAATGCCGTTCCTGACCAGAATGGTGAATATGTTACGGACACTGAATGGCAGTCACCACATCCCATGCCCGTTGTTGCGTTGTGGGGGGCATCAAGGGCAAAGGCATTGCCGGTAATGATCAGTACTGTTATTAATAGTCCTGTGAGTATTATCGTCTTTTTCATTAACTCAGTCCCCTTTCCTAATATCCCAGCTCGCCAAGACTTATCCTGACACCCGACTTCGTCCTGAATGTCTTGATTACGGAAATTTCCATCCCGTCAGATGAATAGACCTTCACCCTGCCCCGTCTCATACCTATGACTATTTCCGCATCTCCGTCTCCATTAACATCTCCGATAGCTAAGCTGTTTATGCCTTTTGCCCTGATAAGGGTTGTCAGGCCTGAACCGGATACATCGACGGAGGCAATGGAACTGTTTGTCGCAACCAATACATCATCGATACCGTCGCCATCCAAATCCCCTACGGCCAAATCCCTGACGTTATTTTCTCCAAGATAAACTTCTTTATCCAGTTGCACTCTGTTATTTATATCTACCCTCCATACCTGCAGGACCGACCCTGTGTCGAGCGTTACGATTTCCTTGACGCCGTCGCCATCCAGGTCTCCTGCTGCCATGGCTGTCAATGAACGGCCGGGTACAAAACTGATCCCGGTATCTACTATCCGGTCGACTGCATAACGGAAGACCTTGACTGCCGCACCATTCCCGGCCCCGGATACAATTATTTCGTCTGAACCGTCGCCGTCCAGGTCCCCTGCCGTCATCCTTTCATCACCTGCATCGGCAAAGGCCTCAAACTCATTCAGTTTATTCCCTGCATTGTCAAATACTGATACTAATGCGGGCTTGCCTTCCCCGCTCAACCCCGCTATAATCTCATTGGTTCCATCACCGTTAATATCCGCTACGGCCGTGGTAATGCCCCCTCTATAGCCATCAAATGGCGTGAATTTATAAATCATTGAACCGTCTGAAGAATATACCTTCACAAGGGTACCGCTTCTTTTACCTTTCACAGGTGAAACCACTATTTCCCCGGACTCTTTCCGGGTATAATGCCCCGCAAATGTAATAATACCGCCATCAGTGAGTATCTTCGTTATGCTCCCGGGCGACCTGTAGCCACTTACCTCCTTAAATGTAATTGTATAAGACCCCTCAGGCACATTCGATACACTCCAGGTATTCCCGCTGCCTGAGTAATTCTTTGGACCATCTATGGCAAATGCCGCTTCAGGGGTGTCGGTTGTCACATTTATCTTTCCTGAAGCCATTACCTCAAGCGTAACACCCACTACGGCAGGTGCGCCGCTCACACCTCCCGCAGATATTACAACACTACCGCTGTAAACTCCCGCGGGGAGCCCTGAGGCATTTACAGACACCATCATACCCGTTGTCGTATTCCCGGTCGCCTGTGCAGGCGCAACTGAAATCCAGGCCGTATCGGTTACCGCCGTCCATGTGGATGTATTGAATAAATCATTGTCGAGTGTTACCATTACGGTCTGCGGCACCGGATTGGAATCGCCGACCGTATGCACGAAGGCCAGTGAAGAAAGGCTTACTCTCAGTGAAGGCCCGGGGTGAACATTCAGGACAACATTCACAACCTCGCCGGCCCCTGCATTGTCCGTGATCGTCAATGCCCCCATGTAACCGCCCTCTGCAAGCCCTGCCGGATCCACGGCAACGGATATGTTTACGGATGAGCCCCCTGGAACAGACCCCGAGACATTGTCTGCCGAGAGATAGGAACCGGACGCTGCTATGTTATATGCAAGTGTGCCTTTACCTGTATTTGATACTGTGACTGTCTGAGGTGAAGGCGCAGGTTTGCCGACCTGGGCATCGAACGTAAGAGAAGAAGGTGAGGCACCGAGGAATGTGTAATTATCTACGCCGAATATCATTAGCTCTGCAGAGTTCAGTGAGGAGGCAATGAGTCTGTTATCCTTCCCAATCACAACACTCATTGTTGTATACATGGGATTCTTGTCATCATATATAGCCCCAAGATAATTCCCATAGGTATCATAAACAAGCACTACCGAGTGGTATGCATCCGAGACATACAACCTGCCGTCTCTGCCTGCAAATATATCCGTCGGGTTTTTAAACTGCCCCTGCCCCGTACCAAAGTCGCCTATCGTCCTTAGATGTGTGCCGGATACGTCAAAGACCTCGATAGAGGCGCCCCTTATGCGGGAAGCGGGTCTATAAGGATCTGCCATCAGCGGGCTGTTTATTATATAGACCTCTCCGTTTGCCGATGCTGCCGCCCTCGGCATATTCAAGCCCTCCGTTATCATTCCCGCAGGGCTGCCATCCGAATTGAAAATCTTTACCTCGTTGGCTACTCCATCTACTACATATATTATGTTTCCATCCACGGTTATATCATACACAGATAGAAATTCTCCATCTCCGCTGCCAAGAGAACCGACTGTTTTATCGGCGCTGTATATCTCGACAACTCCCCTTTTTGAAGAGCCGATATAGATCCTGCCGCTGTCATCCACTGCTATTGCTGAAGGGGCATCTGTCTGAAGCATTCCTATATTGCTGCCTTTTCTGTTGTATATCAGTACCCTGTTTTTATATCCCTCTGTCACATATATCTTGCCGTCAGGCCCTTCCGCTACTCTGTCGGGAGCCCATAGAGACTGTCTTACCACATCTGTAAGCAGGAAATTCGGGTGTGTGCCGGCAATAGAAAATACGGGGAACGACAATAATGAAAACACAACGGCAGTTATATTGACAAGGCCTCGCACTCTCGCCAGTCTCTTCATTGATGCCTCCTTATTTTTCCCAAAACATTTCATTACCGTAAATTATTTTATATGACATGACAGGCATAAACCGCTGCCCGTGTTCGACTTAACAAGGAATCTCCCGTTGTCAGGATTATGGGGGTCATGGCATGTCGTACACTCCACCCTGCCATCACCAAAAAGCCTTATGTTATCAGCGGGGTTTCCAACATATCCCGGCTGTGTCTGCCCCGGCCTTACGAACTGGTCAGTGGAAAAACCGCCGGAAATCCTGTCAGCATCAACAAGGGCATTATCGTAAACAAAGCCGATAGGATGGTCATTTGCAAGATTCCCCGTACTGTTGCCAATATTTACGGGGTTGTTGTTACCGTATGCACCGATAGTATCACTGCCGGGGTCGAAGACATTGGTATCGTTTATTAAATCATCGTCAGGCGGATTATTTAATACCGCATTTATTGCTGTTACGCCGTCATGGCAGCTAAGACACAGGAGAGAAAACCTGGTGACCGATATGTCCTGAGAAGCATCGAGTGTCGAGGAATTATATAGCGTAAAAGCCCCGGCTGCAGGCAGACTCCTGTTCCAAAGAACAGGGACATTTGCATTGGAATTGTGAGGTGTATGACAGAAGACGCATAACATCTGTGTGTTGTATAAAAATGTACCGCTCCCTCCGGTAAAATCATGTTTTGATCCGACAATAGTCCCCCCGAAAGCCAAAAATGCAAACGAAAAGGTAAACAATAAAACAACTGTAATAACTACAGCCTTTTTCATTCACTCCTCCATAATATACGTCTCCAACCGGCTTAAATGAGCCATTATACGCATAATTGTGTACTTTCACGCAGTTTAAGCCCGCTAACTAACTGTTTTTCCATAATATCTCACACAACTCCCTATATGGAAAAGCAAGATACATACCAAATATACTATAGTCAGGGGAAAAACCCTTAAATACGGTACTTCCGGGAATTGAACGTAATACCCCAAAAACCCCTGTTTCGTATTTAAGATGAAAGGGACTCGCTAACTACTGAGGCACTAAGTTAATAATTCCTGATGTCAAAGTTCAAAATCCAAATGTTAAAAAAAAGTAATAATTAGAGTCTGTGTATAAAGTCGGTTTCTCTATCTGTCATTCCGGCAGTTCTTAAGCCGGAATCTATTCTTTTCTATAAGTTCCGGATGTCCCGAACGCTTTCGGGGCATAACAGGAATAAAAAAACAACAATTTATACACAGACTCTAATTATACTTGACATTCGGTTATTTGGACCTGATTTGAGCTTTGGATTTTATCATTTGTAATTTTATTATGTCTTTCTCCGTGTCTCTGTGATTACTTATAGATTTTCAACTTTTTTACGAAATAATAAAAATAACTTTAACCCAGCCTACCACCCCGGAGAACAGTCAGCATTTATACAATACTGTCCATTCGTAAGCCTGTGCTCATAATTGACACCATTTACATGGCAGGACAGGAAACACCTGGGTTTGCCGGGGATAAAAGGCATGTAAGTCAGCTCCCCCATTGAATTGGGAGTTACCAGTCTGTCATCGAAACGAATCAATGCAGGATATATGCGGCTGCCGTGAGCATCATGGCAGGCAATACACGGTGTCTCCGAATAGACAATATGTCTCTTGTGAGCCTTAAAACTTTCATCTCCGAGAATACTGTTTCTGTCATGGCAGCTGTAACAAAGCCTGTAAGCCGAAGGGCTCTCGGCAACAGGCTGTATATCATACCTGTCCCTGAGTATGGGGGAATAGATCGACCCATGAGGCCCCTTTGGTCCCGACGGATCGTCGTTTCCATGGCAATCAGAACATGTAATAATGCTCGAAGTGTTGTATTGTCTCAACAGGCTGGGGACACTCTTGCCCTTTCCATAATTTTCAACCGGATGATAAGATGGATTCGATGTGTCAAAGTCAAGGGCTATATTTGTCTCGCCGGATGGAAGATTGGCGCTGTCGGAGTGACAGAGGTAACAGACTTCATACTCCTTCTCCGCTCCGTGGCGACTTCTGGCACCTTTCCCGGAGTATCCATTTATCCCCTTAAATGGCTTGCCCTTTGTTGATTCATGCGGATTATGGCAGTCATAACACGAGACATGCCGCGGGGTGGCGGGGTTTTTTTCAGGGAGTGTTTCCCCGGGCATATGATATCCGGCAGTATCTATAACGGGATGATTGGAGGGTTTATTAATTACACTATAGATATCCGTAAGTGACTCTCCAGGGGTTCCTTTCCTGGAAAACCCGTGGCACTTGAAACAGAGACTCACCTCCGGACTATTGAGCATAAGGGTCCCGCGCTGGCCATGTCCTTTATGGCAGGCGCCGCATCCCTGTGGTACCTTAGACCTGTCGAGATGGGTGGGTACGGCAAAGGCAGGAGGAAGGGGATAGGGGGCAGGTAACAGGGAAAAGGCAATCAGTAATAACAGGGCGTTCAGCCAATGTTTGGAGAGTAGACTGTGGATATTTATTCTATGCATGGTTTAGCCTCCTTATTATTGCTGATACATGGTAAACCCTGCCACCTTACGGACATGTGCCTGAGCAATCCACATGACAGGTGGTGCAGAGGGGGGTCGTGTTGTTTTTATCTCCTACTCTCAAAAACATGGTCGTTCCGGGATTGGGATCGGTGTGCGGGTCATGACAGGATGAACACTGGACACCACCCTTGTTTCCGGCGCCGGGGAGAGCATTATATGTATTGTTCGTAGGCCTGAGCTTTACCGGCTGTCCTGTCGTTGGATAACACAACTGAAAAGACACAACACCGGTTGAGCACTGCTGGAGCTTATCCGTCAATAAGCTGTTATTGACGGCTATCGATACGGGATGATGACCGCTGAGGTCGGTACCCAGGTTTGCCGCGCCCGCCGGCATTAATCCACCGGCGCCGGTACCCTGCATACTGATAGTAATTGCACCCCCACCAAGATTTACGACAGAGCCGATGGCTACCGTCCCGTCATGGCAGCTCAGACAGAGTTTTGAATCTCCATCAGGCGGATTCTGGGGCGTAGAGAGGAGGACGGCCCATTGGGGATTTGTCTTGTCCGGCACTGTATATACTGCCGAGGAAAGTGTATGATTCCAGAGTGGAATATTTATACCCGCAACATCCGAGACGGCATTATGGGGTGTATGGCAGAAAACGCAGATTCTCGTTTCGCTTATGGCCTTCACCAGCCCGGGACCCGAGATTGAGAGGTTGTGTTTTGTAGCGGATACATTGGTAGCGTAAGCACGGGGCAGTGTATATGGGGCAGCGAGCAGGGTAAGGACAATTAATAATAGAGCGTACATGAGGTAACGTTTCGGGAGTAGTAATCTATTCATTTTTCCTCCTCTTTCCTGTTTAAACTCTAAATTCCAATATCGAAATTCTAAACAAATTCAAAATCATAAACTACCAACTGTGTTTTATTCTGCATCACTTATCTTCCCCTCC
Organism: bacterium BMS3Bbin05; assembly: GCA_002897855.1. Classification (GTDB taxonomy): domain Bacteria; phylum Nitrospirota; class Thermodesulfovibrionia; order Thermodesulfovibrionales; family BMS3Bbin05; genus BMS3Bbin05. The sequence continues at coordinate 10,016 of BDTO01000043.1, forward strand.
CCCTAAATACTGAAATACCTGTAGCCGCATATTGTATGTATCGGCGACATATATGGTGTTATTACTGTCGATAAATATACCGGAAGGGAGCCAGAACTGGCCATAATTTCTCCCCTCGCTGCCAAAGAAGAGCAAAAGCTGCCCTTTAAAATTGTATATCTTTACCATGTCCTTTATGGAGTCAATGACATATATGTGGCCTGCGGAATCGGTCGCAATCCCCTTCGGTTTATCAAGATTGCCATAGGCATCACCAATTGTGCCGAACGCCTTATAAAAGTTCCCGTCCGGCGTAAAGATCTGGATCCTGAAATTCATTGAATCGGTAACATAAAGGAATCCATTATTATCCACCCACAGGTGGGTAGGAAAATTAAACTCCCCGTCACCGGCGCCATGCCTGCCTATCCCGGAGAGCCTCGTGCCGTCAGATGAATATACGTAGATCCTGTGCGCCAGGGTATCGGCTACATAAATAATATTACGGTTGTTATCAATCGCAAGTCCTGTCGGCCTTAGAAACTCACCCTGAAACTCACCAGTGAGCTTTCTATTCTGATTATATATAAAGACCTTTCTCAGAACAGAATCAGAGACAAATATCTTTCCCTCTCTGTTAACAACGATACCGACCGGAAAGAGGAGGTCACGCTTACCCGCGGAGATAATATAATGTGTCTCCATGGTATCAAGATTAACAATGGTTACCCTGTAGGCCCCCGTATCGGTTATATAGAGATTTCTTTTATCGTCAACAAAGATACTGTAAGGTCTTAAGAGTGTGTTTGATGTACGGGGATCGGTGATTCCCCCTTCCGCCCTGCCTGCAAGAAAGTCTAAAAGTCCCCGCCTGCCGCGCTCACCCGTCATTCCGACTATGGAGAGACTCCAGAGATACTCGATACGAGGTTTTTCCGGGGGGCCCGGCCATTTTATATCTCCCTTCGCCGTCCTGTCTATAAATGCCTTTCGGGTCGTAACACAACCCGCTGCCGACAACAGGACGAGAGTCGAGATAACAATAATATTAAAGCATCTCTTCCTGAAGGTCTTCTCTAATTCAGCCGACATTATTATATCCTCAAATAATCCATTCTTTATTATTATATACTAAAACAGGTAGCCATTAAAATTACGTGTTAATTTCATAAAAACCCTCTGATTTGTTGTTTCATTCGAAAGCGTTTTGTTCCAGTAATAATCGTATTCGAGGGCAAGAAGGATTTTTCTTATACTCCATGTAAGCCTCGGTTTAACAGACACTGTAGTATAAGCATCATTGTTCTTACTCCATGTCGCTGCAGTCGTCAGATACATCCCCCTGATCAGATAGGTGGAAATAGCTGTATTGATTGTCTCCGTCCATGTCTTTTCATCATTACCGTCTTTCTTTGAAGATTCTATGTAGCTCCCGCCGAGATTGAATGTATATCTTGTTATGTACCATGAGAGATTACCGGTAGACGTCAGGGTATTCTCATTATACGGCGCAATGGGATCCGAAATACTCGCTAATCTATATGTGTTATTAAGTGTAAAAAACATTCTGCGTATAATCCTGCCATTGAAATTAAGTCCAAACTCGTGGCTCGTACTCCGCCCTTTATCGGAAAACGGTTTTGAACTGAAATAATACAGAAAAGAGGTCCCGATCCTCCTGGTCAGCCCTACGGACGTGCCGAAACCATACTCCGGGCCGTTTTCATTTAACCCTGTATTTGCACGAAAACCTAAATTAACAGACCTCGACATTCTCAGAAAGAGGTCATCCCTCAATATTTCCGAATGAAGGGTATGATTTCCGCTTTTCCCGTAGTTCACATTTATTGAAACGCTGTTGTTCACAAGCGGAGAAAGTGCTTTATTGTAATTACTTCCCAGTCCTACAGAGTAATTCTCTGCATCTTCCAAACCCGTATAAATCCCGGTCAGACTCGTTAAAAGTAAATCCCTTCTATTTTTGCCGATTACTTTTCTCCAGTACGAATTGTCGGAGATGGTCCATTGAGTAATATTCTCATTGGTGGTCCGGTAATAACGATTGTAGCTGTTGAAGTCATCCCTGCTGTTATTAAAGGAATACCTGTAATCAGCGCGCAGGTCGATCTCGTCAAAAGTGTATTTCCTGACGCCTTTCCCACCATAATCCCTGATCTCATAGGCAGCGAGATAACTGGCATGAGTTGTGGATTCCGTACCCCTTATATTATATATTCCGATATCCGTGTTAACTGCATCCGAATCATATTTATATCTGTCATAATCAAAAACTACAGTGGGAAAAGGTACGACAAGACCTTTCCGGCGCTTATTGCTGTTATTATTATTGTTATTATTAAGGTATGTACGATATATATCGCCGGGACCCACAAAAGAAACGAGCCGCCCATTATGAAAAAAACCTATCCTCTGCGGCAAGCTGTACGAAAGACTCACCCCATAATTGGTATTTTCATAGTCATTGGCTGTATAATGCGAATACCTCAGTCTTACCGGTTGAGGCGCCCAGAAAAGCAGTCCACTCATCGGCCTCTGGTTGAGGAGATCAAGGTTAAACATAAACCCTGTATAATTTATTGTATCTCCGGGGTCGTATATATCCTGTGTAAAATTCCCCACTGTAGTAAAAGAGACAAGCCTCGGGTCAAGGAGAAAGCCGTCAATACCGAGTCTGTAATCATGGGTAAACTTAGCCACTGCGTCGGTGGTATCCGACCAGTACCTCTCATAAGACAGACCGACTAAACCGTTATAGGTATACTGCCGCGGATATAGCGACTGAGCATACGCATAGTTACTGATAAAAAAAGAAAAAAACAGAATACACATAACAAACGGTGTTATCAGCCAGTTCTTTAACAATGGGAGAAATCTCATATAATCAACACCTTTCCACCTCAGGCCATTTACAGCTCACCATATCAAAAAAAGAAATTTTAACAGAACCGGGGGGAATTGTCATGTTAATTGACCACCTGAACCGCTATCTTCTTTTTCATCTCTGCTATTATATCCTCTTTAGCCTCCTGAAACCTCTTCTCCTCAAGCTCCTTCTTCAGTTTTTCCTTTATTCCGTCAAAAGTTACCAGCCCGCCTTTCTTCTTCTCCCCCGCCCAGATAATGTGAAACCCGTATATGGACCTTATTACAGGGCTCAGGTCCCCGTCCTTCAGGCCGAATGCCGCCTTTTCCAGCTCAGGGGCGAGCCTTCCCCTGTGGATAAAACCCATATCACCACCCTTTACCCTGTAAGGCCCCTCGGAGTATTTATAGGCGATGTCGTAAAAGTCAGCGCCCCCCTTCAGCTCTTTCAGCAGTCTTTCGGCAAGCCGTCTTTTTTCTTTTATCTCCTTCCCTGAGGCATCGGGTTCGACCTTGATAAAAATATGCCGGATATGCCTTGATTCGGGCCTCCTGAACTTACCCAGATTCTTTTCATAATAGGCCTTCAACTCCCCATCCGTAAGAGATATCTTCTCCCTTAACATATTGACGAGCCTCCGGACCATAAGATTAATCCTTATCCTCAACCTGAAATCGTCGGGATTCATCTCATTTTTCTTCAGCACCTTAAGAAATTTTTCCCTGGAGCCGAATACCTTTATATTCGCCTTTACAACGGAATTGACGGCCTCTTCATTTACAGTAATGCCGTCCTCCCGCGCCCTGTAATAAAGCAGCGCCTTCTCAATAAGATACTTAACAGCCTTCCCCCTGTACTTCTTCCTCACCTCGGGATTATTTCTGTGGAACCCTCCCCTCGGGATAAATGCATCGATGGCTTTCTGTACATCGAGTTCCCTGAACCGGACATCACCCACGGTAAGAACAACCCTGTTCGCCGGGTAGGCGGATGCGGCAAAGATAAGGACAAAGAGACATATTATCAACAACCGGGGCGCAGCGCCACAGGGAAAGTCAGAAATGATATCCTCCGTTTTTTTTAAACAATTCCTGAACACCATTATATATTCCGTCTCCTTATTTATCATTCCCGTGCAGACAGGGATCTATTGCTTCTGTCCTACCCACCCCGCATTCAAAAAAAAGGCAGGACAGCCTTCTGCCCTGCCTTCCAATTCAAAAGTGACAAAAATATTATTTCGTTGAGTGGCAACCTTGACAAATTGTAGCAGCCGGGGCCCTGAGAAACGGGTCATTGGTCATATCATGCGGGTCGTGACACGATGCGCATTCGACCCTGCTGCTGTACAGTTTTGCCCACGAAGGAGCGGTACCAAGGCCCGCACTGCCGACAGTGTAAACAACTCCGACAGGGTGATCGTTGGTCAGATCATCCCCCGCGCTACCACCGATTACAGGGTTGTAGCCGCTGAGAGTAGCATCGGAATTATAACCTGCCCAGTCGAGGGCGCCGTTACCGGTAATATGACCACCGGTATTGGTTGTCATGGTATAGGGCGTCGCCGCAACACCGTTCTTGTAAGTAATACCCACACCTACAGTACCGTCATGACATGTCAGACAGGTAAGCGAGTTTGCACCCGGCGCATTAACAGTGGTACCCGCAAGTGTAGTGCCGCCGCCGTAAACAGAGTAGAAACTTGCAGCCTGACCCTGCCTCGCCCAGAGAGGAAGACCTGCTACGGCTGTGTTGCCGCCGTGAGGGATATGGCAGAATCCGCAGAGGGTTGCAGTTGAACTACTTGTGTATACGGGATTCGTGTTAAGTGTGAGATTGTGAGGGGTGGTCGATATGGCGCCAAAGGCGGCTGTGCCCGCTGCTATGAACAGTACTGCTGCGAGTAATATAAAAACTTTTTTCATCTTTTTCACCTCCTTCCTTTTTTTAGTTTAAGACCTTAATCTCAATCAATTGCCTTTTGCTTAAAATTTATGGTTTTCATCTTCTTCTTAATCTCATACCTTAACAAGCAACAAATATGCCACTATTAAAATCCAAATATTAATCCGGGCAAACTGCAACACCCGTACAAGTGAAAAAAATCTAAGGCACGATGAAAGAGAAGCACAAAAAAAACCTTATATTTTAATGTGTTAACCCTGCGTTCACTATCTCAAAAAACACCTGATGTTTATGACACAGATTTTACACAAATATCTCTCAAAAGTCAACATGAATCCTGATTTTTTGCCTGAAAAATAGTGAGTGATTTTCCTCCATACTGTGTGATTACACACACACGCATCTTCAGTATTCCATAATCTCATGAATATGCCTGCCGGAAAAGCGCACAGGAAGGCATCCGGGGGGAGAGAAGTTCATTCTTCCACACTATTCTCTGAAGAAGCTATTTTAAAGGAGATATCTTATCACATATATATCCCTCTCCGAGAGGGCTACCTTTCCATCTCTCTTTATCCTCTCGATTATATCCGGTATAATCGTACGCTTCAGGGATGACCTCCTGTTGATCGCCGCCGAAAAATCCTTCATGCCTGTCCGGTATTTTCCATAAAAGATATTGACGAGTGCAAGGTCGAGATAAAGCCTGTAGTCATGCGTGTATCTTACCTCCATATTGAGGTCGTTGATAGTCTTGAGGTATGCATAGTACTTCGGTATGCCGAATCTCTCTATAACAGGCATATTATCCGCCGAGTCCCTTATGAATATCAGGGCGGGTGACTTATTGCCAACAAATATGAGTTTCCAGCCGGGGTCATCGACGAGTCTCTTTATTAAGAGCACAATCCTTCCGGTGGTCAAATAGTAAGGCGGTACAATAATGAAATTTATATTATACGAATCGAGCACGCCCTTCCACTGGGGCACATCACCGTACGTCCTGTCAAGTGATCCGCCCATTACCATGTTATATACTATATCCACAGAGAGGACAAGACCCCTTGGGTCAATAAAGACTTTTTCCCCGGGGAAGAGCCTGAATATAAGGTATCCACCCCAGTCGTAATAATCAAACATCCTGCCCCTGATGCCGGCAGTCTTTATGAAATTAACCGCATCATCCGGGAATTTATTGATAACGAGATGTCCTCTCCCGGCGGTGTATTTATAATTATTGACCGAAACGAACGCAAAGACCAGAAGGACAGCGCAGGATGTTATCGTAACCACTGCCTTCTTATCGAAATAACGTTTAAAAAGCAGGTATATCCTTCCCGCGGCAAAGGGCACCGAGAAAAATACCAAAAACGGTATGTAGCGTATGGCGGTCAGAGAGAAGGCAAAGACAGCGAGGAGGATCAGTTTTATCTGGAAAGGGTATCTCCTGAAGAAAACGGCGTTGACTATCAGGGAAATTACAATCACGGCAGCCGGCAGATATATTCCAATTTTATAATAGGCAAAGGGACTGAGGTTTTCGCTCGTTGTCTTTAACAGCATGGACCCCGAACTCTCAAATACTGTAAAAATTGTATGGATTGCCGGGGGGTTGAGAAAGGCGACAAGTAATGAGGCCGACAGGACGATTAACTCCTTCTTCAGATATGAATCTCTCTTCCGGCGCACGATAAAATCATATACATCCTTTAATAAATACGCTCCTATTATCAAACCTCCAAGGATAAAACCGCCGTGCATCTGCAGCCAGACAAACATCAGAAACGGTACCATGAAGAGCCATTTTGTCCCCCTGTACCTGTCAAGCACAAACAACAATAAAACAGACATGACATAGGTTATCTGGTTCGGCCTCTCACCTGAATAAAACGCAGCAAAAACCAATACCGGATATAAAAACAGGAGAGCAAAGGAAACCGGAATCTCTTTTTTCCTCATCCAGAGATAGAGGAACAAAAAAAGAAGGCAGAAGACAATGCATCTGAAGAGAATGATGCCCTGAAACCCGAGGGCGCTGTAAAATCCATAGATAATCAGTTGTGAAAGCCAATAGCTCCTGAGGATTACGGAAGTCCTGTAATAATCCTTATAGGTATACGGATTGACCGTAAAAGAAAAGGGGTCTTTATCTGGCAGGGCCTTATGCTGCCATATCCACTCACCGGTCTTCAGGTGCCAGAAGAGATCGACATCCTTTACAGGACGGGCAAATGTGATTACTACGGCGCTGAAAAAGACAAGCAGAAGGAGTATATGAACAACTCTTTTGTTCCCCGGGGCGAGTAAAAATTTCATCTGCCCTGTTCTTTATATAACATCCACAATCAATTCCCTTCACTCTGCTTAACCGGGGGAATAGTCTCCCGTTCTTTTTCCCATGATCTATTTATCTTTTTTTCCCAGGCCCGCCTGTTCCTTTTTCACGGGGGGCCTTTTCAAGCGCCTGCCTCTCCCTGTATTCTTTGCTCATATATTGAAATATCTGAACATTCCCCGGCCACTGATCGACCACATATACCTTATCCCCGGAATCGACCGTAAGACCGGCAGGGAGTATAAAATGACCAGGCCCCCATCCGGCACTGCCGAAATAAAGCAGCAATTGGCCATCCGAATTGAAAATCTGGACATTCTGAAATGCCGCATCAACCACATAGATATTGTCGTCGGAATCGATACCGATGCCTTTTGGCCTCGCAAATGAACCGGGGGAATCACCCAATTTGCCTATACTACTGACAAAATTCCCATCCTTGTCGAAAATCTGCACCCTGAAATTCCCCGTATCGACCACATATAAATTACCCTTTGAGTCTACCGCCGCATTGGTAGGAAAATTAAACTTGCCGTCTTCCCCCAGACCCCGGGAACCTATCGTCCTCAGGAGTTTATAACTATCCAGCGAATATACACTTACCCTGTGTTTCTTGCTGTCGACGACATACAGAAACCTGTTATTCTCATCCACAGCTACTCCGCTCGGGGACAAGAACTCTCCCTTGTGTCCTATTGCCGTAATAAATCTCCCTTCGGTAGAATATACAAAGACCCTGTCCGCAGAGATATCACTTACAAACACCCTTTTATCCCTGGTAACGGCTATCCCGATCGCCATGCCCAGTTTGCCTGTACCGGGACTGTCACCTATATAACCGTAATCATGCTTTTTAAGGTCAAAGATCATTACCCTGCCGATATCGGTTACGTATATCCTCCCGGCACTATCCACCGCAACCCCATACGGCTTTTTCAATGCATCGACCTGTTCCGTTCCAAACAATGTCTCGGTAAAACCCCTTTTTTTAGCCACATCCAGGGTGCTCCTCACCATCCCGACATATTTCAGCCTCGGGGCATCGGGGGGCAGGGGCCATACAAGGTCAATGGGCTTCTTTTGTATCCTGGGGGCGCAGCCGATTAAAATGATCGGCAGCATGAGAGATATTAAAAAAATTGTGCTTCCTATAACTTTTTTCATTTAAACCATACCTCCATATCTAACAACATCATAAATACAGAATTCAGAAACTCGGATGCAATAGCGATATCTTAAAAAAAACCGCGTGCAATATCCATACCGCGAAACTGCTGCAGAAACGATTTATATATTAAATAAACCGGCGTACCTTTTTCCACATAGTCGGGTCTTGAAAATCCGTTGCCCGGCTCTTTTTTCCGCTATGTCTCCTCTTTATCCGGCCCTTCGGACTTTCTCGTGAAATATCCTTTATACCCTATTTTAGAAAAGAGGGGTATTTAATCATAGTCTTCTCTGAATAGCCCTTTATTTAGAGTCTGTCCATAAAGACAGTCTCTCTATCTGTCATTCCGGCAGTCCTTAAGCCGGAATCTATTCTTTTCTATAAGTTCCGGATGTCCCGAACGCTTTCGGGACATGACAAAAATAAAAAACGGCAATTTATGGACAGACTCTATTTAATTACCTTCTTTCGTATTTGAGTTGATTTTGTCTTTTTAAAACCATGGAGACAGCGGGACAGAAAAAAAACAAAAAATAACTCCTTCCATGAGAAACCTGAAACCATATGAATTTATTAATAATTTTATCTTTTTCAAGTTCTTCCTGCATCTCAGCGCCTCAGTGTCTCTGCGGTTAATTTCATTTTTTCAACTCTTTCACGAAAGAACCTTTTATTATGGCAGCGGAAAAACGGTGAACCTGCTTCATACCCGAAGGGGCCAAGGCAGTCCGGGATGTAAGACACCCCGCTATAATACCATCATCAGGGGCCATAGCAATTCAGCCGATACTACCGTGGGCAGGTTATAACCTCTGCAGTTTATTTTATATGACATGAGAGGCACAATGCGCTTCCTGTATTTGATTTCCTGAGAAAATTCCCGTAATCTGTCTTATGAGGGTCATGACAGGTCGGACACTCGACCTTGCCGTTAAAAAATAACAAATCAGACGGTTTAGGCTGGACAAAATCAGGGTCCTGCACAGGGGTCGGATAGTCCATCGACACCGGATGGTCGTTCGATAAATCCGTGGTTAAATATGTCCCTCTGGCATCATGAGCAGGACCACCATTATGACACTCTCCACAGGCGTTTGCTTCGGGTAACATTTTATAATGATATGTCGATTGAATAAAAGAGGACGGTTTTTTCAAAACAGCATCAACTGCGATCGTTCCATCATGACAGCTCAGGCAGACCAGAGAAGCGCTGTCAGGAGGATTTGATACAGTTGTATTCATGGTCGGGCTCTGGTATGTCGTATAAGGGCCGACCGGCACAGGACGATTCCAGAGAGGAGCCCCGGCATTACTTGCAGCATCATGAGGTGTGTGGCAGTAAACACATGGACTAAGGTAATTATTTAATGTCTGTCTCATAAGAAGGCTTCCCTTATTCCAATCTGATACAAGGTCATGTTTTGAACCGACAATACCACCATAGGCCATAGCAGAAGCTACAATGGAAAAAAGTACAACAGAACAGAAAAGAGCCCTTTTCATAATCTACCCCCCCTTAAAATAACATTTATAATATAAATACACATACATCCCTCACGCCTCAAGCAATCTCCTGCACAGACAAACCAGCAGCCATCCCTGGCCGGAAACTCTGCCCCTCTTTTTGAAATCGCCGGATTATATAATATTTAAAAACTTTTAATCAATAACAAAAATCCAAACCACTAAGGAAATCTGCGCATTATCACACATAAGGTGGGGCTTTCTACGCAACAACACCCTCTGAAGATAAGAACCATCTATCTTCAGCAAACCCCGGAGCAAAACCTTACTTATAGAGCAAGCTATTCGTTTTTTCTCGTTTTTTGATTACTTCAAACTCTTTCACCATGTTAAGGCTCCCTTATAATGAACCCCGATATTCCATTCATGCCCTGTTTAGAATAACCTGAATCTATTCAATACGCAAGTAATATACCTGTTTCAAAATCACGGAGTATCATCCAAATTACCTGTCTACTTTTTGTGGCAGTACCTGCAAAGACCAAATCGCGATTTTGCCGCATACCTGAAGAGGTCAACCGAGTCAGAGCTGTGGGGGTTGTGGCAACTCGTACAACTGAATTTTCTGCCTTTTCTCCTCGGGTCTTTCTTTCCCTTTACAGGATGTCCTGCCTGAGTGAAGCCACTCACTATATGCACTCCGTTGGCGATAATTTTTTGGGTATGACATGTAACACAGAGGTCATCTATGGGCAACCGGAGTTGAAAGACGTTATTCGTAGCATGTGGACTGTGGCATATTATACACAGACCTGCTGCAACAGGGGGGTGTATATTCTTCTTTTTAAAATTGGTCTCATCATGGCACATAAAGCAGAGTTTTGGCGGCTCTTCCACCAGGAGGTGCCCTTTATCCCCCTGATGGGGCAAATGGCACATTGTGCACATGCCGGCCTTTACCGGGGAGTGAATATGTTTTCCCTGAAACTCTTTTTTGTCATGACAATTAAAACAGAGCTTGGGTATCTCCGCCCTTAAGAATTTATCGTTCTTGTTTGAGTGTGGATTATGACACGCTGTGCACATTCCTGCGGCAACAGGCGGATGATGGACCTTTTTACCCGTAAATTTCTTCTCTTGATGGCACATAAAACAGAGGCCGGGAAGCTTCTTTGTAAACATATTTCTTTCTGCGTCAGAGCTGTGAGGGTTGTGGCATGTCAGACACATACCCGCTTTTACGGGGGGATGTATATTCTTATCCGTAAATATCGATTTATTATGGCATCTGAAGCATAGTTCCGGCGGGTTGGCGACAAGGAGTTTCTCCCTTTTGGCGCTGTGGGGATTGTGGCACAATACACACATGCCCAGCTTCACAGGAGGATGCTGGGACTTTTTAGTAAAGGCACTCTGGTCATGGCAATTAAAGCATACATCCGGCAGCTTGGAAGTAAGCAGCCACCAGGTATCGGTGGCATGCGGGTTATGGCAGAACGTACACATGCCCTCCTGCACAGGGGGATGTACTACCTTTTTGTTGAACAAGTCCCTGTCGTGGCACATGAAGCAGAGTTCCGGGGGCGGGGAGACAAGCAACTTTTCGTTTTTGGACGAATGAGGGTTATGGCATGTCGTACAATTTCCGGCAGCAACCGGGGGATGCGTGGTCTTCTTCATAAATGTTTTTTGGTCATGACAGTTGAAACACAAATCAGGCAGCTTTGAGACAAGCATTTTATTATTATCGGATGAGTGAGGATTGTGACATGTGGTGCAGCCCATCTGTAAGGCCGGGTGGACATACTTCTGCGTAAATTTGGATTTGTCGTGACAGTTGTAGCACAGCTCCGGCGGTTCGGACATCAATGAAAGCCGGGGCTTTTTGGTCTTGTGGGGCTCCATATGGCATGCTGAACATCCCATCTCAAGAGCCGGGTGCACGACTTTATGTTTTTCCAGGGCGGAATGGCACTGGAGGCAATCAGGTTTCGCAGCAGAAGAATCAATTGAAAAGATTATAAGGGAACTAAATATCAAGACAAGTGCAAAACAATATTTCCCAACACCCATATTTCCTCCCGGACGTTTCATATCGATAGTATACATTTACAGGAATTTTAATATAATCATATTATTTATGCAATAGTCATGCTAATAATTTATTCCTTGAATAAAACTAACACGACGATTACAAAATAAGTTTCGTATTGCAAATTTTACTCAATTTACAATGAGCAGCCAGGGGGAAATAGCTGTTTATTGGCAAAACCACGCATTATTCACTAAATAGAGTCTGTGTATAAAGTCGGTTTCTCTATCTGTCATTCCGGCAGTTCTTAAGCCGGAATCTATTCTTTTCAATAAATTCCGGATGTCCCGAACGCTTTCGGGACATGACAGGAATAAAAAAAACAACAATTTATACACAGACTCTAAATATGTTAGAATATTAAGGTATATAATTCGATATTAGGTAATATATATGTATCGTGTTCGCAGTATATTATTGTTTTTACTGATGGGCGGCCTTGTAACCTCCTGTGCTGTATCCCGAATGCCTGAACGCTATACCTTCTCTTCCGACAATTTCAATATCAGAAAACTGGGTGATATCCCCCGGAGTGAGTATAATAACTACAAAAAATTTGCCTCTGACGGAAATGCATATGTGATCGTTCATCCGGCTTATTATGTATATATTCAGAACGGCTCCGATCAAGGTATTGATAATGACAATATGGATAATATTGTCAAAAACTTCATGATCGGTCAGGTCAGGAAAGAGAGAGAATTCATAACAGCCGCAGCAAAGACCGGGAAACTTGTTTTGCTGGTTATACCAGGCAAGTGGTATTCCCGTGCATACATAGATTATTTAAACACCATTACGGCCGGGGCACAATCCGTTATCTTTATTGAGTCTAAAAGCAGAAACAGTGGCAGGATAAGTAAAAACGACCTTGTTAAATTAAAAGATTTTTTCCTCAATCTGGGTGTCACTAATATTGTGATAGGAGGCGGTTACGTAGGAAGGTGCCAGGACCATGTATACCAGAGGCTTTCAAAGGCGTTCGGCTATGACACAGTCGCAATTGCGCCGGAAATATCATCATTTGCTCCCAGTGACATTTCAGCAGCCACCGTTAAGATGTTCATGCCGTCCGGCTCTTTATTCGACTTCAGCTTCAGGGTTATGACTACTTATATAAAGAACAATAAAGGTAACAATCATAACCTGCATCCGAATGTAAGAGAAATTCCCGCTTTTTAATGTATTTTGATGACTTCAGCCATATCAGGCTTCAGCTTCAGGCTTTCTAATATTAATACCACTCGATAGCTCCATCCCTGGCCTTTACCGGAACCTTTCTCATTGCCATCTGTTTCTCCCATATATTACGGTTTTCCCTGTACCACTGAATAGTCTTTTCCAGGCCCTCCTCAAAACCGACGGATGCCTTAAAGCCAAGAATTTCATTGGCCTTATCAGTTGATGATATGTGTTTCTGAACCTGGCCATAACGCTCAGCCATAAACTCAAAATTTTCTTTCATGTTGAATTCTGCGCTTATTTTTTGGGCTATTTCCAATACGCCGAAAGGTTTGCCCGTACCAATGTTAAAGGCTTCGCCTCTAATTTTTTCAAGAGGAGCATGAATAGCAAGGTCTACCGCCCTTGCGGTATCCCCGGCATATACCCAGTCTCTCATTGCAGTGCCATCGCCATGAATCATAAGAGGTTCGCCAAGGATGCAACTGGTTATAAATCTGGGGATAACCTTTTCAAGGTGCTGATTCGGCCCATAATTGTTGAACGGCCTTATAATAACACCCGGTATGTCATGCGCGGTGATATAGGAATACACAAGCCTGTCAGCGCCTGCCTTTGCCGCTGCATAGGGGCTCGTAGGATTCAAAGGGTGATCCTCATCCATAGGCTCATATTCTGCAGTTCCATAAACTTCAGAAGTAGAAATATGAATAAAACGCTCAAGCCTGCCGGAATGTTTCAGGACCGCATTAGCTATGGATTGTGTACCAAGCACATCGGTAACGAAGAACACCCTGTGAGAATAGAGAGAGCGGGCGACATGGGTTTCAGCCGCAAAGTGTACCACCACATCGGACCTGCCGGCAAGATCGCTTACAAGGTCAAGATTGTTAATGTCTCCATACCAGAACTCAAATCTGTCTGAATTACGCACATCCGGATCAATATTTTCGATGTCTCCGGCATACGTAAGCGCATCGAGAACGATTAACTTATATTCAGGATATTTCACGAATATATAATTTACAAAATTACTGCCGATGAAGCCTGCTCCGCCTGTAACGAGTATTGTCTTCAAAACCTGCCTCCGGAAATTTATGGGGATTATATCATGGAAATGGCCAAAATTTCATTGAAAACCAAATGTCGATTAACGGACGAGGCACGTTTCACCGGTTGTAACTGGAAATTCAAAATCAAAAAAACAACTTCTATAAGGATTAATGCAAAAAAGGACATTAGTCTCGAATATCCTTTCGAGCAACTCCAATAAGTGAAGTACCTATCGGCAGAGGCAAAAATCCTGAAATATGTCTTTCCATTTCAAAAAGTCTCTTGAGTAAAACATTTACTAAGGGATTTATATTGAATTGATCAGCAGATCCATGTTTTTGATTACCTCTCAGGTATTTCATGGGTAAATAAAGGGCCATAAACATATAGTTTATCTTTAGGACACTGAATCCAGCCTCCTGCAATATGCAAGAAAGGCTTTCTTTGGTGTATCTTCTCCTATGGAGTGATATTTCATCATAATAACTCCAGAGTTCCTTCCTTGCCGGCACTGTAACAGATACAATCCCACCAGGTTTTAATACCCTCAATGCTTCCTTAAGTGCAATAACAGGGTCATCAAGATGTTCAATCACATCAAACAGACCCACTATATCAAAGGATTGATTTTCAAATGGAAGGCTATTTGCATCCCCCTTCATAATCTTAAATCCCTGCCATGCTATCTTGATTGCTTCTTCGTATAACTCACAGCCCGTTACAACGTATCCAACCTTTGCGAGGAAACTGCTGACATTTCCAGTACCACAACCAACCTCGAGAAAATCTGCCGGTGGAACACAGAATTGCCTTATCCTATCAAATATCCATTTCCTCCTGGCAACAAACCAGAAATGCTCTTTTTCTGCCTTCTTTATTTTTTTAAACTTCGATGGATCAAATGTCTGATCACTCAGCATGTTTCAATATTTACCTGCCAATATAACCAATATATCTCCTTTTGAAGATAGATTAAAATAGTATAGCAAGTTAAGTATTTCGGCAATTATTTTTGTCTTTGTGTCATACCGTCCAACCCCAATGTCTGGATTAAGGAGTTGAAGCCGCCTGACAATTGGAGAATAAAATGGGAAACCCCATTCAATCTTTTTCAGTATTCTGAACCCATGCCTTATAATCTTCTCATCGAGTTCACTATTACGATAATTTCTCACATGACCAACCTTATCTTCCCATGGTTTATATCTTTCGTAGTCACCCTGAATTGTCGAAAGGAGTAAATATTTACTACACATATTTGATAGGTTTGTCAGGGCTGTTTCGTCATCATCAACATGTTCCAGGAGAAAAGAACAGAAGACCATATCAAACTTTTCTTCAATATAGTCGCTTTGAATATCGAGTACTCTATATCCAGTATCTACTTTCATAGATGCACTCTTAAGTGCCTCCTCTGAAATATCCACTCCCATAAGCCTTTTAAGGTTCTTGTTACAACTTAAAACTATTAGATTATCTCCACCGCCACATCCTACATCAATAGCTGTTTCATAGTTTAACCCTGATAGCAACCTTATAAAAAGCTTACGCATGTGTCTATGGACAGGGCCATGTTTCTGTATATCTCCATATATCTCTCGCCATATTTTATTATAATTAACCATTTAAATTGATTTTAAATATTCC
The DNA here is from genome assembly GCA_002897855.1 of bacterium BMS3Bbin05. Lineage (GTDB taxonomy): Bacteria > Nitrospirota > Thermodesulfovibrionia > Thermodesulfovibrionales > BMS3Bbin05 > BMS3Bbin05. The sequence goes on from BDTO01000043.1 coordinate 25,725, forward strand.
CTTAATTCCATTAAACTTTTAAACCTCAAGCAATCAGCGTATGGCCAGTATTCCAACCTATCTATCAAAATAGGGTAGACACCAGCACTTCTTGCACAAATAGCGTCTAATTCATAGTCATTGCCGATATAGAGAGCCTCATCCGGAGAAAAAGAACACGTTCTCATAAAAGTATAAAATATTCTGGGATCAGGTTTTTCTATAGCGAGTTGCTCTGAAGATGAAACATGAGAGAAGTAGCAATTAAGACTTAAAGTATTCACAAGAGATTCTAAATTTTTATCCCAGTTTGCCAGGATAGCCATTGCCAACCCAAGTTCTTCAATCTCTTTTAATAAAGGTATGGTATCTTCAAAAACATCCCATTTCTTTTTCTGAGAAAAGGTATTGTATAACTCTACAGACCAGTGGACAGCATTTTCGTAGAGTCCCAACACCTTAAAAACTTCTTTATTAATACTTAATAAAAACTCTTCTTTTGCTTTTTCCCCTTTTAAGCTTATTGATGATTGCCTTTTACAATGATCAACAATCCGACATGCCTTTGTTATCTCAGAAATACCAACAGAAAGTTCTTTTGATGCTAAAAAATCAGAGATGATATCCTCTCTTGAGGGATACAACCTTACCAGTGTGCCGCCAAAATCAAAGATTAGAAGCCTAATGTTCTTCAAAACACCCTCTTTATCTCTGAATCCGGCTTTTCTATAGATCCCTCTTTCATAATGTGTCTTCCATTCTCAAGAGTAATATATACCTCTTCCCAGTATCGCATCACTATGCCCTTTGAATATTCAAGTTCTTCAAGTTCTTCACCCATTATAAAATGCCTTATTGCAGCAGCAGGTTCATTAAAATTAAAATTTGCCCTAAAAGCCGTAGTCCCGGAAAATCTTGGGTTTATTTCAAAGGTTTTAGGTCCATTTTTTGACATCCTGCATTGAACATTTATCGGTCCTGATGCACCATTTCTACTCAAGGATTCAGCAATCCTTCTCATCTCCTTTTTTACTACCGGGAAATCATCCACAATAGCACGATAAGTAGTTCCCGATAACAATTCACGTTTCATTGTAATAATACCTTTAATATCAGAACTGGAATCAAAAAAAATGCCGGCTGTGTATTCGTCATCCTGATCAATGTATTCCTGTATGACCGGATCAGCTATTTTTCCAAGAGCACATTCAAGCTCTATTTCGTCTTTTACAATAAAGACATTTTTTGATCCTCCACCTACTCGAGGTTTCACAACCAATGGAAAACCAATATCCTTTATATAATCCTTTAATGAGTCACTATCTCTTAAGATGGTCTCAGGACAATTAAAACCATTCCTTCTTAAAAAGAGAAAGGATTCCCATTTGTCATGAAAGGTATTAACTATTGCAGGGTTGCTCACAAGGATAAAAGCTTCAGTTAGACGCTCTATCTCTTGTTTCGCTCCAGCAAAAAATGGCACCTCCGGGTCAGACCCAATCAAAATCATGTCCACATTTTCGTCCTTGCAGACCGTTACGATTGAATCTTTAAAATCCCCTGAATAAGCTGGTGGAAGAACATAGCCTTTATCACATCTGAACAATCCTGCTGATAGAGGGTTGATATCCGATCCGATTATCCGCACTCTAAGCCCTGACATCCTAATCGCTTTAATAATCCCCTGGCCAATATTCGAACCAACACCTGTAACAATTACTGTAATCATTATTTTAAACCTTTACATAATTTCTGATTCCATTTTCTAAATTATAAACCGGTTGAAACCCTAATTTTTTCTCAGCCTTTAAAATATTTAAGATTGGCTGTGACTCATCCTCTTTCTCATCATTGTAAAAGATGATTTTTGATTTGCTGTTTGTTATGTTGATGATAATCTCAGCCAGTCCGGATAGAGATGTAGCTATACCAGTACCTATATTAAAAGTCCCTACTACATTACTTTCCAAGGCAAGAATAATAGCTGATACTATATCTTTAACACATATAAAGTCTCTCACACCAATTCCAGTTCCGTATATCTGTATATCCTCTCCACTAATTGCTTTTCTAAGAAACTTTCCAAATATAAAATGCTCCGGCATTCCTGCACCATATACATATGAGTAGCGCAATGAGACTGCCTTAATCCCGAATACTTTTCTGTATCTTTCGCAGAGCATCTCGCCTAACAATTTACTCATTCCATAATGGGTGATTGGAAAAGCGCTGTTTTCCTCTTTAACTATCTTCGGTTCTTTTGATATGCCATAAACTATAGCACTTGAGCTGTATATGAATCTTTGTATTTTTCTTATAGCCGCAAACTCGAGAAGATTATTAGTTCCTATTACATTCACATTAAGGCAATCCTCGAACTCTCTAATCTCATCTTTTAGGGGAATATATGCAGCAAGATGTATTATTTTATCAAACGGATAATCCTTGATATAAAAGACTTCTTCTTTTTTAGAGATATCCGCCTTTAGTATCGTAACTTTATCTTTCCAGTCATCGGGAGCTATTTTATGATTTATTAAAACTGCCAGGTCATAACCTCGCCTTATCAACTCAGGAATTAATGCTTTCCCAACAAAACCTGTTGCACCTGTTACTAAAATCAAACTATCTTATTTCCTCCTGTATTACATAAAGAGGTCTATTCTGCACCTCCGTATATATCCTTCCAATATATTCTCCAATTACGCCAAGTACAAGAAGTATAACACCGCCCAGGAAAAATAAAGAGACAATTATAGATGCATATCCTAAAATAGGTATACCTAAAAATAATTTTCTATACAACATAAAAAGCCCCAATAAAAAACTCATGACAGCAACTAAGAATCCTAAATACGTTGCAAGTTGAAGCGGCACATAAGAAAAAGAGGTCACTCCATGCCATGCGAGTTTAAACAGCTTAAATAAAGTATATTTAGAACTGCCAGAATATCTTTTATGCCTTTCAATCTTAACTTTCGCTTGAGGCAACCCTACCCAACCCATAAGCCCCAGAAGAAATCTTGATTTTTCTCTCAATCTTCTTAAATTTTCTACAGTTCGTTTGCTCATTATTCTGAAAATTCCACTTTCCAGATTTATTTCAAGATTAGTAATTATTTTTAATACCCTTAAATAAATCCATGAAATAATTTTTCTTAATAAGGGGTCATCCCTTTTTTCCCTTTCAGCATAAACCAAATCATATCCCTCTATGAACTTTTCATATAACTTTGGAATCTCCTCCGGCGGGTCCTGCAAATCTCCATCCATCAAGATGACTGCATTTCCCTCCGCATGGTCAAGTCCGGCGGTAATAGCGATATGATGCCCGAAGTTTCTTGAAAACCTTATGCCCTTTATTTTTTGGTCTTTTTCATGGAGTCCCTTAATTAACAGCCAGGAGCGATCCGTGCTTCCATCATCAACTAAAATAATTTCATAGCTCTCCTTTTCCATGCCCTCGTCTTCACAGAGTTTTTTCATCACGGCCGTCAGGCGTCTGTAAAGCTCGGGAATGTTTTCTTCCTCATTATAGATTGGGATGACTATGGAGAATTCAGTCTCGCTCTGCATTTTTTATAACCTTTTCCATTATTGTCGGCACATCAACAAGCCTTGGCGGTGTGGCTGGTTATCAAAGGATAAAGTCTAAATAATTCTCTCTGTTGATTATATCAAATCCGGCATTACTGTAAGCGCCCTGCCAGTCCTTCGGGGGCTTCTGTTTTCCCCTTTCAGTCCATCTGAATTCATATCCGCCAAGTATGCCTTCCCGTTCCTCGACGAGATCAATCTCCTGTTTGTCATAGGTGCGCCAAAAGTAAAATGAGCCATAGATACCCTGGTAGGCACATTTTTTTATCCGTTCGATGACCATAAAGTTCTCCCAGAGGATACCCACATCGTTACGGCTGTTGAGAGGATTAAACTGGGAGATTACGGCATTACGAATACCGTTATCAATGAAATAGTATTTTGCCTTACTCACGACCTCCTTTCGCAAATTCCTGCTGAGGCCGCCGATTCGCATAATGACAAATGCCTTTTCAAAGATATCCAGATACCGCCCTACGGTTTTGACATCCAGTTTTACCTGTGTGGCAAGTTCGTTGAGGGATACCTGGCTTCCCACCTGAAAGGCAAGAAGTTTCAGCAAATCCAGCAGAACCCTTGACCCCTTTATCCGCTCAAGGCTCAGGACATCTTTGAGCAAATATGAGTCGACTATTTCGTTGAGTATTTCGGTTCTCTCTTTTGTGTTCCCCGCAGTGATAACCTCGGGGTATGATCCGAAGATGAGAAACTCCTCAAGTCTTTCTCTCAACTCATAGCGATTGTAAAGGGTAAGAAGCTCCATCTGGGCAAAGGGATAAAGGACAAGCGTCTTCTTCCTGCCTGTCAACGGCTCTCCAATCGCCCCTGACAGGTCAAAGGAGGATGAGCCCGTGGCTATAACTATGATATCAGGCCTGTGATCAACTATCATCTTCAGGCCCATGCCGACACCCGGGATCTGCTGTGCCTCATCTATAGCCAGCAACTCATAGCCGGATACGTATTCCAATATAAGGGGCAGGTCCCTGGAACTGAGGATTTGTTGTACCCTGATGTTATCACCAGAATCCAGCTTGTACTTTAACGGGGTCTGCGAGAGGAAATTCTGTAATAACGTAGTCTTTCCGACCTGTCTCGGGCCGTAAATGACAAGCGTTTTGCCCTGTCTTATCAGTGCATTCAGATCATAATGCCGCTTAATCATCATAAATAACGATAACACGGGAATTCTTTTTTGTCAAATTTTATGGAATACAATTCCATAATTTTAAGACAATTTATGGATAATCTATCCTTAGATTCTTATAACCGTAGTAAATAGTGTCTGTCCATAAACTGCCGTTTCTTCTTTTTGTCATGCCCGAAATCTGTAATCGGGTATCCGAAACTTATTGAAAAGAATAGATTCCGGCTTAAGGACTGCCGGAATGACAGATAGAGGGACTGTCTTTATGGACAGACTCTAAATAGTGTCTGTGTATAAATTGCCGTTTTTTATTTTTGTCATGTCCCGAAAGTGTTCGGGCCATCCGGAACTTACTGAAAAGAATAGATTCCGGCTTAAGGACTGCCGGAATGACAGGTAGAGGAACTGACTTTATACACAGACTCTAAATAGTGTTATTTATCAGGTGCGTCTCCAAAAGAGCTAATAAAACATATGGAGATACAGAAATTCGGGCATGGGTGGAAAATCTTGCCTTTGAGATTCTTCGGTCGCATAGTTTATCCCGCAGAACCATGCGGGGCTTCCTAAGAATGACCGGGGGAAATTGTCATTCCGAGCCCTTCGGCTATCGTCATTCTGAGCCTGTCGAAGAATCTCTCCGTTCCGCTTCTTCCTGCTCAGGGCAGGCTTCGTAAAGAATCTCTCCGTTTTATCCCCTAACGCCACCTACAACGCCTCGATAATGAACCACCACGCCATAGCGCTGCATCTCACAACATAATCAAGTAATCAGCGATTTAAGTGTATCTGAAACATAGGTCAATTCATCTTCCGAAAGCCGGGGATAAAAAGGCAGAGAAATGGTCCTGTTGCCGATAGCTTCTGCAACAGGGAAATCTCCTGATTTATAACTAAACCTGTCACGATAATATTTCAGGAGATGAATCGGGCGGTAATTTACCGCAACACCTATCCCTCTTTTTTGAAGTTCATTGAGTATTTCGTCCCTTTTTCCGCCATCAACAAGGACGGTAAAGAGATGCATGGCATGCCTTGGTGCAGCCGGATATCCCGCCAATTGGACAGTATCGAGACCGGCAAGACTTTGTGTATAAAGATCCCATAAAACCTTTCTCCGTTCCCAAAGCAGGTCTATCCTCTTTAACTGCCCGATGAGAAGAGCAGCCTGCAAATTATCCATATTGTATTTCCACCCGAGAAACGGCATATCCCAGTGTCTGTATTGTTTCGTATATCTGTCAGCTGCCGATTTATCAATCCCATGTAATCGTAACATTTTCAGGATTTCCGCCTTATCACGATCATGAACACAGACGGCACCTCCCTCTCCCGAAGTGATATTCTTTGTAGCATAAAAGCTGAAACATGCGGAATCCGCCAACTTCCCAACCCTGATACCGTCCCTTTCCGCCTCTATTGCATGAGCTGCATCTTCTATGACGACAAGCCCGTGTTTATCCGCAATCCGCCTGATTTTCTTCATATCACACATTCGGCCGTAAAGATGCACGGGAATAACGGCTTTAGTACGCTCAGTAATTGCACCTTCAATAAGATCGGCGTTTATATTGCCTGTATCTTCCTCCACGTCCACGAACACAGGCTTTGCCCCTGCATGCAGGATTGCGTTGGATGTTGCGCAGAAACTCATTGGTGTAGTGATAACTTCATCACCGGCCCCTATAGCCCACGCAACAAGACTCAGGTGCAGCGCGGCGGTGCAACTCGTGACTCCCACTGCATATGGTATGTCAAGGTATGAAGAAAATCTTTCCTCGAATTCCCCGGCAACTGCACCGGTCGTTAAAAAAACGGAGTTCAGCACTCCCTCTATCCTTCCGACATCCTCATTATCAATATTATGTCTGTAGAATTCGACTTTCATGATGCCGAACCACTTCGGCCGGATTCTGCATTACCATTCTTATCCTTCTCCGGGGCTATAATCCATATTACGCCAAACTCACGGTCCTGGTATACCCTTGCAAGACCAAGCCTTATAACCTCCAGCAACGCAACAAAAGTAACCACCATTTCCATCTTTGTCAAGCCACCGGGAAAAAGTGATTCGAACCTGACCGTATCCTGATTTTCGAGTTTTTCAACGATCAATGCTATCCTGTCTTTAACCGTCAGTGTCTCCCTGGTTATTTCAACCGCCTCCGGCGGCACTTTACCAAGCAAATTCCTGAAGGCGCCTATAAGATCAAAGAGGTTAAGATCAAAAAGCGGCAGTTCCACCTCCATCTCGTCCTGCGGCACATCGCACTCCGCCGGCTCCCTCCAGAAATAATCACGCCATGTCAACTCTCTTTCCTTAAGCGAGAGCGAAGCCTCCTTAAAGGCCTGATATTCAAGCAATCTCTGGACAAGCTCAAGCCTCGGATCATCCTGCTCATCTGCCCGGACCTCCTCATCCACCGGCAGGAGCATCCTTGACTTGATGTAAATAAGGGTCGACGCCATAACCAGAAACTCACCTGCGATCTCAAGGTTCAGTTCCTTCATGAGCCCGATATACTCAAGGTATTGATGAGTGATGAGAGCAATGGGAATATCGTAAATATCAACCTTGTTTTCTCTGATAAGGTGAAGAAGCAAGTCGAGAGGCCCCTCGAAAACCGGCAATTTTATACTGTACGAATCGTCCATGGAGCATTATTTTAGCAGGAAGGAATACGTTTTGGATAGACACCGGTCCCTGTACAATGCATCTGGACAGAAGTATATCAAGCGTATTGGAGAGCCGCCGGGAAACTGCATGCAGGTCCCGAAAGCACTCGGGATCCATGATTGCTACAAGATATTATAAATCCCTGAGAACCATAATTCAGACCGCAACCGTATTTTCAATCTCTTTCAGCCAGAAAAGCCTCGAACCGTTGATTACCGGTTTATTCACGGAGCGGATAAACTCTTCAGCATTTATTTCCAACTCCTCTTTTTTGATAAATTCACCCACGGACGGCTCTCTTTTCACCTTTGCCAGTTTCTTTGCTTCCGTGCTCTTTGCCGCTTTCGTCTTCAACCCCATTTCTTTTGAGATTCGTGAAAAAATATCCCTGTGCTGAAGGACGTCCCCGGGAGGATTTACTGCCTGGCCCGCTTCCTTAAGTCTGCCCAGATAATCAACTATCGTACCGGAGGACTCAAGTGTGTCCGCAGCCGGAAGGACTATATCCGCTTCGCTGGCGAGGTCTGTCATATGAGTGGTCTGAACTATAAGAAAATCCACTTCCGGTCTTTCATTAACCGGCACATCGCCAATCACATATAAAACCTTCGCGTTTCCTGAAAGCAAATCACTGTATTTTTTCCCATCTGCATCTATTCCCATCATCACTGTACCCTTTGCATTGGCTTCAAGCGGTACGGTGACCAGGTCCCCCCTGATAAGGGCGATATTGGCCGATGCATTGAAAAGGGAGGGTGGCGAAATAATTACCGGCCTCTTCGCCCCGGCATATATCTCAGCTGCTTCTTTTATAATCCCGGAGATATCCGCCCTGCCAAGGTCCATACCATCGGGCGCCCCGAGACCTGCCCCAACAAGCGCTCCGGCAAGGTTTTTCAGTGTTGAAGCCTCATCAGCTGTTATTGATACATTGGCAATCTTCGCCAGTTCTGTTTCATTGTCATTGATTACGATAAGCTTAGTCCCCATGCCCACCTTTTTCCTTGTGACTGCATCAAGGGCAGGCAATACTCTTTTCCATTGCGACGGATTTATTCCTGCAATAAGGATCAGGTCGGCGGCTTCAAGGTCCGCACCTCCGGCCAATATCGATTCTTTCTCCCCGTAAAGGCCCACTGTCGAGACAATGTCTTTGATTTTTGCTTCTCCGGCAAGGTTGGCCACTGTAAGGGCGTCTTCGTTCAGTATGCTTCCGCTTGTGATTATGCCGGCCGAACTCCCTTTCAATTTCCCGGAAACCGCCTTTATTGCTTCTTTCCACGAAATTTCTTTCAGCTCGCCGCTTTCTCTGATCATCGGCGACATAACTCTTGTATCCGCCTTCAGGGCATCGAATCCGAACCTCGCTGTTGCGCATATATAATGCCCGGCATGGGACTCATCGCCTCCTGCATTGACCTTTGCGACCTCATCTTCATAAATACTCACTGTGATATCACATGCATTTCCGCATGATGTACATACGGACCCGGCTCTCTGATACTCCCATTCTCTTCCCTTTCTCCACCTGTCTGCCTCAAGAAGTGCATTTACGGGGCATGCATCAACACAGCTGCCGCAGAAGGTACATCCGGACTCCTGCAACGGCCTGTCATTTGCGGTAATTACTCTTGAGCCAACACCGCGCCCGCTGAAATTAAGCACAGATGTCCCCTGTGCGTTGCAGACTCTCACACAGCGGCCGCACAGGATGCAGTAATCAGGATCCCTTTTTATAAACGGGTTTGCTTCATCTACCGGAAATCCAAATTTCTTTCTGCTGAATGATGATTCTTTTATCTCAAAATCGTATGCATACTTCTGAAGGTTGCAGACTCCTGCCTTTGTGCATGTCATGCAGTCAAGCGGATGCATGGAAAGTATGAGATCTATTACATATTTCCTTATTTCATTTATCTTCTCGGTCCTGGTGTTGACGACCATACCCTCTTTTATTTTCATGGTACATGCGGTCATCAGAGATTTGAGCCCTTCTACCTCCACCAGGCACAGTCTGCAAGCGCCTATCCCCTTGAGCCCCTTGAGGTAACAGAGGTTGGGGATATGAATGCCCGCAGACCCGGCGGCATCAATAACCGTCGTCCCGGCGGGTGCCTTGACTTTTTTGCCGTCTATCGTCAGTTTTACTCTGTCTGCCATTTATTCCTCCCGATATCTTTTGTCTTCTATACTTTTACGGCTGCGTCTTCGTGTATGCCGACTACAATTATGGCCTCAACCGGGCATTCTTCCCTGCACTCCCCGCACTTTGTACACCGCTTCTGCCGTATCTCATACGGGACTGCTCCAGCCTCATATTTTTTCTTCCTTTTTCCAAAGATTGCCTTGTCCCCGCATACATCCTTGCACTTGCCGCACATTATGCACTTCTCAGGTATAATCCTGTACTCAATGAATGCCTTGCACTCCATATCCCGGCACTTTCCATCTGTATGCTCCCGGAATACGCCGGAATCGATCCATTCCAGGATAAATCCGGCTGTATCCTTGCCCTTTTTGCACAAGGAACTTATGAGCATATCTTCGGCTATCCTACTGATTGCCGCAATGTCCTCTTCACTGCCCCTCCCCTCTACAATGTCCATCAGCCTTATCCTTGCCTCATATGATCCAAATGAACATGGAAAACACCTCCCGCACATCGGGCCTGCCAGAAATCCCTCTGTGTAATACAGGGCCTTCTGTAATGGACACGTTTTTCTCTCAGCCTCTTCCTTTATTTCTTTAACTGTTAGTGTCTCTGTTTTCGTCATTCACCACCTCAGTAGATATCTTCCGCCATATATACAACTTCGGGTAACAGGTAGGAAACAAGATCCCTGTATGAGATCATCCCGATCAGCTTCTCATTTTCTACAACAGGCAGATGCCTGATCTTGTGTTCGGACATGACATTGATTGCCACGCTTATGTCGCTTGACCCATCGAGGGACACCGGCTCGGTACTCATCACCTTCGCTATAGAATCTTCATTGAAATTGATTTTCTTTACAAAGCAGTGCATTATGTCCCTCTCGGTGAAAATCCCCACCAGTTGCCCGTCCTTGTCCATTACGAGTATTGAACCAACGTTCTTACCGTCCATTATGGTCACTGCATCACTGATCTTGCAGTCTTTTGTGCAGGTAACCATCTGTGAAGGCTTTGATTCCAAAACATCTTTAAGAGTCATCTTCGTACTCCTTTCAATGTGTTCCAACTGTTCATAAGGTATTTCAAACCTTTCATACAGGCTTATAAGGCTCTTCTTCCATATCTTTATTGCGCCGACAGGACACACATGGTAGCAGGCCTTGCACTGCCGGCAGTAATCATTGTCTATAATAAAATCATTTCTGGTTTCCTTGACTGCGTCATAAGCACACACCTGTTTACAGAGACCGCAACGTATACAGTTATTCAGATTGATCCTGAAGACACCCATTCCGCTGCACACCTTTGCCCTGCAATAATTGTCATATACATGCTCTTCGTACTCCTCCCTGAAATATTTTATCGTACTGAGCACGGGATTCGGCGCACTTTGGCCCAGACCACACAGAGAGCCTTCCTGTATAAACTTGCCGAGTTTTATAAGCCTCTCAATATCCCGTACCTCTCCCTTTCCCTGCGTTATCCTTTCCAGTATCCCGAGCATCTGGTATGTACCTATTCTGCAGGGTGGGCATTTCCCGCACGATTCAGCCTGGGTAAATGACAGAAAATACCTGGCCACATCAACCATACAGGTATCTTCATCCAATACAACCATACCTCCCGAACCCATCATTGAACCCACCTTCCTGAGAGAATCAAAATCCACCGGAAGATCGAGGTAAGACTCAGGAAGGCATCCTCCGGATGGTCCACCTGTCTGCACAGCCTTAAACTTCTTGCCGCCAAGTATTCCGCCGCCGATATCGAATATTATTTCCCTCAGAGTCATGCCCATCGGAACTTCAACAAGACCCGTATTAACCACCTTGCCTGTAAGGGCAAATACCTTTGTGCCCGGTGAAGTCTCCGTACCGATACTCCTGAACCAGCCGGAGCCTTTTTCAATAATCGGCGGAACACATGCATACGTCTCTATATTGTTCAGGTTGCTGGGATACCCCCACACGCCTCCTCCGGGCTCGGAAAGCCTTGGAGGTCTCGACCTGGGAAATCCCCTGTCGCCTTCGATTGACGCCACCAGAGCAGTCGACTCGCCGCACACAAACGCCCCTGCCCCTTCTCTGACCTCCAGAACAAAGCTGAATCCCGTCCCGAGGATGTCTTCTCCAAGCAATCCGAGTTCTTCGGCTTGACGGATCGCTATTTTCAGGTTTCTGACGGCGAGTGGATATTCATGCCGGACATAGATAAAACCATACCCGGCCCCTATGGCATAAGCACAGAGAAGCATTCCCTCAATAAGACTGTGAGGATCACCTTCCATGATAGACCTGTCCATAAATGCCCCCGGGTCACCCTCATCGCCATTGGCAATTACAAATTTTATATCCCCGGGCGCCTTTTTTGTATGAAGCCACTTCTTTCCTGCAGGGAAACCGGCGCCGCCACGTCCGCGGAGAGTTGCCCTGTCTATTTCTTCAACCACATCTTCAGGGGTCATCGTTGAAAGGGCCTTCTCAAGGGCACCATAGCCGCCGATGGCAAGATAATGCTTAATATCCGTGGGATCAATCAGGCCATTATGCCTGAGGGCTATTCTTAACTGTTTTTTATAAAAAGGAAGGTCTCCCATCAACTCGTATGGTTCTTCCAGGATAGAATCCCTGTAAAGGAGTTTTCTGGCAGGGACACCCGCCTCATAAGTATTAACAAAAAGCTCATGGGTATCTGCAGGTTTTACTTTCTGATAGAAATATCCAGCCGGCTCGGATGTCATTACAGGCCCTTTCTGGCACAAACCCTGACAGCCCGTTTTTACTATCTCCACTTCCTGTCCTCTCTCGCTCGCTTCAGCCTTGATGCCTTCGATAACTTTTTTTGATCCCGTAGCATTACACGCTGTTCCGCAACACACACGTACACGGGGAATGCCTTCCTTAAAGACACTTTCCATAAAATCATTTCTCAGCTTCCTTAACCCGTCAATATTATTTATTTTCTGCATACTTATTCCTCTTCCTCAATGGACTGAATCAATTCGTCCAATTTGTCGGGACCTACCTCGCCGATTATATCCTCATTGACAGTAGCCACAGGAGCCAGGCCGCAACATCCTACACAGCCCACGGTTTCAAGTGTCAGTTTAAGGTCCTCCGTCGTTTCTCCAACCCCTACACCAAACCGGTCTTTAATGCCGTTAAGTACCGATGAAGCCCCTCTTACATGACAAGCGGTACCCAGACATACTCTCACAATCTTTTTCCCTCTCGGGGAAAAATGGAATTGGCCATAAAAACTTGCCACACTGTAGATCTCTGCAAGTGGAAGATTAAGCTTCTCGGAGAGTGTCTGCAACTCTTCCCCGGGTAAATAACCTTTATCCTCCTGTATACTGTGAAGTGCCGGAATAAGGAGTGCCTTCTTCCTGTCATGTTCGCATACTATCCCGGCCACAGGCCCCGCGTTTCTTTCGATACCTTCATTAACATCCATTAATTCCATACCCATCCGTGTCCTCCGGAAGTCATAATGGGATTATTGTCAAATCAAAAATAACATTACCGACACATTATATTTGACATTTCCTGCAAGAGTAAAATTTTAACATATATATAATATTGCATGGAAATTAAAAATTATTATAAACCTATCATGCTAATCAACAAACCTGAACCAACCCGGATAATTCATAAACCGCCACTGCGGACGGCTGATGTGGTGAAAATCCGCATGTCCGGCCCGCCGGTACTCAGGTCTTTCTCTATCATAATGTATTTTCATGCAATCCGGCCTTTTTTCTTCTTCCACAGGTGCATATGCGGATTTGAGCCATGTCCGGCGTCCGCATGGCAATTAATTTATGAATAATGCGGGCTAATGAACTCCAAAACAAATAAAAGAGAACAAAAAACTCCTGATTCCGGACAACTAACGGAATCAGGAGGAAATAAATCTTTATGTCGCAATAATAAGATTTTGCCGGTCCTATCCTCCTACTCCCAGATGAGGCTTCGCCTCCTTGTCAAGCTTTCTTCTGTCAGCCATGCTCAGAAGTACCCTCTCGGCTGCGAACTTGCCCGGTTCGTACTTCCTGAGTTTAAGCCTCTCTCTTGCCTTATCTATATAATCGAGTGTCATTTCAAGAATCTTTTCCGGGTCAGGCTCGAAATGCAGCGCACCCATGAACCTCTCAAACCACACTTCAGTCATTATCCTTGTAACTTCCCTGCTCGCTTCAACGGGCGATTCACCTCCGAATATCACCGGCAAACCCGAGGCGGCAAAATAGACCCCGATTGCGATAGCCTTTTCAGACATCCATTCAGGCGCTATGCCGACGGCGGGCATACCCCCTATCTCGTCGGACAGGCCGCCCTCTGCGGCCATGGCGCTCGCAATGGTAAGTATCCTGGAATTATCTACACATGACCCGACGTGCAGTATGGGAGGAATTCCGATCGCCTCGCACACCTCTCTCAGACCAAGACCTGCATTTTCGAGGGCCATCTCGGGAGTAAGATAACCCGCTGTTCCGCATGCAGCGGAGCCACATCCCGTTGAAAGGACCAGCACATCATGCTTTATCAGTTCGGTTGCCAGAAACTTATGAATACCTGTAGAAGGCACCCTCGGATTGTCACAACCCGCCAGCCCGACTACGCCGCGGATCCTGCCTGCCATTATGGCATCATTAAGAGGTCTGAATGAGGCTCTCCAGCTCCCGCCCTGCATATACTCTATGTATTCATGAGAAAAACCGCCTATAACCGGAAACTTGTCGGTAATATGGCTGCCCCCGGTCGTCCTGTTCGGGAAGTTATCACACGCAAGTCTGACGACATCTCTGGCCATCTCCATCGCCCTTTCCTCATCGAATTCCATATGAATAGCTCCCGGGATCATTGCCTTCTCCGATGTTGTTATAACCTTTGTATGGAATTTCTTTGAAAGTTCGACAATGGCCGGCATTATACACTGAACGTCTACTGTAATTGCATCTACCAGGCCGGTCATTATCCCCAGTTCCTGATTTGTAAAACCACCGGCCGTAGGGATGCCGTGTCTCATCAGCACCTCATTGGCCGTACAGCACATGCCGCCAAGATTTATACCCCCGGCGCCCTTCGATTTTGCATATTCGACCATCCCGGATTCGGATACAGCCGCTACGATCATCTCTGCAAGAAGAGGCTCATGCCCGTGAACCACGAGGTTGACCATGTTTTCCTCGAATATCCCGAAGCTCGCCTCTGCTTTTACGGGTGCGGGCGTACCAAAAAGTATATCGGTAATGTCTGTCGATATCATACTGCCGCCCCAGCCATCTGTAAGAGCCGTCCTGAGCCCGTGCAGCAAAATATGGTCAGGGTCGTGGTCAACGCCTATACACGTACGGTGCATCGCTTCGACGATCTCCCTGTCTACACCGCGGGGCTTTATGCCCCATTTTTCCCATCTCTTCTGTGTCTTCTCCGGAGCTCTGCTCAGGAAGTTTACATGACCGGTTCCCTGCCTGCCGAAATCCTCTATCAGCCTTGTGGCTACATCACGGGCAACATCATTTACTTCCCTTCCTTCAAATTCTATATCCAGATAACCCGCAACCCTGTAAAGCTTTTTTACATCCGTTATCCTGAAATCCTTTGCCTCGCCATTGGCAACGGCAAGCAGTGTATATGCCATACCCCTTGCATGGTCGGAGTGGGCAGCGGAACCTGCCGCTATCATCCTGAGCAAATTCCTTGCAGCCACAGTTGCGAGGGTAGCGCCACATACGCCTCTCGCCGCTTCCTCTGCATTCTTGCCGACAAGTCTGCACGGGCCCATATGGCATGCCTTGCAGCATGCGCCCGAAGCGCCTATCGGGCAGGGTTTAAGCTTCTCCGCCCTTTCGAAACATGTAACCATATCATGGGCTTCACCCCATTCTATGATCTTCTCTGCGGCCTCATTTGCGCTCTTTATCTTTTTTTCCGTCATTTCATACCTCCTGATAAGTTTCAAGTCCCGGGTTACATGTTTCAGGTTACTGTCTATTGCCGCATTTAAAGATGAGGCTGTAATCTGCAACCCTCAACAATCTTTTACAGCATCGGGTCCATTTCAAGGGCCGGATGACTTACACTCGTTAAATATTCGAGGAGTTTTTCGCTGTCTTCGCATATAGTCTCATCAGCTATCTTGTCAAGCAGGTCGGGCACCCCTTCCTCCTGAGCCCGCGCCTCAAAATGCTCCTTTACCCTTTCTTTCAGTGCTTTGGTCATCCATACAACCCTTTTCAGCCCTCCATCTGCATACAGGAACTTTTTGCTGGATATAAAATTCACGCCGACCCCCATGAATCCGGGTGTCTGAAGACCGCCGCCAACCGTACCTGCAAGAGTGGAAAATTTCATTCCTATGGGTGTCATGTCTGTATGACCCCTCTGGACGATCATTACACCATTGGCCTCGGGGATGATTGCAACAATACACTCAAAACAGCCGCATGATGTCATGGGGTTATCCATAATGGTATATGCGTTCAATGTCTCAACCGCCCCGCCTGTTGACTGCTTCAGATATTCATCAACCCCTGTCCATCTCCCCTTTACGGCATCAATAGTCTGTCCCTTCTGAATCGGCTGGTTGCCGCCCGTAGGGTCAATCTCAAATGCAGCCTTCCCGTCGAGCCAGTTGTAGGCGCCGCAAAGCCCCAGTCTCTCAGGAGTAATTACACATGTATGCGATGGTGCAAATGACTGGCAGAGCAGGCAGGAATAGAAGGTATCAACACTTTCATCCGTCAGCGTAGCCATCCGCTCATCCCTTATCTCCCATGCACTCCGCGCTTCCTCCCTCATTTTTATTACATCTTCTTCCTTTGTAAGAAGTGTGACCTGCACCTTGTCGACAATGGACTTGAAACGGCTGTGTGCCATGGCATGATGTATCTTTCCTATATCCTCCAGTGCAAATCCGTTTTTCCTGGCAGCATGGCTTATACGGATCCAGTTGATGTCTCTCTGACCCATATGCCAGATACCCTGTCCTTCATTTATATTGTGGTGCAGCCTCCTCTCGATAATCGGTTCGAAATCAGCCTGCATCTTCCTTCCCGCAACCTCAACGAGGATACCGAGGGGCATGACCCCGCCTTTTTCGTACTCTTCCTGCCAGTTGTCACCAACAATATTAATCTTTCCATCCTCGATATCATCCAGTTCTCTCGTTCTTACCCATTCAAAAGCCGCTGAACGGTTACCGCCGAACTCTATAAATGTATCGTCCTTCCTTATACGCTCGCCCTCAAATGCAGGACCATACGCAACCGGAATGGGGGGTTTTTCAACTATAATCTTGAGACCCCTTACCTCGATCACCTTCTGGACGATCTTCGCATGGTCAAGCTCCTTGTCAACCTCTTCATATGTCGTAACTCCGGTCGGATGGATAACCGGCACATCCGTATCACATACCGCAGGGAATCCCATATTAATGGCGCCTGCGCCGGTGGCCCACTTTATATCATCCATCGGTCCGAGTCCGAGCGCAAATGCAAAGACCCTTTCCTTGGTATATCTGAGATTACCCTTGAAATCTCCGGGTTTCATCCCCCCGAAGATAAGGGACGCCCTTATAGCCCAGTCTGCCGCATAAAGCGTATGTTCCGTACCGGGTCCAAGCGGCACTATCCTGGTATCCCATCCAAGCTCGATACCTTTCCTCAGGAGTTGCTTCGTGCAGCTGTCTCCATTACTCTCTCCGGACAGGAAGATCAATATATTCTTCTCCTGCAATTCCCTGAGTATATTAACCGCCGTGTCCTCATCCGGTGCAGCGCCTATGATAACCGCAAACCCCGGCATCGTGCCGTCAACCAGCTGGATACCCAGATTTCTCTGGATCGTGTCTGTTATAAATCCGTTATATACATAACCCGTATCCGGATCGGTGACCGGCTCCAGCCCTTCAATATACCTCAGCGCCAGCCATATCTCCTCGGCAAAGAGTATAGCCATGCCACTGTCAAGCGCCTCGCCAAGATACGGTTTCCAGATATGTTCGTCAGGCTCTTCATGAAGAAGACCTCTGGTCATTTCCAGGGCTTCTTTCATGTCCCCAACAGTCTTAACCTGCTTGCCGGTCATTGCGTATATCATCGGCAGATAAAAAGCCGTATCCGGGAACTCGAAAAGATAATCCTCGCCTTTACCGTCTATCACTTTCTTTAACAACTCTTCTGCATTGTTAAAGACATGGTGGGCACCCCTGATAGCGGCTGAGGCAATCAACTTCGACATTATTGACCTCCTTGTAATTTGTAGTTAAGTAATGAGTTCATTAGAAATCCAACATAACAGTCATTATGACGGATCAAGTCCGGCATGACAGACACGGCATTCATCCCAATATATTCTTACTTATTGACTTCTTTATATCTATACAACGCTAACCAAGAACGCCGAACTTCAAAGATCGTGAAGAAAGACAGCATCTGCGGTTTAATCCCTGATATTTCCAGACCTCATTTCACTGCATCCGCTTATTTTTTTATATTACTATATTTTTTATAGAATTTTCTTTATAAACTACATTAATAAGATGCGCAGCCTTTATGCCGCCCTCGACTTGAGGAATGCCGGCAGGGCATTTGCCTCTCTCGGACCGACCGTAATCTTCCAGCCTTCGAGTTTATCCTCGATAGCCCCGCTGAGTATCGCAACATAACCCGGGATTATCAACTCCTTATGCGATACGTCATTTTCTATACCGCTCTCCTTGATAAACTGGGCGATCTTTCCAGCGGTAAACTTGCCTGCCGCCCATGCCGTAAGTACGGAAAGCCCTTCAGAGTCCATGACAGCAAGGCGTGCCGGCACCCTGCTGTTCTCAACCTCTCCGGAAACAATGAAATAAGTGAGAGAAAAATTGGTAGTGATCAGCAGGGGTGATTCAGGTTTTACGTCTCCAATGCTGTAAATCTTCTGCTCAACCTGCATCGGTACCTGGGGGTCTGTATAGACATTCTGCCTGAGCGCAAAGAGAGCGAGATTCTTCCATTTGTCGATATTGCTTACAACAACAACAGATGAATATTTCATGATGCCCAGGGAAGCGACCAGCGTCTCAAGCAGGGCGTTGTCTCTCCGGACAAAATTTATAATGGGATAACCGAAAGCCTTGAAACTCTTCTTTACAGCCGCCCTCCTGATAAGCGTGTTTGCCTCGAGCATCTCGCCTGCTGTCTTTGCCCGGGGGTCTATAACTATATCATCAATGCCCAGTGACTTCACTTTCTCCGTCAGTGCAGAAAGCGCATCAATACCTGCTGCCTTTAGACCTACAGAGGCCTTCGCTGCCTTCGCTACATTAACCATCGCTTCGGCATTTCCGTCGGTCACCCCGTAAAGCAGCGGGTTCTTGCCGGTAAAATTCCCGAGAGCCGCCTCAGCCGCTCCCGGATCTTCCGTGCATATAATAACAGGCACATCCGGGGCCTTCTGAGCAACCTTTTGTGCAAGTGCACCAAATTTCGATCCGTCACCGGAATCATTAATTATCGCGATTGCATCCACCCTGAGCTTCTGTCCGACCCTGTCTATCTCGGAAGAAGTTACACCATCTATCTTTGAATCCACATCTCCATCGGATTCGGCATCACCGATGGCTACGGCAATAACCGGAGGATTAACAAACTTCTTCTCATGTCTGAACAGGACTGTTTCCTCACCCATCTTTACCGAAAGCTCACCTGCACCGAGGGTAATAGACCGGACCGGGGGGGCCGATGCTTCGCCCAGGACCTTTTTTGCTTCCTCCGAAACATCCGGGCACGCATCGAGAGATGCCTGTCTCTGGGCCAGTTTCATTGCAAATGCAAGACATGTCGGATAACCGCATTTCTTGCAGTTGGTCTTTGGTAAAAGTTTGAATATCTCAACTCCTGATAATGCCATTTTATTCCTCCTAAAACTTTATAAATATTCGACTGCAAACTTTCGCAGACAAAATCCTTATGAAATGCTTTTGCTTAACGGATAAACACCGGTTTTCAGTATTCTTTATATAATGATACATTATTTTCATATCCGGGCACATTGTGCGTATCCGTGGACCTGATCAATGTCTCAACGGCTCAATCCCTTTTTCTCCGTACCCCGCAGTTTATTATCTCACTTCATCTCTTCGATAAAGGCCTTCACTGCCTTAACAGCCTCCGGGTGTCTCATTATGAGCAGTTCGGCCCCGGACATCATCAGAGAAACGGCTGTTACTGCTTCCCACGCTATGGCCCTTTCCCTGAGTGAGCCCCAGTCCGGCATGTCAGCCTCGGCTGACTGAGTCTCCTTTATCTTCCATACATACATACCTACATCAGCCATAATGGGGGGCTGCATCGTGGTGTCATTCTGTGTGAGAGCGGCAAGCCTTATCCTCTCCATAACCGAATATGTATATTCCAGACCGTACCCAAGTGCAGAACACATCGGGTCGGTGATTAACCTCCGATTGTCAAAACCCATCTGTGTTATAAGAATATTCAATTGTTTGGACAGATTGATATCGAGTTCGCTCATGGCTATAAGCTTATGGTTGTTCGCCATGGCCGCAGCAGCGATAGTCTTGTAATTTGCTTCCTGCGCTTTGCCGATTATGCAGTTCCTGTCCTTTGCGGCCTCGGCAGCCTTTACAAGGACTTCCGTATCCTTTTCAACATGGTTGCTCCCAAGTATTATCAACGGCACGCTTACTGCAGCCAGAACATCCTTCACAGTTTTTGCGGCATCGTCAGCCGAGTGGTTCGCTCCGTCAGGGTGGGTACCGACAAGCCTCAGTGCAAGCGCATCCGCCTTTAATTCATCCTCGCAGTATCTTGCCCACTTGACAGGATCATCGGACACACCTTCATAAACCTCCCTGACCGAGTCAGGCCAATCATTCGGTACAATATCCTGTATTTCATAAGCAATCAATACAT
>BDTO01000044.1 GCA_002897855.1 bacterium BMS3Bbin05
GATGGGAAGACTCTATCGGTTGTCAGTGCCATACCAGAAAAGAAAAAACGATAACATAAACATGCGCGTACTGATTGTAGAAGATGATGAAAAGATAGCATCTTTTGTGGCAAAGGGGCTGGAAGAAGCGGGTTTCGCTGTCGACCATGTAGTGAGCGGTGAGGACGGATTTAACCTTGCCCTGACCGTTCAATACGATGCAGCCGTCATTGACATTATGCTTCCGGGGCTGGATGGACTCAGTCTGATAAAAAAGTTACGCAGTAAGGGAATCAATACGCCTGTTATTATCCTCAGTGCAAAGCGCTCTGTAGAGGACAGGATAAGGGGTCTTCAGCAGGGAAGTGACGATTATCTGATAAAACCATTTTCCTTCTCTGAACTCCTGGCCCGCATCCATGCACTTCTTAGACGGGCAGGTAACCAGAAAGGGCCTGTAAGGCTTGAGTATGAGGGGCTTAACATGGATTTGCTGAAGCGTGAGGTCCGTAGAGACGTAAGAAGGATAGATCTTCAACCCAGGGAGTTTTCTCTACTTGAGTACCTTATGAGAAATGCAGGAAGGGTGGTTACAAGGACGATGATCATGGAGCATGTCTGGAATTATGACTTTGACCCTCAGACGAATGTGGTGGATGTACTTGTTTGCAGGCTCCGTGACAGGATCGACAAAGGGTTTGACAAAAAATTACTTCATACCATCAGGGGAGTGGGTTATGTCCTTAAAAAACCTTACAAGGATGGTTAATACCATCGGGTTTCGCATAACCCTCTGGTATTTTGTTATCTTCAGCCTCAGTTTTCTTGCACTCTTTTCAATCCTGTATTTCTATGTCTCATCATCGCTTACCCGGGAGCAGCATCTGGCTATCAGGGCCAAATTGAAAGAAGTTGAGGCAGACTATATGAAAGGCGGGCTTAGAGCGCTGAAAGAAGAGATAGAACTTGAAGAGCAGACAGGCAAGATGGAGGCATACTTTGTCAGATTTTCAGACTCCGGAGGAGCCACCATTTATATTAAATGGCCACAGTGGATGAAGGGGCTTGAAATCATGAATATCAACAATTCCACACCATGGTGGCTTTCTCTGATGCACTCTGCAAAGGGGAAAAAATATCTGGAGATTGCATCATCGGTACTGCCGGATGGAAACATCATTCAGGTCGGAAGGAGCGCTGTGTACAGGGAGAGGCTTCTGGAGAGGTTCAGGGAGACCTTCGGGGGGGGGATAATCATTATAATAATTCTTGGATTTGGTGGCGGCACCCTCATTGCCATCCGGGCACTCCTGCCTGTAAGAAATATAATCAATACCGTCAGGACGATAGAAGAAGGCAGGCTTGATGCACGTGTCAACGTCAGGCAGACGGGGGATGAACTTGAGGAACTCTCCCTGCTCTTTAACAGGATGCTTCAGCGTATTGAAGGGCTTGTTAATGGAATGCGTTCCGCTCTTGACAGTGTGGCCCATGACCTCCGTACACCAATGACGAGACTTCGTAATACAGCAGAGAGTGCAATCCAGGCAAAGGATATACACATACAGACATGCCGTGAGGCACTTTCAGACTGTATGGAGGAGTCCGAACAGATTCTCAGGATGCTTAACACCCTCATGGACATATCAGAGGCAGAGACAGGAGTGATGAGGCTTAACACCGGGAAGATAAACCTCTCCTCTCTTATTAATGAGGTGGTTGACCTGTACCGGTATGTAGCTGAAGACAGGGGGATAAGCATTTCTGCAGATCTTTCGGATAAAGCAGTCCTGATTGCCGACCCTGATCGAATAAGACAGGTGATTGCAAACCTCCTGGACAATGCCATTAAATACACCTCTCGGGGAGGCAGTGTCTCCATCAGGGCGGATATGGAAGACGGACATGTGTTTATTAGTGTAAAGGACACAGGCAGAGGGATACCGGAGGATGAACTCCCAAGGATATGGGATCGCCTTTATCGTGGCAAAGGTGCCCTTTCTCAGAAGGGCCTTGGCCTCGGCCTAAGCCTTGTAAGGGCTGTGGTGTATGCACACCATGGCCGGATAGAGGCCTTCAGCAGAGAGGGTGTGGGTACTGACTTCAGGGTCTATCTGCCTGACGTGGGTAAATAGAGTCCGTGTATAAAGTCAGTCTCTCTATCTGTCATTTCCCGACGTAGTCGGGGAATCTATTCTTTTCAATAAGTTCCGGATGTCCCGAATGCTTTCGGGGCATGACAAAAATAAAAAACGGCAATTTATACACAGACTCTAAATAAGGGTAACCTTTGATTGAAAGTCTGCACATTAAGTTAAGACTCCCCGGGGTTTTGCCTGTCCCGACAAAGTCGGGGCCTGGCTGTGCGTCACACGGAGACAGGCCGCGGTGAATCTTTGATTGTTAACTTCCGTTTAACGATTAATAAGGGACACTGTACCTTTTTGATGAGACTGTCTGCCACACTTCCCATCAATATTCTGTTGAGTCCTGTCCGGCTATAACTTCCCAGGACAATGATATCGGGTTTGATATCGATTGAGAGGTTTCTGATTACATTACTCACCCGGCCCTCTTTAAGCAAACCTTCAACAGCGATGCCCCTCTCTCTTGCTGCATCAACCATTCTCTTCAGTGTCTCTTTTGTATTGGCATAAGCATCGTCCACCATACCGGGTGCATTTACCATGACCTCATCGTTTAAGTCCAGCACACTCAAAATATAAATTGTTCCTTTGAATCTTTCAGCCAGGTTGAATGATACCTCTACAGCGTGCTTATCTCTGTCCGGGTTGTATGTTGTAAGTATGATCTTTTTGAACAGCGGGGTTGTAAAGGATTTTGTATTCACAAAGCAATTCCCTTTGGCATAACCAATAATTTCACCTGTAATGTTTATAACCCCCGCCTTTAATCCCGATCCCATTACTGTAAGATCAGGGGTAAATGAATCCATCACCTTCTTTATCTCTTCAACCGGGTTTCCGGCCTTCACCTCAATACCCTTCCGGGGTTCAAATCCTGTCTCTTTAAGCACAGAATCAATCTTTTCCTCCCTTTCCCTGATGAAATCATTTTCTACAGCAGATGAAATCCTTCCTACGGCGCCGATTGTTCTTGTGGTATCCCTTACAAACGATTCGTCAATGACACTTATAAATTTAACATCTGCACCAGTCAACTCTGCCCAGTACTGTGATGCCCTGATCAGATCTCTTCTCATTTTTGGTTCATCGATAGATAATATCTTTTCCATAAAATTATCCCTTTAATACTTTGTTTACAATATCACAGTTCTTATTGTCAAAAAAAGAGGAGGGATATGCAGTGCCTTATTTAAAATAAAAGACCTGCATATCCCTGAATTATAAGTGAAGATATATTAAAAGGGGTATTGGAACGTTTATGCCTTATACCAGTACCTTATACCAGATCTCAACACTTGTAAATATGATAATGAGCATGAGGGAATACCTGAGAACAAGCGCAGGTGTCTTTTTGCTTACCGCGCTGCCAAGCTGGGCCGAGGGGATAGAGCTGATAATAAGCGCAAGTGCAAGCAGCCAGTCAACCTGCCCGGTCGCCATCTTTCCGACCGCACCGAAAATCGCACCGATAAAGACTATCCCAAGGCTCGTTCCGATAGTGACCCTGATAGGGACCCTCAGGACATATATCATCACAGGAATGAGTATAAAACCTCCTCCAGCGCCAACCATACCGGCAAGCATGCCTATCACGAGTCCCAGGACGGCGGCAAGGGGCTTGTTAAACAGGATACTGTCAGGGTCGGTTATATTATCTGCATCCTCATTTCTGGGTGGTATGAACATCATAATCGCCGCAATTACGGCTATCACCCCGAAGGCTACCATGAGTGATTGGTTGCTCATGTATTTCGATATGATTGAACCGAACCCGGAACCCAATGCAACGGCTATACCGAGTATCAATAATAATTTCATGCTTACAAACTTGTTCTTTCTGTGTCTGCTAACCCCGGAAATGGAGGCAAAGACGACCTGTATCATCGAAAGTCCCGCCACCGCCTTCATACTTAATATTCCGACTCCCAGTAATTTCGGGACAATCAACATCAATGGTATCATGATGATCGCCCCCCCAAGTCCGAGCAGACCCGACAGGAACCCGCCAAATAAACCAAGAATCAGCAAAACAGTAAACATTTCCATCTCCGATCCCTCTCTTTAATTGTGATTTTCTGCAGGGTTCAATGGAAGGTGCAACCTGTCGGATTCTCCCCTGGATATATCGTTATGTAGATTTTGTTTATCTGATTCTTTTAATATCTCCTTTGCGGTTTCCATCTCTCCTGCCTGTGCAAAGGCTGCCGCTGCCATCTCGTCTTCAAATTTCCTGACCATTTTCTTGAAGAATTTCATTATGTTTTCTCCTTTCATAAATTTTTATTTCAGGCCTTGGCAGGTCTGGACATCGTTACTACAGGTCTTGATATCTGCCTTCTGAGTTTTTTGAAGCTTATGGATTTTTCTTTTTCCATAAGCGAAGGGCTCAAAATGACCATCTCTATCGACGGACGATCCTGAAGTACTGTTCTGATAGCGGATATTATTTCATCAGTGGTGACCCTGTGCTCAACAATAAGGTCGGCGCCTTGAGAGAGTACCTGCAGAAGTCTTACCTTCTGTTCCGCCTCCCCCGTCAATGCTTTTTCCCTCTCCGACAGGATATCCCTTGCGGTTTCAGTCTCCCCTGCCTGTGCGAAGGCTGCCGCTGCCATCTCGTCCTCAAATGTCTTCACTATCTGTTTGTCATAGTTGAAAAGAATGAATAATCCACCATCCACAATCTTTGCCAGCTCCATTGCATAGGGAAAGCCATCTTTAAAATGCCCGGTATCACCCTTTGTTACAAAAAGCACCCTGCTTTTCAAATCCTTCACCTCCTTTCTTCAGCGAATTTATCGGATTTAAGTTCTGCCATAAATTCTACAATTGTTATATCAACATTCGTGCCAGAGGATAACTAATTGATTTAAATAGATAATTCAGGTTTGGACCGATCTATGGATTGTTTCAATTATGAACAGGCCTGAACGGTCAGGGGGCTATAAGCAGGGAATTATTATGCCACAGGGATGGTATTCAACAGATGTCAACCGAACCTGGCGGGGTACCCCGGAGTCGACTAACTATTTAAAAACAAAAGATTCTTAATCGCACCCGGGATGATAAAACAGGAAATAACCGGATTGTGGGCAGCGCCCGATGGGCAGATAGCTACAGGTCAAAAAATAATTCTGAAACTTCAGAATTATTCATGAACCTGGCGTCATGAGGACGGCGGATGCAGTGATGGTTTATGAATTATCAGGGCCCTCTTTGAGTATTCTCCATAGGCTGGTTCTTGATATACCGAGCATTTCTGCGGCCTTTGTTTTGTTTCCATCAACGAACTCAAGTATCTTCAGTGCATAATCCCTGGTAAGTTCATCAACGCTCTTTATGCGGTCGGGAGTGACTGTTTCAATTCTGAACAGTTGCATGCTGACAGGCAGGGAATCGGGTGTTATGTAGGAATTTCTTTCAAGTATTACCGCCCGTTCTATTATATTTTCCAGTTCCCGTACATTACCGGGATAACTATAAGATTTCAGTATATCCATGGCCTCTCTGGTAAAGCCCTTGATCTCCTTATTTGAGGTACTGGTATGTTTTTGGAGAAAGTACTTGCTTAATGGTACTATATCCTCCTTTCTCTCTCTGAGGGGTGGAATATATATGTCCATTACATTAAGTCTGAAAAAGAGGTCTTTCCTGAATTTTTTCGTATCAATAAGTTCTTTCAGGTTCTGATTGGAGGCTGCAATAAACCTGACATCTACCTTGATATGTCTCGTACCCCCAACCCTGAAAAACTCCCTGTCTTCAATTACCTTAAGGAGTTTTGCCTGCAGGGAAGGAGACATTTCGGCAATCTCATCAAGAAACAGGGTGCCTTTGTGGGCCACTTCGATCATACCTTTTTTTGCAGAGGATGCCCCTGTAAATGCGCCTCTTTCATGCCCGAAAAGTTCACTTGCAAGGAGTTGCTCGGTAAATATTGCGCAATTCAGAGCCAGAAAAGGTCCGTTGCTTTGTTTCCCGGTATAATGAATGAGTTTTGCAACAAGTCCCTTGCCCACGCCACTTTCACCTGTAATAATTACATTGCAGTCAGACCGTGATATACTCTCAATGATATCCACCACATGACGCATATTCTTACTGCGCGCTATAAAAGGCGGGATGTCTTTATCAAGGCCAAGGGATATTCTGAATGCTATGTTCTGGTTTTCAAGGCTTTTTTTTTCCAAAATCTTTTTAATCTTTATCAGGATTTCATCAAGGTTAAATGGCTTTGTTATATAATCGTATGCACCCCTCTTCATAGCCTCCACCGCCGAATCAATACTGCCGAAGCCTGTGATTATAATGACCTCTGTCTCAGGCCATCTGTCTTCAATCTTCTCAAGCAGGGTTATACCGTCCATCCCCGGCATCTTGATATCCGTTATCACAACATCAAAATGTCCCTCCTTTATCATATCCCATGCCTCTAAACCATCATGGACGCCTGAGGCTGTATACCCTTCCTTTTCCAGGGCATACAGGAGATGCTTTAAGGTTATTTCCTCATCCTCTGCTACCAGTATCTTCAGACTCATATTTCCCTCGGCAGATAAATAGTAAAGGTGGTTCCCTGCCCGCAGGAACTCTTTACCTCAACCCGGCCATAATGGTTTTTGATTATATTATATACTATTGATAATCCCAGTCCCGTGCCCCTGTCTTTGGTCGTAAAGAAGGGGTCAAATATTTTATTAACAGTGTCTTCAGGGATACCGGGGCCTGTATCGGAGACCTCTATCTTTACCACATCCTCATCCGGAGAAACCCTTACAATGAGGTCGCCTTTTCCCGACATCGCATCTACTGCATTGGTGAAGAGATTAAGCAGTACCCTCTCCATCTGTTCAGGGTCCACCGAGATATAGACCTCCCCGGATGAAATAACGGAAAACCTGATATCTTCCGAAGAGGAAATCTTCTCTACCTGGCTATATACGTTTTTTATCAGATCCGGCAGGTTTATCCTTGCCATTTCAGGCTTTCTTTCTCTTGCAAACTCCAGAAGGTCTCCGACGATCTTTTTAACTCTCAGGGACTGGCTCAATATGTCCTCAATCGTCTCTTTAACCATTAATTTGCTGTCCGGTTCCGTCTCACGCTCAAGTATCTGCGCCGACAGATGGATATTGTTCAGGGGATTGTTCAGTTCATGTGCAACACCTGAGGCAAGGATGCCTATCGCAGCAAGTTTCCGGTGTTGAATAAGTTCCTCTTCCTTTTTTATGAGTTGCATCTCTCTTTCTTTTAATGCCTCTGCCATATTGTTATATGTCCTTATGAGAGTGCTTATCTCATCTTTCCCGGAAGGAAAGGGCAGTGGAGAGAAATATCCTTCCCCTGTCTTTTTTATGGTTATCATCAGCTCATTTAACCTTTTTACTATATTCTGGGTTACCAGAAACAGTGTTATAAAACCAAAGAAAAAGGATAAAGGGAAAATGACCCGTATCCCGACTTCGGATGCCTTTATAATGGACTGAACCCTGTATCTTGCACCCCTGTCAAGTTCTCTTGCTATATTGATAATTTCTTCTCCGGTTTTGCGCAGACCATCTATCTGAGTCTTTATTTTTTTGAGATTGTGATTCAGTTTGCTATTATTATCAAATGAATGGAATTGCTTCAGGGTCGTCATAACTTTTTCGGGATGCTCCATAAATGTTGTCCTCATAAATGGGATAATAAATCTGTATTTATTATTATTCATACTCAGCCGGTTTATAGCATCGCTTATCACGGTAGCCAGTTCCGTAATGTTGTAAAATCTCGTACTGTAATCCTTTATCTTCAACTCCAATTGTATAAGGTTCCGGTCCGGGGCGTTTATCTTTTTACCTTCTCTGATAAGTTCATAGGTTTCCTCCAGATAATTCTGTATCTTCTCAATCTCGGAAAGATTCCCATATAAAAAATAATTTTTTTCATGTCTCCGAATCTGTAATACCTTGCTCCTTATACTATCGGATATCTTCAGAAAATTGAACTCCTTTCTGGTTTCAAGAAGATCAAAGGTTGCTGAAATCCCGAAGATAGCAATGATGGCAAAACTCGCCGAAAATATCAGTATTATTTTTTTCTTAATGGACATGCTGAGTATTATCTTATAATATTTATGCATAAAACTGTAACCTTCAGGACATCTTCCTGCAATTTCCCGATTGGGTAATCTTCATAACAATACTGTTCCCGCCGCGCTGTTCTGCACTGCTTATTGCCTGGTCCAGGTAAATAATTGATCTTTTTAGGTTATAATAGCGTGTAATCTATCCAGATTGCAGGTTCTGTAAACAGATAACATTATTATTATGAAATTTAAAAAATTGAGTAGCCTCAGGTTCAAGTTCAGTTTTATTGTAGGGCTTATCCTGTTGCTTTTTTGTACCTTTTTTTCCCTGATCCTCTATTATTATTTAAGGGTTCATGCTATCGAGAATGCCGAGAAAAAGACCCTGATTATGATGACCTATGTAAAGGCTATGGGTGATTATGTAAAAGATTCCTTAAGGCCGGGGATGCTTGAGATTATCTCCAAGGTAGATCCTGAGAATGAATTTCTGGTTGAGGCAATCTCTACTACACATGTGAATATGGAGGTAATGAAGAAATTTAATAAAGACATACATGACTACATATATAAAAGAGTCTCTGACAGGCCACTGAACTCCCGGGATAAGGCTGATAATTTTCATATGAGGATGATAGAGTATTTCAGAACCCACCGTAACAAAAATTCCTGGCATTCTATTGTGAAACTGAACAACAGAAAAACGCTTGTTTATGCACGGCCCGTCATCAGTAATCAGGGTTGTCTGTTATGTCACGGCAACAAGAAAGCTGCCCCTGTTGCTATTGTAAAAAAATATGGTAAGAATGGAAACTTCGGCTGGTCATCCAACAGGATTGTCGGGGTTGAGACTGTATCCATTCCCATGGACATCACCTTTGCACGCCTGAAGGGCATTGCGCTGAGCACCTTTTTGATGGGGCTGGTTACACTTGGAGGCCTGTTTCTTGCGATTTACGAGACCTTCAGTCGACTTGTATCAAGGCCGGCAAAGAGACTCTCAAACACCTTCAGGGGGATCGTAAATGGCTCTCTGCCTCTCGGCAGGGATATCACTGTTACACACAATGACGAGATAGGTGAACTTATAGAGTCTTTTAATACCCTTGCAAGGTATCTTCATGATGCACAGGAGAGATTAAAGAAGACGGCAAAGATAGAAAGGCAGATGATGGAGACGGAAAAACTCGCTGCACTTGGACAGCTTTCAGCAGGCATCGCCCATGAGATAAATAATCCGATAGGAGGTATTCAGCTCTGTTTTCATAACCTAATCTCAACAGACATGGATGAAGATACCATGAACCAGCATATAGATGTTGTAAATTCAGGCCTTAACAGGATACAGACCATAGTGAAACAATTGCTTGAATTTTCAAGAAATTCCTCACTGAGCATAGCGCCGGGTTCAATTAACACCATAATAGAGAACGTACTGAAGATTTCAGAGTATACGATATCTAAAAAGGGGATTAGTCTTGTAAAACACCTGTCTTCCGGTATGCCCGTGGTATTGGTGGATTCCAACAAGATGGAACAGGTATTCCTCAACATAATAATCAATGCGGTTCAGGCAATGGATGAAGGTGGAACACTGACTATCAGGGCATGGCATAATCAGGGTATGTGTAATGTATCCATCTCTGATACAGGTAAAGGTATTCCGGATAATATACTCCCAAAGATTTTTGATCCATTCTTTACCACAAAAGAGGTGGGGAAGGGGACAGGGCTTGGACTTACTGTAAGCAAGGCTATAGTAGAACAGCATGAAGGCTTGATTGATGTGGAAACATCTGATAGTGGAACCACATTTACAGTTAAAATACCGCGCGGACAGGAGGAGTCCATAGTCTCTCCATAAAAACAGGGGTGAGGGGAAAGGATATTTTCAGGTGGAAAGACATATCCTTGTAATTGAGGATGAACCTACATTAAGACTCGGCATGAACCACTTCCTGGCCTCGCAGGGCTACAGTGTCTCTCTGTGTGCCGATGGCAGGGAAGGGATGAAGGCTGTAAAAGAAGGAAATTTTGACCTTGTAATCACCGACATCAAACTCCCCTGTCATGATGGTTTTGAGATATTGAGATCTGTAAGGTCTGGTTCCCCGGATAAAGGGATAATACTCATTACAGCCTATGCAGATGTCAAAGGTGCTGTCCAGGCGATAAAGGAAGGGGCATTTGATTATATTGCAAAGCCATTCTCAAATGAGGAACTACTTATAACTATAGACAGATTCTTTAAATTTCAGAGCCTTGAAAATGAGGTAACATTCCTCAGAGAGACATTAAAGAAGCAGGACAATTTTGCTGATATAATAGGCGCCAGCCCTGTTATGAAAGCGGTCTTTGACAGGATATCCTCTGTTGTCAATATTGATGTCCCTGTCCTTATAGAGGGTGAAAGCGGGACAGGAAAAGAATTAGTTGCGAGTGCGATACATAACCTGAGTCTCAGAAAGGACAAACCATTTGTCAAGATAAATTGCGCTGCCATTCCTGAAAACCTTTTTGAGTCGGAACTCTTTGGGCATGAAAGGGGTGCCTTTACGGGTGCTACGGAGATGCGAAAGGGTAAATTTGAGTTCGCCGGCGGAGGGACCATATTCTTTGATGAGATTGGAGATATCCCATTGATGCTCCAGCCGAAATTACTCAGAGTGATAGAAGACCATGCCATAACAAGGCTTGGAGGCAATAACACCATAACTGTTGATGTACGTACTATATATGCAACGAGTAAGAATCTAAAGGACCTGATAAAAGATGGAAGATTCAGGGAAGAGCTTTATTACAGGATAAACGTGGTACCCATAACCCAGCCTCCTCTCAGGGAAAGGAAAGAAGATATACCATATCTTATTGATCATTTCTTAAAGTACTTCAGAGAGAAGTTTGACAAAAAAGAGGTACGGTTATCCCAGGCGGCATATAATGCCATACTGCTCTATCACTGGCCCGGCAATATCAGGGAACTCAAACATGCTGTAGAGAGAGGTATTGTTCTTTCGAATAACGGGGTAATAGGGATTGAGGATCTTCCGGAGGAGATAGCAGGGACCGGCATTCCATGTCTCTCGGATAAATTTACTTTTGAGGAAAGTCTCAGATGTTTTGAACGGGAGATGATTAAGAGGGCATTAAAGGATACAGGCGGGAGAAAGGGTGATGCGGCCCGCAGGCTTGGTATAAGCAGAAAGGTGCTCTGGAAGAAAATGAAGGATTATGGCATCGAGTAGTTCCCTCGATGTAACATGGTTTTAATAAAGATGTCCCTGTACTGTAACATCATTATATGATAATGGTAATGAAATATCAGAGACAGAGGTGTTGTCTTAATTGTATATACTTTAATTACTCACCCCAATACCTTGAGTCGGTCTTTAAGGCTGGGGGCTGAGAGCGGAATTTTGTATTTCAGATAAGAGAATCGTCTGGTTTGAGATTATATCGATGGTGGCAAAGTCGTAAAAAGTTCTAAATCATCACTCTGAGCGGGATAACATCTCCTCACACTTTACATAATTACAAATTTAATAGATGTTTTATACCAGAATTCCAAGAATTATGGAAGATAGCAGTGTCAGGCTGAGACCTCTGAGGATTGTTGACGGTCCATTTTTAATTGATGGATTAAGGGACGAAGATGTCCTGTCGGCAAACAGCTTGAACAGACACATAACTTCATCATGGTTTTTCGTCTGGTGGTGGATAAAGAAAATCTTCAACTGTTCTTTCTGTATAGAAGTCAAGTCCGGGATTATCGGATTTATCGGTCTGTACAACATGAGGCCCGGCAGATCAGTTGGAATAACACTGATAATATTTGAAAAGAGTTTAAGACGTCGTGGATATGGAACCGGGGCATTTAATCTTCTTGTGCAAAATCTGCAGAGGCATTCTGTTGCAAAAAAGATATTTGTTGAGGTTAGAAGAGACAACCATATTGCTTTATCATTCTGGAGAAACCTCGGTTTTGTGGAGGTAAGCAGTCTTGACGGTATAATCAATATGTCCCTGGATTTAAATAAGGAGGCTCGGTTCGAGGCTTGATTATTGCCGGTCTTCTGATGATTATTAAAAAATATGGTGTCCTGTCGGTCTTCGCAGGCACCTTTTTGGAGGGCGAGCTTGTCCTGGTAACGGCAGCGATTCTTGCCGGAGATGGGCTGATTAATCCTGTAAGTGTCTGGATGAGCGCTTCCTTAGGGGCATGGGCCGGCCATGTATTCTGGTTTTCTATCGGCAGGATGTTCGGGTCCAGATATATTTTACCAGGATTTAAAGGACTTAGACCCCGGGTTGAAGAGGTAAACAGGATTATACTTAAGCACCCCAAGACGGCCATTTTTATACTCCAGTATCTTTATGGTATGCGCATAATTGGGGCCATGGGGCTTGGCATTACAGATCTGTCTTTTGCGCGGTTTATGTTTTACGAGGCTTTAAACTGCATGTTATGGGCACTGGTTGTTTTTACGGCCGGGTACATTCTGGGAGAGACCTTTATACATATTCTTCACGGTTGGCTCAGGTGGGTGTGGCTGGGATTAAGTTTATTGGTGTTGGTCTTATTCTTCCGTCATCTTAAACTCTTTCTGCATTCAAAAATAGAAAAGGGCCGTTAAGGTATGATAAAATAAATAAAATTCCGGATAGATCTAATACAGGAAAAATAATCTGAAAATCTATATCTTGAACGAAAACAGATATGAAGAAGCTATTTCTTCCAGATTACGAACCTGCTGATGACGAGTTTTTTAGAGGAAATCTGGCCTCATATCGCCGCCGGCCTGACCTTGATTGTCACGGTTGTGGCCTCAGGGCATGCTATTCTGCACAAGCGGGATGCACGTTCGGCAGTTGCATGGGTTGGCGTAATCTGGCTGGTTCCTGTCCTCGGGGCTCTCCTCTATCTCCTTCTGGGGATTAACCGTATCAGGCGGCGTGCCAGAGCCTTACGCAGTGATCAGAGCCATTATCCATGGTTGAGCAACTATCAATGTGAGGCAAACCCTGATCAGGCCCTCCAGCAGTACGGGCAGTTTCTTTCCCTGTCCCGATTGGTGGAAGGGATCGTGCAGAAGCCCCTTTTGCATGGTAACAGGATTACCCCCCTTGTCAATGGCGATGCCGCCTATCCGGCCATGATCAAGGCCATTGATGAGGCAGAGTATTCCGTCACGCTTGCTACATATATTTTCGACAATGACAGGGCCGGCAGCTTGTTTCTCGACGCCCTTGTCCGTGCTGTTGGCCGTAAGGTGGATGTGCGGGTAC
Source organism: bacterium BMS3Bbin05 (assembly GCA_002897855.1). Taxonomy (GTDB): domain Bacteria; phylum Nitrospirota; class Thermodesulfovibrionia; order Thermodesulfovibrionales; family BMS3Bbin05; genus BMS3Bbin05. The sequence continues at coordinate 13,483 of BDTO01000044.1, forward strand.
TTGTCGACGATGTCGGGGCCCGCTACTCATGGCCCCCGATGACACGTATGTTGCAACGTGCAGGTGTTACTGTTGCACGTTTTCTTCCAACCTTTCTCCCCTGGCGAATGCCTTTTATCAACCTGCGAAACCATCGCAAGATCCTTGTGACAGACGGAAGTGTCGGTTTCACCGGTGGTATGAATATACGGGAGGGTCATCGGATAATGGGGCATCCGCGCTATCCTGTGCAGGATCTGCAATTTCTCGTGGAGGGACCCGTTGTTGCACATCTCCAGGAGGCCTTTGCCGAGGATTGGCACTTCTGTACAGGAGAACTCTTGCAGGATGAGCACTGGTTCCCCCCTCTTGAACCGAAGGGCCCTGTAGTAGCCCGCGGCATTCCGGATGGGCCGGATGAAGATTTTGAGAAGTTGCTCTGGACCGTCCATGGTGCGCTTGCCTGTGCAAGAAGATCCGTGCGGATCGTGACCCCGTACTTTATTCCTGATTCTACCCTGACTACATCACTGAACCTTGCTGCAATGCGCGGGGTAGATGTTGATATTATCCTCCCACAGGTAAATAACCTGCGGATAGTCAAGTGGGCATCCACTGATCTGCTCCTGGAGTGCCTGGAACATGGCTGCCGTGTCTGGCTGACTGCACCCCCTTTTGATCACACGAAGCTGATGCTTGTGGATGACGTTTGGGTCCTGTTCGGCTCAGCAAATATGGACACCCGGAGCTTTCTGTTGAACTTTGAGTTTAATGTGGAATGTTATGACCATGCATTGGCAGTACAGATGGATACCTATCTGAATACAAAGCTGAAGGATGCCCACCGGGTGACACTGAAGGAGATAAGAAGCCGGAAGTTTCCGGTGAAACTGCGCGATGGTGTTGCCAGGCTCTTCTCACCTTATCTGTGATAGATTATTTTATTCCCAGGTTGAGCGATTTCTTAACTGGCTTTTGCCCGAACCATATATTGTCACCCTGAACTTGTTTATTGTCGCCTTGAATTTGTTTATTGTCACACTGAACTTGTTTCAGTGTCTCGTCTCGTACCTCATTATTTTTTATTAGATTCTGAATCAAGTTCAGAATGACAGTAAGGACTTTTTTCTGTTTGGGCAACAGACTATTTAGAGTCTGTCCATAAAGACAGTCCCTCTATCCGTCATTTCCCGACGTAGTCGGGGAATCTATTCTTTTCTATAAGTTTAGGATGTCCAATTACAGATTTCGGGCATGACAAAAATAAAAAACGGCAATTTATGGACAGACACTATTTAGAGTCTGTGTATAAAGTCGGTTTCTCTATCTGTCATTCCGGCAATCTTTAAGCCGGAATCTATTCTTTTCAATAAGTTCCGGATGTCCCGAACGCTTGCGGGGCATGACAAAAATAAAAAACGGCAATTTATGGACAGACACTATTTAGAGTCTGTGTATAAAGTCGGTTTCTCTATCTGTCATTCCGGCAATCTTTAAGCCGGAATCTATTCTTTTCTATAAGTTTAGGATGTCCCGAACGCTTTCAGAACATGACAAAAATAAAAAACGGCAATTGATACACAGACTCTATTTAAGTAAAGACACCGCCTGGGAATTGTATAAAGTGATTTAGATTCCCCTGTTTTATTATAAAAATTACCGCCTTAATATTACCGGCTGCCCTTCAGAATCCGGCAATTTGAAATTTGCTCAATTCGGGTATGAAATTCAGGTATAATAGATAGAAATGTTTGGTTATCCCCGGACTGCCCGGTACAGGGGTTATATGGAGGCAGATGAATATTATTACAGATAGGACATTCCGGGCGTATTCGTGGATTATTCTCTGAAAAAACAAGGAGGTTTATGAATGATACCTGATTCGCCATTCTATTCTCATGCACTGGAAGTACTGAAACAATCGCCATTGTTTGGAAATCTCGGTGAAGCGCTTATTCAAGACATGTTGCTGTCGTTCCGGATGGAGACCTGGAAGAGGGGGGCCATCGTAATGGATCAGGATAAAACCGATCAGAGCTTCTATGTGTTGATATCAGGACGCGTGAAGGTTACACGAATCAACCCTGATACAGGCAGGGATTTCACTCTTGTTCTTTTGGGTCCCGGAGACGGCTTTGATGTGGTCTCTCTTCTTGACGGCAAGAGACACAATATATCCGTAGTGCCCCTGGATGACATTGAGGTCGTGTCATCTCCCATTGGTACCATACATGACTGGATAGAAAGACACCCTGAATTCAACAAGGCATTCCTGCCTTACCTTGGAAAACAGTTGCGTCAGCTATCCAACCTTGCATCCGATCTGGCACTCCATGATACAGAGACCCGTTTAGCTAAACTCTTCCTCCAGCATACAACTCAGAGCAATCCTCATCCACGGTTGAAGCTCATACACGATCTCTCTAATGAAGAATTAGCCAGTATGATCGGGTCTGTCCGGGTGGTTGTAAACAGGCACCTGCAGGAGCTTAAAAGGGAGGGCATCATCACCCTCCGCAGGGGCCATTTGGAAGTCAGGGAATTACATGCCCTGGTGGAAAAAATCGAGGAACACCTGGGATTGAAGGGAAAAGGAATAGAAAATATGTCTATTCACCACAGCGAGGGGTACAAAGACCGCGGAGGAAACTCACAAAAAACAGATATGGAAATTAAGTAGAGTCTATGTATAAAGTCATTGTGGCTGCCTCTTATCCCGGCAGTCCTTAAGTCGGAATCCGGTCTTTTCAAAGGGGTCCGGATGTCCCGAACGCTTTCGGAACATGACAGGAATAAAAAACGGCTTTGTAAGCAGGCACTAAGTAACAGTCAGAAGCAGACTGTAAATATGAGAAATGCAGAACAGGGGGGTCTTTATAAGTCAGTGAGACTTTTTCCGTAACTCAGCCCCTCCCCTGGCATGCTTCAGATATAAATAGAGTCTGTGTATAAATTACCATTTTTTATTTTTGTCATGCCCGAAGTCTGTAATCCGGCATTCAGAACTTATAGAAAAGAATAGATTCCGGCTTAAGGACTGCCGGAATGACAGATAGAGAAACCGACTTTATACACAGACACTAAATAGAGTCTGTGTATAAATTACCATTTTTTATTTTTGTCATGCCCGAAGTCTGTAATCCGGCATTCAGAACTTATTGAAAAGAATAGATTCCGGCTTAAGAACTGCCGGAATGACAGATAGAGAGACTGTCTTTATACACAGACTCTAAATAGATACAGAGCTGCCGGGGCACTGCAAAACCGGGTTGCGCAAAAGTTTTTCGCTTTATGTAACCTAAGTAGCAGAAAAAAGACGCAATAGAGGTTTATTATTAATCAATCCCGGATTACACAGGGGCACTAAAAAAGGCGCTGTTGTTTGTCAACCTGAAATAAATTCAGAGCCTCTTTCCCGGGGACCCTGAAGCTGTACCGGATAAGGTTCGGCACAGGATTCATAAATAACGGTTACGGGGTATTTTCATTATGACCATTTCATAATTGGAGTTGAAAAAAGCTATCGAAAACTAAAACGGCAAAAACAAAATCACTAAAAACAGGCAGACTATGCCTGAGGATCAAAAAATTCAATGACATTCTGTAAGGAGGAATAAAAATGAAGAAAAGGTTTTTTATAATTTCATTTGCCCTGATATTCACAGGTCTGGTTATGGGGCTCATTTTATCATCAAACTTTGGTATCCAGCAGCTGGCATTTTCACAGAATACGGCTATCTCCAAGTCGTCAACGGAATTTCTTGGCAGGTTAAACAGTTCACTGGCTGATGTTGCCGGGGCGGTAAAGCCGTCCATTGTCAACATCTCTACAACCATGACAGTAAAAAGGGCAGGTTCTCCCATGGGGAACTTGTTTAATGATCCATTTTTCAGACGATTTTTCGGTCCGGGTTTTAACCGGTTCGGCCCTGAAAGAGAATTCAAAGAAAGCGCACTTGGTTCGGGTGTAATAGTGACGAAGGACGGTTATATCCTGACGAATAACCATGTAGTGAAAAATGCGGACAAGATAACAGTAATGTTAAGCAATAAGAAGAAATATAAAGGTAAAGTGGTGGGTACGGACCCGAGGACGGACCTTGCAGTAATAAAGATCGACGCAAAGGGACTTCCTGCCGCAAAGATAGGAGATTCGGATAAATTGACGGCAGGCGACATGGTGCTGGCCATAGGGAATCCCTTTGGCCTCAATCAAACAGTAACAATGGGTATCGTGAGTGCCGTGGGAAGATCAAACATAGGTCTTGCGGATTATGAAGACTTTATCCAGACGGATGCTGCAATCAATCCCGGGAACTCAGGCGGTGCACTCGTGAACATGAAAGGTGAACTGGTGGGGATCAATACCGCAATATTTACCAGGAGTGGAGGATATATGGGAATTGGTTTCGCCATCCCGTCAAATATGGCGAAGACCGTTATGGAGAGCATAATCAAACACGGGAAGGTAATCCGTGGCTGGCTTGGAGTAACCATCCAGAATCTTACACCTGATATAGCAAAACACCTCGGCCTTAAGCAAAAGAGGGGTGCCCTTATTACCGATGTTGTTAAGAACAGCCCTGCCGGCAAGGCGGGATTTAAAAGGGGCGACCTCATAATAAAATTTGACGGCAAGCCCGTTACCGGCACCTCGGAACTCAGAAACAGAGTGGCACAGATACACCCCGGCAAGATAGTAAAGGTAAAGGTGATCCGAAACGACAAGGAAAAGGTATTGACAGTGACCATTAGTGAATTAGCTGAGAAGTTGACCGCTACAGCTAAAAAGGAATACAAGAATGTCTTAAAGGGTGTTTATGTTCAGGAGCTTACTCCGGCAATCAGGAATAGCCTGAATATCCCTCAGGCGCTGACAGGTGTAATTATCACGAATATTGACGGCAACAGCCCTGCATTCGGGATACTGCACCAGAGCGACGTGATCATGGAGATTAATAAAAAGGCTATCAAAAGCTCACAGGATTATGAAAAGATGGTCTCCGGAATAGGTCCCGATGACAGCGTGCTGCTCCTGATTTACAGGGCAGGAGGGTATATCTATGTTACGATAAATCCATAATCCTCTGGATGAAGAAGAGGACGATCAAACGCTCCAACCAGAGGTCGGGGCTTGCCAGTGTAAGGAAAACTTGATTAATTGCATTCCTTGCCTTTATCCCCGACCAAAGGTCGGGGCCTTCGGCAAGGTGCATTGTAAAATAAATCTGATTTCTGATCCAGGGAGGTAGCCGATGAATGATATCAATCGTATCCTTGTAGTGAGCAGAATGACCAGATACTGCCGGAAAGCCGTTCATTTCGGGGTTTCACTATCCCAAAAGTACGGCTCTGAACTCTATGTCATCCACGTGATTCATAATCCCTTTTCGCTTGAGGGATGGAATCTGCCGGTTCCGTCCCTTGCGGAAGAATACAAAAGGATTCAGCAGGACGCAAAAAAGGAACTGGATAGAATTATAGCTCAGGAAAAACAGAAAGGCATGTCTATAAAAGAGCTGGTCAGAGAGGGACAGCCTACCGGGGAGATCCTTAAGGTTGTCAGGGAAGAGGGGATAGACCTCATCGTCATGCTTGCCCATGAGGAGGGACATCTGGAACACTTCCTTTTCGGGCGCAGCAACAAGGATATCATCCGGAAGGTGCCCTGTTCCATTCTCCTGGTGAAGAAGGAACCCGAACCTGTGGCATTCTGATAACGGTGCGCTGCAAAGGACTTAAAGCGGGATAATGAGTCTGTTACAGAAACAGAGAAACCGGGTACTGTCTGCATCCTGTGCAAATTTCCTGAAGTGAGAGAGGATAAGAGTACATGGGAAACATATTTAAGGCCTATGATATAAGGGGTTCATATCCCGACAAACTGGATGAACCAACAGCGGAAAGGATCGGAGCGGCATTTGTTCACCTGCTGAACGCCCGGAGAATTGTTGTTGGGCGGGATATGCGCCTATCCTCCCCAGCCCTTGCAAAGGCATTCATCAGAGGGGCAATGGAATCAGGAGAAGTGGTAACCGATATCGGAATGACCACCACCCCCTTGCTTTACTACGCCATAATCGAGGGGAAGTTTGACGGTGGGGCCATGGTTACGGCATCCCACCTGCCCGGCAAATTCAATGGCTTTAAACTCTGCCGTGAAGAGGCGATCCCTTTGAGCGGAGACCATGGACTGCCTGCCCTGGAGCGTCTGGTTAAAGAAAAGCCATCCCAACAGTCAGAACAAACCCCTGCCGGCTCCTTACAGGTAAATACTATACTGGATAAGTACCTGGATAAACTGAGCACCTTTGTCCAGGCCCCGCAACCATTAAAGGTTGTGGTTGATGCAGGAAATGGAATGGCCGGGATGGATGTGCCTGCATTACTCGGGAGATTCCCTCTTTGGCGATTCACTCCCATGTATATGGAGCCTGACGGAAGATTTCCTCACCACATAGCCAATCCCCTTCTGCCCTCTGCCACAAGGGAATTACAGGCCATGGTTTTAAAGGAAAGGGCCGATATCGGTGTGGCGTTTGACGGAGATGCCGACCGGTGCGGTTTCATAGATGAAAAGGGTGAGAGAATCCCCGAGGATTTAGTGACTGCACTTATCGCCGGTTTTCTTCTTGCAAAGGAACCCGGGGCAACAATCCTCTACGACCTGCGTTCAAGCCGGATTGTCCCTGAGACCATTACCCGCCTTGGAGGAAAGGCGATACGCTGCCGTGTAGGTCATGCCTTTATCAAGGCACAGATGCGGGAAGAGGATGCCCTCTTTGCCGGTGAACTATCAGGTCATTACTATTATCGCGATATGGGTTTTACAGACAACGGTATCCTCACCATGATCCAGATGCTGAATCTCTTATCTTTAAAAGGTATGCCCCTTTCCCAATTAGTAAAACCTCTTAGAAAATATTACTCGTCAGGCGAGATCAATATGCAGGTAAAGTATAAGGATGCCATCTTTGCTGCCCTGGAGGCTAAATACAGAGATGCCGGAAAAGACCATCTCGACGGATTAACTGTGGAGTACAGTGACTGGTGGTTCAACCTCAGGGCATCCAACACCGAACCTGTCGTACGGCTCAACCTGGAGTCCAATGATAAAAAGACCATGGAAGAGAAGAGGAAAGAGGTTTTGGAAATTATTATGGAAACAGATCCTGAGGTGATACTGAAGACATAGGGATAAAATAATGGTTCCAGCCGTTTCAATCGTTTCAGCCGTTTAAGGGGGGGGAGACATGGGGGTAAGAATATAGTTTCAGCCGTTTGGAAGACATATAGCTGATCGTCTATCTGTCATTTCCCGACTTAGTCGGGGAATCTATTCTTTTCAATAAGTTCTGTCATGTCACGAAGGCTTTCGGGGCATGACGAAAATAAAAGCAATTTAAGGACAGACTCTAACAAAGGAGGATACTTAATGGAGACAGCGATCAAGTCAATCAGGGCAAGAGAGATATTGGATTCGAGGGGGAACCCGACCGTAGAGGTCGATATGGAACTTGAAGGCGGCGCAAGGGGCCGTGCAGCGGTTCCCTCCGGTGCCTCTACAGGGGTACATGAAGC
>BDTO01000045.1 GCA_002897855.1 bacterium BMS3Bbin05
GAATAGAAATTAAGGCGCCACATCCCGTTGAAAATCGAAGTATCGTTATAGGACAGCTTCACGGAAAATTGTGGACGGCTGTTTTTACCAAGAGAAGTGATGCTGTTAGAATCATTTCCGTAAGAAGATCGAGGAAAAAGGAGGTAGAATTATATGAAAAAGCAAAAGCTGGCTAAGAACACAAAAGAATTTGATCAGCGATTTGACAAAGGGGAGGATATCCATGATCTCATAGACATGTCAAAAGCGACAATTATGCGTCCCGGGAAGAAAGTGCGAATCACGCTGGATGTTGCCGAGTCGCTGGTAAATGAAATTGATGAAATACGTCAGACGATTGGGGTTGATAGAGGAGCGCTTATTAAAATCTGGCTGCATGAACGAGTGAAACAGGAAAAAGGAGCAGCCTGATTATCCTGTGCCCCGGAACTTTTACCAGACCCTTTAGTGACAGCATGATCGTTGCGAGGAAGGTAAGGGGCATCAATACCCACGAGGCTACATCCCAGATATTCCAGAGATAATTCATGAGCAATCAATTTCATTTCAATTTATACTGCTCGATTTATTTCATCCAAATCAATTCTTTCACAGGGGGCTTCATGTCTATAACCTTTTTCTCCGGTCTTTTATTTTTTCCTTCACTCTCTTCCTGAATTCGACAAAGATGTACTTCAACTTTGGCACCTCTGGACACAGAAACATCAACACCTTCTTCACTGTCGTCTGTTTGTTGGTCACGATCACCTTGAAATCATAGCTATCCGAATATCTCAGGCGCAAGAATCGTAACCTGGAAAAATGATTGAATATGCCGGGATTTGCCGGGTCAAGCCGCCCTTGGAGGAGACTTGGCTGAATGCTATGATTCAGGCGCCCTGTCTTTTCCATTTCCGGAAACGTCTTAAACCCAGTGTGGCTCCGCCTACTATAAATAGTGCTGAGCTTACAGGCTCGGGAACGACTGTAATAGCAAAAACATCAGTATTCATACTGCCAATCGGCATCGATGACATTGAGACAGGAGCCCCGTTTATGGTGAAGCCTGTCCCTGCTGTTGTTATATCAAACCATACATCAGCAAACCCATCTGCAGTGGAAATATTTACTCCTGGGCTGTCAACACTAAAGGCCACTGTCGCTAACGTAAAGGCATTAGTCATCGTTGGGTCAGAAGTAGGCGGTATCGTGAGTGGCAGTGAGCCACTAAAACTAAAAACCTGTCCATTATCTGGTGACATTTCAAAGGGTGCAAAAGGTGCGGACAGTGGAGACGGCGGACTTAATATTGTATTTACAGAATTCCATGTCAATTCCAGGTTGTCATAAAAAAGGTTAAATCCATAATCACCAAAGGTGTTTCCTCCCATATCAGGCGTAAACACAACATCAACAAAGAACATTGTCTGACCAGTTACATCCACTGAAGTTGCAGGTACGATATCTAAGTTATACGCCACTGCTTTAGTTGCACCAAATACTAACATGACAGAAAGTATCAGTAATATAAGTTTGCTTTTCATTTTCCTTCCCCTTCCCTTTCTTAGGTTTAGTGATATAGCAAATCAAATGATAGAATAATTAAGGGCTTTGACAGTCAAAAGTCGATAAATCAACTATTTTAATTGTATTGCACAGTAATGTATCGGCACACATATGTGCACTGGCACAGTCTTTATTAATCCCACGGTTCACTTGTCCACCAGCGATTTCTAAATATAGTAAAATCGAATGGACCAACAAATCCGTCAGAATCAAAGTCAGCGTTAACATTCCAATTGGAGCTGGAGGTATCAGACCACCATGCTGCCCTGAATATGGTGTAGTCAAAAGGCCCGACAAAACCATCATTGTCCAGATCAGCATCGCAGGCATTCCCGTATCCGTCATAATCAGTATCTTCTTGATTCGGATTTGGTGTCTGCGTACAATTATCATCACAGTTTGTCGTATTTCCACCTGTACATGATGTATCGCCCACGATACCACTTCCATCGCCATCATCATAGATTCCATCATTGTCAGAATCTATCGAACAAGTTAAATCGCTTCCATCGCAGTCCTGATCTATTCCATCACCACAAATTTCAGTTGCTCCTGGATATATATTGACACCATCATCTGGTGTTCCTGATATGCCATCCGCTCCATCAGGACGGTCATCACAGTCAATATCAGATGTATAACCATCTCCATCAGCGTCAACCGGGCAACTAATTTGTGTTAAAGCAATTTCGATTGGATTCAAATACGTTGGCCAATTTGCATTGTATACGGCATCTGGATCACCGTTAGGTCTGCCTACCCCATAGGCGATAAAATTCGTAGCGCTTAGCTGTATATGCCCCTGCTCATCACCGCTAAGACCTATGTTATGCGCCCTCTCCTGAAGGATAGAAGTATCCCAGTAGTCACTTGAGGTGGCAACAGGAATGAAATTTATTCCATCAAGAGATTCATAAACAAATACATTACTTAAGGGATTAAACTCATATGACACTCCTACACCGATAAATCTTGCAAGGTCATCTATATACTTAACATCAAAAGGCCCGGGCTTACCGCCTAAAATCAATTCATCTATTTCATTAATTAATATTGGATCAGCACTGCGATCGAGCGTTAATGGCCAATTGACATTTGTTATATCCGCTGTTGCTACCTTGGTACCGTTGTCCGTATAGTAGAGGTAAAGAGTATTATCCTTAACAACAAAACTCGGCTGTCCTATACCCCAATTAGGGCCATTGTACTCTATAATAGGCTGCGGCAACCCTCCCCAGCCGCTTCCATTCCATTTCTCGCAAGTAACACTTGGGGAACCATCGGGCAATCCATCACATCTCGCAACAAATACATCGTTGCTCGTTGCTCCGCCACCGGCTTCCTGGTCAGTGGATGTGTAACCAATATAATAATAACCATTCACAGCAAAGACTCCCGGATCACAGGTTGAGTAATGATCTCTCGAATTTGGAGTACGTTCAAGAGCGCTTGTCCAGTTAGTTATCCATTGAATTGTCCCGTCAATGCTTATCGTGCCTCTCCGATGCTCGATGCGATCCCATGCATCCGATGGATCAGGAGCACATGCCCACATATCCACTGTATTTCCATTTAAGATAATAGATGGGCCATATCTGTATTGATAATCGGCCAGAGGTGGCGTGTAAATTTCTGATCCTGAAAATGCAGTTACATCCAGGGTGTCGCAAATTTGGCTTGTGTCAACAGTCCAGCTTGCCGTACTTGACGAAGTTGCACTTTGCCAATATCCATTAGCATCTTTCCCAATCACATAAAGCGTGTGTAATCCGTCTGTCAAATTAGAAAGTTCTATTGGAGTTTCAACTAATGCTTCCGGCCACCATATACTTTCATCGAGCTTGTATTTATAAGCAACGACTCCATTTCCTCCAATATTTATAGTAGCGCTTGTACTGGTTACCGTACCGACAGGGGCGTCAATGATCACTGCAGGATCAGCAGAATAATACATTCCGTTCAGGTACTCTTGCAAGTTGCTTAGCCCGTCACCATCAATATCTCCGTCAGCACCATTAACACCTTCACTGCTTGTTGGATCCAATCCATTATCAACTTCCCATCCGTCAGACATGCCGTCTGAATCTGTGTCCGATATTAACGGTTCCGTGCCATACTGATATTCCAGTGAGTTGCTTAGCCCGTCTCCATCAGCGTCTCCATCTGCTGAAAAAGTTTGAAACGTGTATGTCTTTTCCTTAAAGTTCGCAGGATTCGACTGATCCAGGACTTTGATATAGACAGTAACTGTCTCACTATAACCAAAGAGTGTGGCAGGCTGGTATTCAACCCAGACGCCATCTCCAGTATCTGTTATCTCCTGCGGAGATACAGGAATACCGTTTACATGCATCGTAACTATACCACCATCAATTCCCGATAATTCGTCCTGAGCCAGAAATGCTATAAATGTATCAATCGGCATGTCTGTAGCATTCTCTGATGGATAAACCTGTGCAAAGAACGGCGGAGTGGCATCATGTAATAAAGTTCCTCTTGAATTATTGTTAAAATCAATATTGCCATCACCATCTTTAAGCCACACATAAACATCAAAAGTACCACCAGCAAATACGTTAATACTTATTGGTTTAGCAGAGATATCAAAATATGTCCCGTCCGTATGATTAACAGGTGGAGAGCCGACTTTATAATATCCGCCTGTAATTCCAGACTCGTCTGCTGGATTAGTCCAGTCTACTGAGAATATCTGAGATTGAGACCATTCCAATGGAGTAACAGTGAGACCAATCGGCTGACCCGGTGCATTATTTTCTGATTTGACAGTTAATGAAATTTCAACGGTTGCATCAGGTGTGTCGGGGTCATTTGAGACAAAGACAATATGAATGATGTCTGAATATTGTCCTGCTGGAAGCCCGCTTTTATCAACAGAAACTGGCACTCTTCTTGAACTATTGGCTCCGATAATCCACGGCACTGTATCCTGTGGCAATGAATTGCCGCCGTTGAGAATAACCCATGAAGAACTATTTTCGAGTGAAATAGATATAACTTCCATATCAATACCGCCGTCGTTATAGATATCAAAGTAGTCCTGTCCCGGACTAGCATTTGATTCGATTGTAATATAAGATTCTGGACTCACAGAAAAAGGACGTCCATCATAATCATATGCGGTTATTATTACAGAAGCGCCATCTGAAGGGATATCAGGAATGTTCCAAGTATGTATTGAATTCTTAGATGCATTTGTAGTAATGATCTCTTGACTTTCAAATTCATTGATAGTAAAAGAAATTCCAACATTTGAGCAGTATTCAGGATTATCAATGGTATATGTGATATCGCGGGCTGTTCCGCCTGTTAAAACCTCACCGCCTAACGGCCAAGACATATTTAAGAGCACATTTACCCCTCCACCACATTGTTCAAGTTGTATTGTATTTATGGCATGGGAGTCGCCACTCTGCGGAAGTAAGGGAAGCTCATTTATTTCAACTACTGAGTCCCATAGGCCGTCCTCGTCATCATCAGCCGCATAATATCCAAGATTTTCATATGCTTCCTGGCTTGAAAAAGGTCGTGCTTCACCGTTGCTTATGATGTAAATGCCTGGATCATTCACAGCCTTCACAAGTGTACCCTCAGGATAGATTGTTGTAATATCTGGCCCGTCATTATACGAATTCAATTCACTTTCGGTCACTTCTTCTACATCAGTTAGCAAATTTATCCCCATGTCTTCAGCAACTTTTTCGTTCTTTATCCACCTCTTCTTCTGATCAGATCCTTTTACCCAATAAACTTTCGGATATTCATTGCCTGCCCTTTTTATAATCCTTTCTAATGACACAGGTGCGGGTAATGGTGCTCCGGTAGGATAGCAGTTAAGTTCTGTGTCACTCACCGTGATTACATTAGTCCAGTCAAGGCTGAACCCTTCAAAAGTGGCTTCATCTGGAATCGGTCTCTTAAAGCCCCTCTCAATTATATAAACACTGTTGTTAGTTTCTGACTTTAATAAAGCTCCGTCAGGATGCCATTGCACATTAGCATCAGCTGTGTTAGATAGAAATTTATTTTTTCTCAACCGGATAAAATCGATATAAATCTTTTCATCTACACCACTGACAGTATTAATCGGATCGATTCTGATTCCATGAATTTTATTAGCTTCATCCCATCCTGGAATATCATGGACATTTATTTGAATAAGATGCCATCTGTTATCATTGGGGAAAGAGAAATTGAGTGAATCAGTAGGATTGTAGTTTCCATTAACATCAGTCTTGATAAAAATTTGACCGACAGTATCCTGGCTGTTGTTTCTGCCAAAAAATTGAATAAGCTCGATAGCTTCGTTAGGGTCCGAGGGGTTAGTCTCAATTGAAAGATAGGGACTTACTAGTTGCGGGTCGCTGTCAGGCGTCAGGTCAAGCCAACCATTAGCATATTGAGTATCAGAAAACCCGTGAGCCTGCCATGATTCCAAAGAATCTCTATTGAAGAACCATGATTTTACTGTTGAGACAGAATTGAAATTGTTTTCGATAAATAGTAATGGATTGAAATAATTAGTCCAATAGTCACTTGGAGTGTTTGAACAATATGTTCCAGGTATATATCCACAACCATTATAATTAATCTTTTTTATTTCAAAATGTAGATGAGGCCCCGTAGAATTTCCCGTCGAGCCAATTTTACCTATGGGATCACCCTTATTCACTTCGATGTTCTCGTCGACAAGAAGACTGCCCTTTAACATATGCCCATATTGTGAATAAATTTTTTGTCCCGTGACAAGCATATGCTCAATTCTGACCATATATCCCCAGCCATCAGGATCCTCACTTTCCTGCTTATATGTGACTTTTCCATTTGCAATAGCTCTCACTATTCCCCCGCTATAACCGTTTGCCAAATCCACTCCTGTATGACCCGTAGTATCAATATAATCTTGTGTAATGATATATCCATTTCCGCTACTATACTCAGTAGTAGGTTTAATGTCTGGATTCCCAACAGGATAAATGAAAGTATCTGCAATGACAGCATAGGACTCAGTAGTATGTATAAAAAAAGATACGATTATTATTAACAACACTAAATATGCAATGTGTATATTTCTTTTTTTCATTTGATCAAAACATTATGAATTATCATATAGTTATAAATTCTTAACTGAAACAATCTACTATGATATGTGCTACTTAAAATAGAGTTTATTCGGCTCCACCCTTATCCTCGGCATCAACCCTATCATCTGGCCAAGAGGATAAACACTCTGAATCCAGTCAAACCCGGTATCTTTAGCCCAATAAACATCCTCAGTTCCAAACTCGGAGTTAATAAACGCGTCCCAGTTGAAGAACCAGTCGGATACGCCGTTCCGAACTATATATACAGTTGAAACACTTTGCTTCCGATATACAAAATTGTCATTATCAAGTAGAATGGTTTTTCCCGAAGCAAAGCCATCAAGCGCAGCTGATCCGTACCACTCAATCTCTGCATCTGAATAGCCAAGCTGCTCAACAGGGTATCCAGGATCAGACGCAATTCCGGACAGAAGCCACTTCTTTCCATATTTGATCCAGTAAACATAGGCGTTATTCCATGTACGTGCCAAAACTCCCATCTGCTCATTAGGTAATGGAACGCCGGGCCTCCAGACGATGAGTTCTTCATCTTGCTGGGATGAATCCCAGTTGTTGTTTTCATCAGATTCAGCCCAATATTCCGCGCCGTCTACTTTGACGTGAACATAGAATGGCCCTTCAATGGTTGTTGGGATTGGAACATTAATTGTTTGTGTTTCGGACCCGTCATCAAGGGCTGTATTAGAAAAATCAAATGAAGATAAACCTGCATCGCCAAGTACAAGATGTTCTGAAGTAACTGTTCCCGGATCAGTGCTCTGATTCATATATACAAACACTCGGGCATAACCAGTAGTTGGCCTCAGAAGTCCGCCTGTCCTGCTCACTGTGCAGGTGATCGGATAGCTATTACCCTGCTGTACGTTAGCATTTGCCGGAATTGAGGTAAGAGAAATAGTTAAATCTGCCAACGGTGCTTGTGCAGACGTGACGTCTGATAACTCACTGCAATTTGTGTTGTTACAAGCCTTAACACGATAATAATATATAACCCCGCTATCGAGTCCCGTGTGATCATAAATAGTTTGATCTGTAGTGAGAATGCCAGATTTATTGTTTTCATCTAAAGATGGATCATTCCCCCAGTAAATCATGTAAGGTGTCGCCCCTCCAACACCACTGACACTGCTCCAACTGATCCTTATGCCATTTGATGTCTGAATAGAGCTTACATTTAAAGGGACATTAGGGGGCGGTTCATCAATAATTGTAAAATTATTATCACTATAATCCCAGATTTGACCGCTCATGGCACTGATTCCGACTTGATAGTCAGTTCCATCCTGTAGACTGTTGGATACTGTAAAGGGATGAGTGCCATCGTTTGAAGTCGATCCCGTTATATTTTCGCTGGGAGAGCCTCCTTTATAAAACTGTATCTGAACATTCCCTGTGACATTAGGGCAGCTTGTCCATGTAACTGTTTGCGGACTACCCTTATACCACGTTATTCCACTGCTGTTTGGATTAGTAACCGTTATTTTCCCTACAACCATCTGGTTTCCCGCTCTTGAATTATTACCCTCGTTTGATTCATCGTGATAATCGGTTGGATCAACAATTGCCCCGATATAATAATTACCACAAGTTGAAGGCATGTTAAACTGTTTTGATCTAGTAAGAGAACCAGATGAATTTAGTGTATTTGAAGGAAAGTCCGTCGAGCTGAACTCTCCGAGATATGTATCAGCCGTTGTAATGGTTGTGTTACTGGAAGCATAAACACGAACCAATACATAAGTATTGGCAATCAATTGACCATTACTTCTATTAACCGTTACGGAAATATTCTCCTGATCACCTGTGTTCCTAACTGTATTGGTAAATGAAATACTGGAAATGGTTAGATCAGGTTTTGGCGGTGGTGTTACTTGAACATCCTGCCATGTAGTCACCTGTGTTACGTCATCTCTACACGCAACTGATACCGTCGGCTGCCAGTTATCTTGCGCTACCGGATCAGGTGACCACACCGCTAAACCGGAAAAATCAGCGGTTGCAGACTTTGAAGCTAATGTATTACCAGTTGCCTTACTGTTAATAAAGAATGACACGGGCCGATTCGCTCCAGCCGATGTCAGATTGCATGTTATGTGTATACTTTCACCTACTTGAAGGCTCGTCGTCGATACCGTTAAAGATGGCTGGATTACTTTTGGGGAAGTCTCAATCCAATCAACCCCAATCAAAACAGGAGAACCTGAACTGCCACAACTATCGGACGGATCAATTCTTATTTCTGTAATTGTACCACTCCAATCTGACACACCACTCAAATCAAATTCATATTCACCCCAATTTGTTCCGAAACTTAAATATACCGAGGTGCCATAATAGACATTACTTGAACCCGATCTTTTGAAATATAATACACTGTTTTTATTAGAGCAATATGTAGCAACACGCATCTTTACAAGATTGTTGGTAGAAGCACTCAGAGATAAACTGGGGCTGACAATTCCAGGATCGTCACCATAAGCCCAAACATATAAACCTTTCCAGTCAATAGGATCACTTGCGTGTTGTATTACTGTACCATTTCGACCTGTCCACCCTTCGGCATTATATGTAAAATCCCATCTCTGTGCCTCAGCATAGCCAGTGAGACAAAGGGATAAAAGAAATATAAGAAAAGACGCTAATGCAACTCTTGTTTTCATCTGTCGGACACCTTTTGAGAGGATAAAACATAGGCATATGCGTTAGATATCACAGCAGCGAGGAAGCCTATTAACAACATGCACGCTTGTTTTCTTTTTTGTGATAAAGACACTTTAGAACCCCATTTTTATGAAATGTCCCGCTTTTAAAAGGAAATGCTAAGTAACAGCATTTATATCATAAAACCAGATAGTCTTGCAAGGATTTATAGTAACTATAAATATTTTTAATACCTGGAGAATTTTATCTTCTTGATTTTCGTTGAGACAATAAGCTTGGAATTATTATCAAATAAGAAACAAAGGAGGATTTTTCCAGAGAGTTAAAAACGAAAACGGCTATATCCGAAATTCTCAAAGGTGAAAAGGGGGGAAAAGAGAGATACAGAGAGGCTATAGATAAAGGATGCAATAGAAAAAGAAAGCATGAAGATGCTTACATTCCTCAAATCAAAAAGAGCGGACGACATAAAAATGAGCCACCGCATATTAAAAAGCATATTCGAGCAGATTGAGAAAAATTATCAGCCTAAGAGATAGCCGTTTCCCTGCACCTGCCATTTCCTTGCCTTGACATCTCCTTTATCAGATAGTACTCTTGAAATAGAGGCAATCAACTATGAAAACAAAAAAAGAGAACGTAAAAAAACTCTGGAATGAATTGTGCGAGAGCGTAGCCGGAAAACCGTCCCCTTTTGAGGGCATGACCGAAGAGGAAGTTATCAAGCAATTGCGAAAGACAAGAAAAAAACTGTGGGAGAAGAAGCTTGCACTTCGTCCTTGATGCTAATGAGTATATCTTTAGCTCTCGGGCTGTTAAAGAAAGAAAGTTGCAAGTCGTTATTCAAACATCTCATTGACAGTTTTCCTTCATACCCTGTTTCCATATGCCGGACAATTGTAGAAGAAGTAAGAGAAAATTTATCTCTTAAAGACTTCCGGATTTTCATTAACTTCATTAATGTCTTCACCAAAACAGATGAAGACTTTCTTATACCATTTGAAATAGGCGCAAAATATGAAGCTGAGGGCTTTAAAGAAGCCGACGCACTTATAGCAGCCTATACTGAATGGGTCGGAGCAGATGCGCTTATCACAGAGAACCGCCACTTCCTGAAACACAATCCTGGGTTGCCTTTTAAAGTTTTAACCGCTGATAAATGTCTGAAACTCATTAAATGACATCACCTCTTACTATCTCCCGTATAGAGCGCGAGGCATCCATACCATCCTTAAAAACAGTGGAAAAGATAAGCAAAGCGCTGCTTACATTCCTCAAAATGAGCCACCACATATTAAAAAGCATATTTGAGCAGATCGAGAAAAATTATCAGCCTAAGAGATAGCAACCTCAGCCCCCTCTGCTTTTACACTTTTTTCATACAAAAACTCCGGATCCATATCCAAGTGATTTGCCCACTTGATAGAATCAAAGCTTACGGTTACGGAGTTAAATAAAGCTTTATTTTTGAGCTCCGCAAATTTACCTATTTTTAAATAGGGTGAAACATCAAAAATTCTTTCTTCATTGTTTTTGAATTTAATTAAAAGTTTATATTCCTCTATTGGTTTTACATCAATAACTGACAAATACATTTTCCCCCTCCTTATTTTAAGGGTTCAATCGGGAAAGGAAGTTCACCCCTTGATGCCAGCTTCCAATCAGCTAAAAGTTCATCTTTGTGAATTTCATTCCAGGCTAAAACAAGTTTAGACTGCTTCTTTGGCAATTTACCCTCTGATATTTCACATTTACGGATATTAACAATAGCCCTGTGATTCTGGTAATATGCATGAAAATGCGGAGGATTATGCTCACCAGGAGAACAATACATCCGAATAATAATTCCGTAAAACATTGAAATAGTCGGCATCATCACTCTCTATCAGTACTTACCTTTATAGAATTTCTATAATTATAACATTTCAAGCGATTATTCTTTCAAAGACCTCTTTGACTTCAAATATAGTCAAAAGCCTCTTCCCGTAATAGAAAAAGAAAGCATGAAGCTGCTTACTTTATATTAAAAAGCATATTTGAGCAGATTGAGAAAAATTATCAACCCAGGAGATAGCAATCCCCTCCCTCTTTTGCCTCATGGGCTTTCTTTAAAACAAATGATTTAATATCCATAAAAACCCCTCCCGGTAAGAAAATTTACTCTTCATTTTAGCGCAATCAAGTTATATTATTTTTGACATGATTAAATCTCTCATTGCAAGTATAAATTTCCCCGATGTATTGAGAGACCGGCATCTTCTGAGGTTTATACCGTGCCTTCGCGCTGTCTCTTTATAAAGAATATCAATTTCATAAAGTGTCTCAATGTGGTCCGAGACAAAACTGATTGGGATGACGAACAGGTTCCTGCAGCCGCTGTTTGCAAGACCCTTAATTGCTTCTCCTGTCGCAGGCTCAAGCCATTTGACCGGCCCGGTTTTACTCTGAAATGAAAGGCTCCAATTCAGCCCGGAGAAATTATAGGGGGCAAGAGAAAGCCGTCCGTTCACTTTTTCAATGGTTGATTTAATATGATCGAGATAAGGGTCTCCCTCCCTGATAAAGGATTCCGGCAGGCTGTGCGCGCTGTAGAGAAGATGGACATCTGTTTCGTTAAAACCGGATAATCCCCCGGCAATCAAATCTGCAAGGGCCTCTATATACGGCTGGAAATCATACCAGCGCTCGATATACTGAATACTGATATCCCTGCCCTCAACCCTTTTTTTGAACTCCGACACGGAAGAGCCTGTTGTCGCCTTTGAATAATGGGGATAAAGGCTGAGCACGATCAAATGTTTGATGCCGTCATCAATAATCCCCTGAACAATATCCTTGATAAAGGGATGCCAGTAACGCATGCCTGCATAGACCCTGAACAACCGTGAACCGTTAACCGTGAACCGCGAACTGTTGTTAAGTTCTTTCTCAAGCGCCTCTGCCTGGGCCATAGTAATATCAAGGATCGGTGACTTGCCGCCTATGAGGCCGTACATTGCTTCTGTTTTTTTTGAGCGAAGCGCTGAAATCAGCCATGCAAGAGGCTTCTGTAAAAAAGACGGGCCAAGCCTGATGATTTCCCTGTCAGAAAACAGGTTATATAAAAAAGGCCTGACAGCCCGGAGGGAATCGGGTCCCCCGAGGTTTAATAAAACAATTCCTGTAATATCCTTTTTCCTGTTCGTCAAGTCTGATCCGAAGTTTTGCTATCTCCTGCTGAGCCTGTGAACCATCTCAACTAATGCAATGACATTGTCCGGCGGGGTTTGGGGAACCACACCGTGTCCGAGGTTGAAGATATGTCCATGAGCAGCAGACGCCCTGCCTAAAACATCTTTTACACGCTCTTCTATTTTGTCCTGCGGAAGAAACAATGAGAGGGGATCAAGATTTCCCTGTACCACAACATCACCACCAAGTCTCTTAACGGCATCGTCCAGGTTGATCCTCCAGTCAACGCCGAATACATCAGCGCCCGAAGCCCTGATCTCCTCCAGGATACCGGCGGTTTCACCTACAAAATATATTATCGGCGCATGTTCCCGGCTTTCAGTCTTCATCCATTTTTTCAGGGCTTCAATAATTTTAATAACATAAGGCAATACGAATTCCCTGAAGTCCCCTGGTGAAAATATCCCACCCCATGTATCGAATATCTGTACGGCCTGCGCGCCTGCGCTTACCTGCGCCTTTAAATATTCAGTGATTGTCGCGGTTATCTTATCCATCAATGACTTATACAGTTCAGGATTTTCATAGATCATCCTTTTTGTGTTCAGGAAGTTCCTGGATGTGCCCCCTTCTATCATGTATGTTGCTGTAGTAAAAGGGGCGCCCGCAAATCCGATGAGGGGAACTCTGCCTGTAAGCTCTTTTCTCAAAATACGGATTGTGTCCATAACAAATCTCACTTTATCTTCGGGATCCGGAATGCACAATCTGTCTATGGAGTTTTTGTCCCGCGCTGCAGGCGATAATACTGGTCCCATGCTTTCACGAAATTCAAGGCTCATTCCCATTGCTTCACAGGGAATAAGAATATCGGAAAACAGGATCGCCGCATCGACATTAAGTATGTCGATCGGCTGGATCGTCACCTCGGCTGCAAGTTCCGGGGTCTTGCAGAGCGTTAAAAAATCAACATTCTTCCGCACTTCCTGGTATTGGTCAAGGTATCTGCCTGCCTGGCGCATAATCCAGACAGGGGTAAACGGAACTTCTTCCCCTCTGCATGCCTTCAAAAATGTATCGTTCATCTAACCCTCCGCTAATCCTTGTTCTGCATTTCTTTTCTTATCCTGTAAGGGACGTAGCTGCAGAAAGGTTCTTCTTCAAGATAATCTCCGGACACGGCATATGCCCTTGCCCTGCATCCCCCGCAAACATTTAAATATTCACACGAGCCGCACCTGCCCTTATACTTCTTAAAGTCTCTCATTTCAAGGAAGAGCTCCGAATTTTCCCAGATGTCTTTAAATGACTGTTCCCTGAGATTCCCGGCGGATTTGGGGAAATAACTGCATGGGAGAACATTTTCATCAACATCAATAAGACATATCACCTGTCCCGCAATGCACCCCTTGGACCCGCCTGTAGAGAACTTCAGGCTTCTGCGCTCGAATTTTTCGCCTTCCTCTTTTTGTTTCTGTAAAACAATCCTGTAATAATGAGGCGCACAGGTAGGCCTTACGAGAATATCCTTTTCATTTTTTTCCATCCGGTAATGCCAGTCGAGTATCTCTTCATAGTCCTCTTTTGAAATGAGTTCATTCATGATCTCTTCGCCCCTGCCTGTAGGAACTATCATAAACATATACCATGCAGATGCGCCCAGATCTTTGGCGAGTTTGTAGACCCTCGGGATATCTTCCTGGTTGCGCTTTGTAAAAGATGAGTTGATAAGGAATTGAATTCCGCGCTTATTGAATAATTTTGCCGCGTTTATAACACCGGCAAACGCGCCTTTCTGGTTCCTGAAATCATCGTGAACATCCTCTGTTGACCCGTCAAGACTGAGGGAGACCATCTTCACCCCTGACGTCTTCATGTTTTCACATGTCTCTCCGGTTACAAGCGACCCGTTTGTTGCGATACACATTCTCAGGCCTTTTTCAGTTCCGTACTTTGCTATATCAAAGACATCCTTCCGCAATAAGGGCTCGCCGCCTGAGAGGACAATCACTGGTCTGGCATAGCCGGCAATGTCGTCAATAATCCTGTATGCCTCCCCTGTCGGGAAATCAGGATGTCCTTCAGCTTCCGGCCCGGATGATGAGCGGCAGTGTACGCAGTTGAGATTACATCTCCTTGTAATCTCCCATGCAATCCATTTCGGTTCAAATTCCTTTATCATTTTTTTCTGTATTATACAAAAGCAAAATAACCAAAGAAAGGGGCATTTCCAGTGAGGCGAAAAGTTAACCGTAAGTATAGCAAAATAATCAGGAATCGTAAATGGAGCATAGAACATCGATTGGGAAGGAAGCAAACGGAAGCGGTTAACTTCTTTTTTTTATGCTATTCGCGCTTTTTTCTGATTTTCTCAGCAACCATAAAACCGGCGCCATAACAAAAAGGGCCAAAATAAAGAAAAAAACACCGCCTTTTTTGTGAAGAAAACTGTTTGTGAGGAAAGATTTATCGACATAAATAGACAACATTGTGATAGTGACAATCCTCACTGCATTCTTAAAAACAGCGACAGGAAAAACAATTAAGCATAAAACAGCTTTGCTCCAGTTTGATTTAAGAAAAAAATGACCTGCAATAACACTTGTTATAAACAGCGCAATACTTGAACGAATTCCACTGCACTGCTCTGCAACCTCAATGCTCAGTGAAGGAAAATGGAACATAAATCCATCCCTCATAGGCGCAACACCTGTTATGTTAAAAATCCTGTAAGAAAGCTCAGCCGATCCCTTCTGTAAAAATAGAATAACAGGATCAAGTATAAAAGCAGGCATTGGAACCATAAAAAGAAGGAACAAAAAGGGAAATCGCATATTTCTGAAGGATTGAATCCCGTAAAAAAATACAAACCCGCCAAACCAGAATAATATTAACGCAAGGGCAATGATAGATAGATAGTCATTCTGAGTGAATATATCACCCTGAGTCTTTCCGAATTGATACAGTGTAATGCCGATCAGCATGAAAACAGTCCCGATAATAAAAGAGTGTTTTGCTTCCGAAAATATTATTTTTCTTTCCGAGTAAACGAAATATCCACTTACTATCGGTATCAACATAATGTGAGAATAAGTTGCTTTATGCAGTGATAGTGAAAACAAATCTCTTAAAGGCGCATAAAAAATGACGATCATAACTATATTGAATAAAAGGAACAGAATATTCCTTGATATTGTTAGTCTATGGCGATTATTATCAGCGGCGGGTAAATCCATCATTGGTCAATTTTCCCTTATTGCTTTTTGAAACATTTTAATCGGTTTTTCTTTCTCTTTAATCGCTGCTACCGCATCATGGGCAACGTCTCTCATTGTCCTTAACAGGTTTAAAATCCTCTCCTTTTCTGATATGTTATTACAGCCGACTAAAAGCTCTTTTCGCGTAATGGATGAATAATAAAGGATGCCTTTAGTTTCCTGAAAAAACCTGACAACTGTCTTTTTGCCGCGGAGCCACTCTATCAGGATATCCGTGTCGATGAGGTAGTTCATCCAAAACTTTCTTCAGCCTCGGATATAATGGCAGAAAGGCTTTTCTTGTCAGATTCCTCCCGGATTTTACTTATATAATCAACACTATTGCCAGGTAAATCATTTCGGTCAGCCCATATCCCATAAGCATATTCTTCTATAGGAAAAGGCATTGTAACAGCTTGGTTAAAAAAAAGTCGTTTTGTATATATTTGCACCTGATATTCTCCCCGGATACGCGCCCGCAGGCAGCAGCAGGGGTTAAAAGACGTGTCTATTTTTTTAATGCGTACTTCTCAAACAATCTCAATCCTTCCATGTGTTTCTCAGTAAAGTCATACGATATGATTTTCCAGTATTTGACAAGTTCTTTCTCGCCGATCCATTTTTTCTGCGGCGCTGCCCCGGCTATTAAAGGGAGATTTTTTATTGCATATTTTTTTGCATTAATCAAATCCGAAGATAATTTCTTAATAAGCTCACCTTTTCCTGAAAGGGATTTTCTTCTTATTACCCACAGTGCATATACAAACGGAAACCCTGTATATTTGCCCCATAATTCTCCCAGGTCATAAATAAACGGAGCAGGCTGCTGATTGCCGATTGCTGATTGCTTCTTTGCCTCGATCATTGCAGTATCTCCGATATGAAGGACTGCGGAATATGATGAAAGAATGTTCCTTACACTGCGCAGTGATGTCGGTTTGAATTTACATTTTAATGAGAGGAACTCTTTGAGTATGACCTTTAAAAGGGCGGTGGAGGTTTCAGAGTCCGATGTTACGGCTATCGTCTTTCCTCCAAGCTCGTTTAACGGGAACTTTGAGAAGAGCAATATGCTGTTTATAGGACCCGAGGAGCTTATGGAAAACCAGGGGAGAATCATGTACCTGTTTTTGTTTCTCAGATATTCTATTGAGGAGGACGGGCTGATGTCCAGCTCACCGTTGCGCAGCATCCTGTTAAGCTTGGAGGGAACGCCTTTAATAAAGGTGTATTCTGAATGATTGCACTTATTATCGAGATAATAAAATACAGGGAACAGGTTCGCGTACGGAATTCTCCCTATTCTAAGTTTTTCTTTTTTCAAGAATTTATCCCTTTATTACACCGAGCGGTCTGAGCCTTGCCACTTTTCTTGACAACCCTGCATTATGGACAACATTAACAACATCCGAGACATCTTTATATGCCTCGGGCATCTCTTCTGCCAGAGTGCCTCTTCCCGTGGCCCTTACAATTATGCCCCTGTCTTCCATCTCTCTCCATATAGCCCGGCCTTTGGCCTTTTTTATAGCCTGGTGTCTTGACATCACCCTGCCCGCTCCGTGACATGTAGAGCCGAAGGATTCTGCCATCCCTTTTTCAGTTCCGATAAGCACAAATGATGCCCTCCCCATATCACCCGGTATTATAACAGGTTGGCCTATGTGTTTATAAAGCTCCGGCAGATCGGCATGTCCCGGAGAAAATGCCCTTGTTGCGCCTTTGCGGTGGACAATGAGCTTTCTCCTTTTATTGTTAACAACATGTTCTTCGACCTTGGCTATGTTATGCGCAACATCGTATATAAGGCCCATTCCTATTGCGCCGGGGCCTGCGCCGAGCGCTCTCATAAAAGATTCTTTTACCCGGTGCATGATAATCTGCCTGTTTGCCCATGCATAATTGGCGGCTGCCTTCATGGCAGCCAGATAATCTCTTGCCTCAGGGCTGTCGAAAGGCGCGCAGGCGAGTTCCCTGTCAGGCAGTTCGATATTATATTTCCTTACAGAGCGCTGCATTACTTCAAGGAAGTCCGTACATACCTGATGTCCGAATCCGCGTGAACCTGTATGAATCATTACCGCAACCTGATCCTTGAACAACCCCATGCCGTTTGCCGCTTTTTCGTCATAAATCTCGTCTACAAACTGGATTTCCGTAAAATGATTTCCCGAGCCCAGTGTGCCGAGCTGTGCGCTGCCCCGTTCATAAGCCTTTTTACTTATCAGGTCAGGGTCCGCTCCTTCAATACAACCTTGCGATTCCGTATACTCAAGGTCTTCCCAGTCTCCAAAACCCTGCTCGACAACCCATCGGGCTCCCCTGAGAAGAACCTTTCGGAGCTCTTTTGAATCAAGGCGCAACTTCCCCTTTGAACCGACCCCCGTGGGGATATCCTTATAAAGGGCATTAACTATGTCCTTTATCCTTGGGCTAATCTCCTCTTTATTTAAATTAGTCCTCAAAAGTCTGACACCGCAGTTTATATCATAACCCACACCACCGGGCGAAACAATACCGTCTTTCAAATCAAATGCAGCCACACCGCCTATTGTGAAACCATATCCAGCATGTATATCAGGCATTGCAAGAGAAGACCCCACAATGCCCGGTAATGTCGCTACATTTGCAACCTGTTCTATTGAATGCGCTTCAAGTTCTTTTTCAAGGGTCTCGTCCACATAGATTACGCCGTTTGTGCGCATACCTGTCTTATATCCCACAGGGACCTCAATCTTTGTACCGTCAATTCTCCTCAGTCCTTTGATGGCCATGGAAGCTCCTCCCGGATTACACGGATTATAAGTGATGATTAGATGGATTGTATTTTTATAATCGGTGAAATCAATTAAAGTATAGTTATATTATATATCAAATATCACGGTAGCTTCCCGGTGTGAATCAAGTTTTTTATCTGAAACCATTGATGTTTTTTTGTTTTGCCTGTTTTTGCCCTCTCACCGAGAATTGCCGCTACATATCCCTGTCCCTGTCTTTTCCGGAGATTTTGTATTAAAATAATCATAACTGTTCAGGCAGGCAAAAAGCACAAAGTGAAAAAAAGAATGAAAAACTCTTCTTGTGTTTCTGTAACCCTATGCACCTTTGCCACTTTGCGCCTGAGCAATTACCCGGTGAGGAAATATAATAATAAACCCTTTTCTACGGGACTGCTTGTTGCTGTTCAATGCTTGATATAGACTGAGCTATGCAGAGTAATTTTTTTATCAGGTCCTTAATCATATCCTGGCTTGTTTTTTTGGGGCTGCTTCTCGGAGTCCTGCTTGTTTCCACCCCGGAAGGCAGGAGCATTCAGTATGTTTTAGGCGGCGGCGCACTCCTGATTACTTTAGTATTTATTGTATTGATCAGGATGTACATTTTAAAACAGAGGGAAACACTCAAAACAGCAGGAGAGAGCAAGGAAGGCTCGGAAGTAGGATTTGTTGTTGATACATTTCATGATCTCGTTGCAAGGCTCAAGGAGAAAGAAAAGGAGCTTGAGAAATTAAAGGCTTTTGCCGAGGAAAAGGCTGTCAGGATGGAGGCATATAATGAAAATATCCTTCAAAGTGTGCCGAGCGGAGTTATAAGCGTTGACAATTCAACCAGGATAAGAAGCATAAACCAGGCGGCTGAAATGATTTTGGGAATAGATGCAAAGGAGGTGATCGGGAGGAAATTCGATGAGGTCTTCAGAGAACCGTTGACAACCCTTCTGGGCGAAGACAAAACCGTATCAAGGGCTGAATATCCGTATGCCACAAATGACAGGAGGCACATCTGGGTCGGCATAACCACTTCACAATTAAAAAACAGTTCAGGTGATAAAATAGGCATTATCTTTATCTTTACCGATTTGACGGATATAAAGGCCCTTCAATCACAGGTGGACTTAAAGCAGAGACTGAGCCAGCTCGGAGAAATGTCGGCGGGCATCTCTCATGAGCTTAGAAACTCAATGTCCGTAATCTCCGGTTATGCAAAACTTCTCAGCAAAAAGGTGGAAGCATCGAATAAAACAACGGTAGATGCGATCCAGTCGGAGATTAATATCATGGACAGGATCATATCCGAACTCCTTGCCTTTGCAAAGCCCAGTTTCCTGAACATGGAGGATGTAGTTATAAATGAATTACTAAAAGAGACCGTAGCATCGGCTGTCGGCGGTAATGAATCCGTTAAAGTTGCTCTCAATCCCGCCGCTCCCTTATGTATAAAGGCCGACGGCGTGCTTTTAAGGCAGGCGTTTACTAATCTCTTTGCCAATGCCGTTGATGCAATGCCTGATGGGGGAAACATAGAGGTTGAGTTGAGTTTTTTAAACAGGAAAGCGGAGATATGCATTAAGGACTCAGGCTGTGGTATCCCGGAAGACATAAAACAGAAGATTTTCCTTCCGTTCTACACGACGAAACAGAAAGGCACGGGATTGGGCCTCGCGCTTGTGCATAAGATAATCGTCTCTCACGGCGGGAGCATAGAGGTCGCCGGTAAAGAAGGAGAAGGGGCGATGTTCAGGATCATACTGCCGGCAGGGGGAGAGGCGGCGACCGGACTTGCCATGAAGCCGTTTAACAGAAAGGAGTCGATGATTTGAGCAATAGCGACATGTCCGGCAATAAACCGGCTATCGATGAAAAAACCGAAACGCGTTTAAAACAAATACGCAGCGCCGATATTATCATAGGAATCCCGAGTTACAACAATGCAAAATCCATAGGCCGTGTTATCAAGGCTGCGGAGCTTGGCCTTGCAAAATATTTCCCTCAGCACAAGGGGGTGATAATAGTTTCTGAAGGAGGGTCTGTTGAGGAGAGCCGGAAATCTGTTGAGTTCCTGGGGGACAAACGGTATTTTGAAAATTCGTTTATATCCAGGCCCTCATCCGAAACAGAAATAATTGTCACAAAATACCGTGGGCCGTCAGGGAAAGGCACGGCTGTAAAGGCAATATTCGAGGCCGGGAAAATTCTTAATACCCGCGCAGGTTGTATGCTCGATGCAGACCTGAGAAGCATCTCTCCGGAATGGATAGAACTGTTGATCGCCCCTGTCATTAAAAAGAATTTCGGTTTTGTCGCTCCGTATTACAGCCGCCACAAATATGATGGAACCATTACAAATATGATAGCATTTCCTTTAACGTGGGCATTATACGGCAGGCGCGTACGGCAGCCGATCGGGGGTGATTTCGGATTTTCATCGGAACTTATCGAGAGCCTTCTTTCCAAAGAAGTATGGGGCTCGGATATTGCAAGATTTGGAATCGATATATGGATGACAACCGTGGCGATCTGTGAAAATTTCAGGATATGCCAATCCTTTTTAGGAGCGAAAATCCATGATGAAAAAGATCCCGGCAAAGACCTGAGTCCGATGTTCAGGCAGGTTGTCGGAACCATTTTCAGTTTGATGGACATATATAAAGAAAAATGGCTTCAGGTAAAGGGAAGCCGCCCTACCGCTATTTTCGGATTTGAATCTGAATTTGCCCCGAAGCCGATTGATGTGGATATTGAAAACCTGATAGATAAATTCCGGGAAAGTGTGCCGCGCTATCTGCCTGTATGGGAAAAAGCGCTTTCGACTGAAAATTATGATAAGATCATGGAAGTGGCAAAAATGGACACCGACCATTTTGAATTGCCAATCGAACTCTGGGTTAAATCACTGTATGATTTTGCATTTGCTTACACAAAACGGAGCAATGGATTGAGCGCTGATGAGATCATCGAATCACTCGTTCCGGTTTACTATGCCGTAACCGCTTCTTTTGTGAAAAAAGCGCAGAACCTGGATTGCCATCAGGCCGAAGAAATTATCAATCAGCAGTGCGCTGTTTTTGAAAAATTAAAACCGTATCTGGTTAATCGCTGGGCTTAGGAAAAATAAATCGGGGAGGACGCCAAAATGAAAAAGAAAATCCTGGTAGTTGATGATGAAAAAAATATCAGACTATTATTAGACGAAGAACTCACGGATGAAGGGTACGAAGTCATTATGGCCGACAACGGCGAGACAGCGTTAAAGATGATAGAAGAGGAAAAACCGGACATTGTAACACTTGATATAAAAATGCCGGGAGAGGATGGACTCAACATATTAAGAAAAATCCGTGAAATTGAATATGACCTGCCCGTTATTATCTGTTCAGCTTACAGTGTATATAAAAGTGACTTTTCAGCGGTTGCAGCCGATCATTATGTAGTGAAATCCTCTGATTTCGACGAACTCAAAAATAAAATCAAGGAAATCCTGAGTTACGAGCCATAAGAATCATTTGTTCTTCCACTGGTTCTCTTTGTGTGGAAATCAGTTTTAACTATACTTAAGTGTCCGCGAAAAAATAACTTTACAATCTCAAGTAGAACAGTCACAAAAGAGTAGTAGCATATTTGTAGCCTGTAAAGCCGGAGATGCTTTAATGGCAACAACAGTAGAAGTATTTTTGAAGTAGACAAAACAGCCGTATCGTGTTACAATTCTACCTATTAACGCAAAGGAGGTAGAATTGTAACATTATGAAAGTAGAAACTTACTCAGCAACAAAGGTAAAAAGACATCTTCAACAATATAAAATCGCTACGATGGAGGAGTTAAAGAAGGTATTGGGTAC
>BDTO01000046.1 GCA_002897855.1 bacterium BMS3Bbin05
GCTCAGGGTGACAGTTTTTACTCACAGGGTGACAAAAAAAGCGACAGGCCTGGAATAACAGTAGCCGAAGGGCTCAGGGTGACAGTAATTTACTCTCAGGGTGACAGTTTACCCATTTGAAATGAGAAAGAACCAAATTTCTCATCTGTCAGGCCGGTGTCCTTAATGATGCTTTTTACAGTGTAGGGGTTAAGTCTTTTATGGCGGGGGATTGTAACTCTGTGAGTGCCGTCGGACATGCCAATGTGTTTAGTATTCGGAAGCCGGCCTTTTCAAGTGTCTTGACTAATCTATCGGAAGACAAGTCTGTAAAAAGCACTATGCCGCAGCCTCGACCTCGACCTCATAAATTTCCTTATCTTTTATTTCCTCTGAAACCATTTGAAGATAGGTAGCGATAGCGTCTTTTATATTCTCAAGAGCTTCAGCGAGTGTATCACCCTGGCTATGGCAACCCGGCAGAACAGGGCAACTGACATCATAGCCGTACTCGCTTTTGTGTATAACAACGGGGTATTTCATTATCTCTCCTTTCTTAAAAAAGATTAACATAAAGATAAACTTGTTTGCAAATAAAAACAGGCAGCTCCCATGAATCGTGGCCTGCCTCATGCGGGTTCAGGTTTGTAACCTGAACCTTACTTTTTTCTGTTGAAATCGCCCATTATTTATTCAGCCGGGCCGGAAGGAAAATGCCGGGAGCCCCGATGAATCGGGACTCCCGCAAACAATGAGTATAACAATTACAACAAAAAAGGCGGGCCTTATGGCCCGCCTTAGAGTATGAGTACTCAGTTTTAAAGGTTTTAGAAGCTGAGTATTATTCCGTGCCTGACTCTCCAGGGGTTATCTGCATTACCTGCTGCATCCTCGTATGCAGCGCCGACCATAAGGCAACCACCCTCAACATAGTACTTGAGGTTCTTGGCAAGCTTGTAAGTAACCTTTGCATCGAACTCGGTACCAAGCTTGCTACTATCGGTACCGCCTCTGAGATTCTTCATCTTCTCTGTTGCCCTCAGGTAAACGAGCTGTAACTTGACTGCGAGCGATTTCATCGGCTTTGCCTTTGCGGCGAGCCTTACGAAGGTTGTGTTGGCGATACCCATGTTCTTGTCGCCAGTTGCGCCCATTACTGTGAGATCATAGACGAAGGTATATAAAGGTGCATTGTACTGTGCGCCGAGTGCCGTGCTGAAAGTCTTGTACTTGTCTGTGGCCAGGGCCGTTGTCTTCGTGCCGGTTCCCCTGCCGCCATCGACAGTGAGTGTAGCCATGCCGAGCTTTGCGTCAGCGCCTACTACAACGGCATAAGCGCCTACCTTCCTCTCATAATTAACACCACCAATAACAACATCCTTGGCGAATTTTCCGGTCTGGTACTCAATATCGCCCCGTAAGGTAACAGGACCTACATTGCCGCTTCCCCGTACGCCGATATTCATGAGGTTATCACTGCCACCCATACCATACAACTGGCCTGCGTTGGCAGCTATGTATGTTACGTCACCGCTGACATTAAATGCACCGCCCTTGTATGTGCCGAGAACGACATACGCGTCCATGTCCTGGGCATCCGATTTCTTGGCATCATCAAACTTGATGGTAAGAGCAGCGATCTTGGTGTTCTTGTTGGGCGCTGCGTATACTACGATTGCGTCGTCACCGAACTTGGTGTTGTTGAAGAATATCTTATTTCCGAGCGCAAGGGGCATGTGGCCGACCTTTACGCCAAGCATATCCGCAGGCTTGTAATTGATCCATGCCTGACGGATCCACGTGATACCACCTGGTTTATAATTCACACCACCCCAAGGGTATACATCTTTGTTGTTGGCAGTGCCGCTTTCGAGCTGGATGTATCCCTCTGCATTGGGTGCTACCTTTGCGTCGACAGCCAGCCTTATCCTGGTGTCATACAACCCCTTTGCATCAGGCTTATCACTGTTGAAGTCTTTTGTGTTGTTCTGGAGATTGCCCCTGAACCTGAGTGAACCGCTAACGGTGACCTGTGTATTGCCTTTGGCGACTGCTGCCGAGGTATCGGCAGGGATGTCTGCCATGGCGGCGAACGCCGAGGCGGTAAAGCCGAAAACAAACAACATTGCTGCGATAATTGCTATTGATTTTTTCAATTCCTAACCCTCCTTCTCTTTAGGTTAGTTAATCTTTTACCGCCAAGGGCGGCTTATTTACTTCATCGATTTTCTTTCATCTTCTTTGAAGCCTGCCTGGCACCTCTCCCGACAAAGACATCGGGACAGGTTTGAAGCTCTCTATCACCTCCCTCATTACAAGTTTCCCCACCTGATATTGCTGAGAATGTTCTCTGTTCTGCTATATTATTATCGTAACATCATAATACAATTAAAGAATTTATATCATTATCAGTCGATTTTGTCAAGTATTTTAATATAAAGTTTGAAAATATTTTTTTATTATTATGGTAAGCAAGATATATGCCAACGAGTAATATTGATACAACATCTGAATTTAGAGGACTTTTATAACCTGCATAACAAATAACTGTGTGGCTTTTTTGCAACAGGGATATTGCATAATGACAGCGAAAGGCGGGATATCCTTCATTAACCCATACGTGAAAACTTCTGCGAAAGCCCCGATAAATCGGGACTCCCGGTATTTTTCTTCCCAGTCTGCCTGGATAAATAAAGGGCGGTTTCAATAGAAGAAAAGAGAGGTTCAAATTACAAATTTGAACCCGCACAAAGAGGGTCTCAAGGTCAGGTGCGGTAAATCCTATCGACAATTTTGGGAAATGTAATCCTTTTGACTCATAGACCGGGATTATGTTATTTTAAAATAAAAGGAGGCCGGTAATGGCAAGCCGTGAATTAACAATCAGTCTATCCGATGAAATTCTGAAAGAGATAGAGAGCTACAAAAAATCTACCAACAGAAGCACTGAGGCTGCAATTGCTGAATTAATTAAATATGCCTTAACATTGCCCCTGCATTTTAGAGATTTTGATTGGGTACAGGCTGAATCTGAAGCTGATAAAGAAATTGCAGCGGGTAGAATTAAATCATTTGATTCTATAGAAGAATTCCTTTCAGACCTGAATAAATGAGAATCCTTCGAACCGATGCGTTCAGGAAGGATTACCAGCAGCTTCCCCGAACAGTTCAAAATAATTTTGAAAAGAAGATAAGACTGTTTCTGGTTGATATCAGGCATCCTTCGCTCAGAGTAAAGAAGATGAAGGGACATAAAAACCGCTGGGAAGCAAGTATTGATATGTTTTACAGGCTTACCTTCGAGATACATAAAGACTATTATCTTCTGCGACGCATCGGACCTCACGATAAAGCGCTGAATAAACCATAAAATATAGTTTTCTGCGAAAGACTCGATTTATCGGGACTCCCGGTATTTTTCTTCCGGCCCGCCTGAATAAATAAAGGGCGGTTTCAATAGAAGAAAAGTGAGGTTCAAGTTTTTCAACAGTCTGACAAACTTGAACCTGCGCAAGGGAGCGGAGCAACCGGAGAATCTCTAATTGACCCCACCTTTCTCCTCCCCTTACCAGGGGGAGGTTGGGAGGGGTTATCCCCTTTAATAGAGCCTGTGTATAAAGTCGGTTTCTCTATCTGTCATTCCCCGACTTGCCTGTCCCGACATTTTCGGGGATCAGGGAATCCGGTCTTTTCAATAAATTGCGGATATCCCGAACGCTTTCGGGGCATGACGCAAATAAAAAACAGCAGTTTATACACAGACTCCAAATAAGGGGAGGAGAAAGGTGGGATATCCTTCATTAACCCATACGTGAAAACTTCTGCGAAAGCCCCGATAAATCGGGGCTCCTGATATTTTTCTTCCGGCCCGGCTGAATAAATAAAGAGCGGTTTCAATAGAAAAAAAGTGAGGTTCAGGTTACAAACCTGCTCCCGCGTGAAATAATCCTGTATAATAGGTTCAACTTAAATGGCGAATGGCAGGGGGATCAATTGTAATTTAAAGAATCTCCCCACCCCTCTTTACCAAAGAGGGGAAATTTAGACAATAACTTTTTGTTATCCCCCTTTAGAAAGGGAGGCTGTGTCACAATCCTAAAAACGTATATGATGTCATTCTGAATTTATTTCAGAATCTCGTGTTTTCAATATGTTACGTTTTATATAGATCCTGAAACAAGTTCAGGATGACAATTATGACACAGCCTCAGGGGGGCAGGGGGGATTTGAGAATGGCAAACGGCAGATGGGAGATGGCTTAGGTATTGGGGTTAGTGAGAATACCAAACCCTAACCCCCGGTAAATGACAAATGATAAAGATCCTGCATAAAACAATCATCATGGATATTATTACGGTATTCCCTGTGATAGCAGTGTGTCTCGATTTTGTGCTCATGATGGAAAAAATAATCAGGCTGACCAGGTTCATGTCGGGTGTGGGGGTATCATTTGCTGATATATTGAGGGTGGTCATACTGATCCAGCCGCAACTGCTGATCCTTACTCTCCCTATGTCTTTTCTGATTGCCGTCCTTATCACATACGGAAGGATGAATATGGATTCCGAGATTGTGGTGATGAAGTCCGCCGGAATATCGATGTGGCAGATATCATATCCGGCCTTCGTTTCAGGACTTGTGGTATTTCTCCTTACTCTGATGATGACGGTCTATGTTTCGCCTTTGAGCGCCAGAAAGTTGAGATTGCTTGTCAATGAGACAGTAAGGATGAGAGCGCCCCTGGCACTGGATGCAGGTGTGTTCCATAACGAGTTCAAGGGAATAACGCTCATGATCGGCAGCAAGCCGTCACCTCACGAAATGCGGGATATATTCGTGTACGATGAAAGGGACAAAGACAGGCCAAAGGTTATAACATCGAAGAGCGGCAGGATAGTTTTTAACAGGGCGGGGGATCCTGTCTTCGACATAAGAAATGGGAGCCTTGATATTATTAACGGAAACACCTTTACTGAACTGACTTTTCGCCGCTATGTTTTCAGGATTACGCTGGGGTTGAATATGCTTACCGAGAGATTGAAGGAAAAGACGCCGCTTCAACTTCTTCAGTATGCAGAGAAACTCAGGGGTAAAAGACGGAGGGAGGTCATGGTTGAGTTTCACAGGAGGTTTACACTGCCGTTTATCAATATCTTCCTGATCTTTCTGGGTCCTCCGCTTTCGATGTTATCCGGCAAGAGAGGCAGGTTGTCCGGTTTTGTATTCGGGATAGCCGTATGCGGTGTTTACTATGCGATGCTCGTCTATTTTGAAAATCTTGTCAGGACGGGAAAGCTTTATCACATGTTTGCATGGGCCCCGGTGATGATTATCGGGTTATTTTCTGTCTTGCTGTATTGGAGAGAGTCGAAAAGATAGAAACGGCAGGGATTGGGGATTGGGGATTGGTTTTTTACTAATCCCTAATCCCTGACCCCCAACCCCTGCCCTTATAAAGATATATGATTAGATTACAGAAATATTTTCTAAAACAGTTTATATGGTATTTCCTGGTGATTACGACAGGGTTGTCTCTGTTTTTTTCTGCAATCCAGCTTATAGATAAACTCAATGAATTAATGCCGCACCATCCGGGGCTGTTGAGGCTTGCCGCCTATTCCCTTTTGAATATGCCCATGTATTTCATGTATATGCTGCCGATGTCGGCGCTTATCTGTACGATTTTGACCTTTGCCGTTGCCTCCAGGAGGGGGGAAATAATCGCATTTAAGGCTGCCGGCGGTGATATCAGGAATCTGCTCGTACCTTTTTTGGTAACGGGGGTCATTTTAAGCATGGTTAATATGGCTCTTGGTGAATATGTCGTGCCGGCCTTCAATAAAGATGCAAATGATCTGGTTTACAGGATCAGGGAGGATAAGACGAGGATCAGACTTCAACAGGGTAATATCTGGATCAGGGGGAAAAATGGCCTTATCCTGCATGCGGATATGTTTATCCCGGACAGAAATATGCTGAAAAAGGTACTGGTCTTCAAGATCATCGATAACCGGCCTCAATATATTATCTCTGCAAAAGAGGCGGAATGGAATAAAGGGAAATGGGTGCTTAAAGATGTAAGGTGGTACGATTTTGTAAACAGGAGGGTAGTCGATATGAGCCGGACCGATGTCGGAGGGATCAGCGAGCCGGAGGTCTTTTCCGGAGGGGTCTCAAAACCTGATGAAATGGGCATAATTGAACTGTATAATTACAGGAACAGGCTTGATGCGGCGGGGTATAGAAGCAGCAAACTTGATGTTGATATCCTTTCGAGGTTTATATATCCTTTTACCTGTTTCTTTATGGTTCTTACCGGATTTATTATTGCACTTATGCGAGGTCTGCGTTCCGGCATGCTGAGTGTGGCTGTGGGAGTGATAACAAGCCTGCTTTACTGGTTTATATATACTTTCATGCTGTCTCTGGGATATTCCGGTGTAGTCCCACCTCCGATTGCTGCAGGTCTGGTGCCCATGATTTTTTTGATCGTCAGTATAGCCATGATAAAAAAAGTTCCGCGCTGACGATGTTCAGTCAATGACACCCGGATGGTATTTATTCTCTGTTTAAGCGCTGCCGGTCTTTTTGAATTTTCTGATTTCTCTGTGTACTGCCTTATGGAATGTGTCCATGAGGATTCCGGTAATTTCCCTGCTGTTGAATTTTGAGCGGTTTGCCTGTCTTACAGGCATAATTTCGAGGATGGTGTTTGTCAAAAAAACTTCATCCGCCTGAAGCAACTCTTCAGGTGTTATGTTTTTCTCAATTGTTCTTATCCTTTTCCCTGCTGCAATGCCGATGACGGTCTGCCTTGTTATGCCGTCAAGAATTCCTGAATCGACCGAAGGAGTAATAAGGATTCCTTTTTTCACCATGAATATATTGGAAACCGTTCCTTCTGTTACATATCCCCTGTCATTCAGCATCACGGCTTCAAATGCGTGAGCCTTAACGGCCTCAACCTTTGCCAGAATATTATTCAGGAAGTTGAGTGATTTTATACGGGGATCAACGGCTTCTTTAAGATTTTTCCTGACACCGGAAATGATAATACGGATTCCCTTCCCGTATTTCGAATCAGGTATTGGCGTCAGCTGTCTGGTGATTACAATAAGATTTGGTGAGGAACATAATGAGGGATCAATACCCGGCGGGCCTTCACCTCTTGTAACAGAGACCCTGATATATGCATCGCGCAGTCTGTTTACTTCAAGGGTCCCGTATATAATCTCCTGAAGTCTTCTGGTACCGCAGGGAATTTTAAGACTGATCAGGGACGAGGACCTTTTTAGCCTCTTTAAATGTGCAGAGAGCCTGAATACCATCCCATCATAAGAACGCATCGTTTCGAAGACCCCGTCACCGTACAGAATGCCGCGGTCAAATACAGAGACAGAAGCTTTTGAAGATGGGATAAGTTTATCATTAATAAAGACTTTCATTATTATATATATTATCAGATTCAATTTGATGGCGTCGCAAAAAGTCCTGAATTATTACACTGAACGGAATAATCCCGCCTTTGAGATTCTTCGTTGTCTTCTGCTCCTCAGAATGACTGAAAAAGGCGTTGCCCTCAGAATAACCCCTCCTCTCTCCTCCCCTTAATCCCCTCCCCTCGAGACTGTGTCATAATTCCGAAAACGCATATGATGTCATTCTGAATTCATTTCAGAATCTCGTATTTTCAATATGCTACGTTTTTTATAGATCCTGAAACAAGTTCAGAGCCTGCCCTGAATTTATTTCAGGGATGACAATTGTGACACAGCCTCCAAGGGAGGGGAAGATTTTATGGGTTCCCTGCAGCTTGCTGCATGGAATCTTCAATTTGACTTTTGCCGTAATATTCCAGTATTCTTCTTATTAATTATCGACCAAGGATTATGAGACTTTTCCCGAAAGAAATAGACTTTTTTGAGATATTCGAAAAGGCTTCCCGGAACCTTATAAATGCATCCAGCCGATTTGTTGAACTTGCCGAGAATTTCGATGACATAGAGAGCAGGGCAAAGTCCATATATGAACTCGAACAGGAAGGGGACCTGCTGACTCATGAAACAATACGCAGATTAAACAAAACCTTTCTTACGCCTATCGACAGGGAGGATATACATGCCCTGGCTTCAAGGATTGATGATGTCCTCGACCTCATTTGGGCTGCAGCCGACCGTTTCGTACTGTTTAAGGTGGATAGAAAGGTAGACGGTCTGGTGGAGCTTTCAAAGTCGCTCAAAGCCAATACAGAGGCTATTTACAGGGCTATCAGGGAACTGAAGGCAAAGAAATATTCCTATGTGCAGGATCTGTGCATAGAGATAAACAGGCTTGAGAATGAAGCTGACCGGATATTCAGGGATGCCATAGGCAGGATGTTCGAGAACGAGAAAGACCCCATCTTTATTATTAAATGGAAAGAGATATTGGAACACCTTGAAGATGCAACTGACATATGTGAAGATGTTGCCAATATTCTCGAGGGCATTGTCCTGAAGAATGCCTGATATAATAATCCTCATCATAATCCTGGCCATTTTTTTTGAGATAAGCAATGGCTGGAATGATTCTGCAAATGCGATTGCAACGGTTGTTTCCACCCGGGTACTGACTCCGGTGAAGGCGGTTCTCCTTGCCGGAAGCATGAATGTGCTGGGCGCCCTTATGTTTACAGCTGTTGCAAAGACCATAGGTAAAGGGATTGTCGATCCGAATGCAGTAAGGGATATTGTAATTGTTTCAGCGCTTATAGCAGGGTTTCTCTGGAATGCCGCAATGACACGTTTGGGGCTCCCCGTAAGCGCTTCACACGCCCTGATCGGCAGTCTCATAGGGGCTGCCATGGCATTTGGCGGTTTTGGGATTCTCAACATAGCCGGGCTGAAAAAAATATTTACTGCACTTCTTGCTTCTCCCATACTGGGGATTTTTGTAGGTTATTATTTTATGAAATTGATCCTGAAACTTTTCGGTAAGTTTCCCCCCGGGGCCGTTAACAGGAATTTTGGGAGACTTCAGATACTGTCATCAAGTTTCATGGCGTTCAGTCATGGTTCAAATGATGCGCAAAAGGTGATGGGTATCATTACGCTTGCCCTGTTCAGCAAGGGTATGATCCCCTCCATTGAGGTGCCTGTATGGGTAATTCTCATCTGTGCTTTTTCAATGGGCCTCGGTACCGCTTTCGGCGGCTGGAGAGTGATAAAAACACTCGGAGTGAATATGCTCAAGCTTGAACCGGTTCACGGATTTGCTGCAGAGGCATCGGCGACGTCGGTTATTTTAGGTGCGAGTATGCTCGGCCTTCCCGTAAGTACCACACATGTTATTTCTACCTGCATTATGGGTGTCGGGGCAACGAGACGGTTGTCTGCAGTGAAGTGGGGTATTGCCGGGAAAATAGTACTCGCCTGGGTCTTTACACTTCCAGCCTGCATAATCCTTGCCTATTTTATCGAAAAGGTATTGCTCAGGATCGTTTAGCATATTGTCTATAATGGCTTCTTCCGGTAATCTGATCCTTGTCCTGCATGCACACTTGCCGTACATAAAACAT
Source organism: bacterium BMS3Bbin05 (assembly GCA_002897855.1). GTDB lineage: Bacteria > Nitrospirota > Thermodesulfovibrionia > Thermodesulfovibrionales > BMS3Bbin05 > BMS3Bbin05. Next base: position 9,536 of record BDTO01000046.1, read on the forward strand.
CCCCGCAACCCCAACCATATTGAACAGAGGTGGTTCTTCGAGGCGGTTGCGGACAGCTATTTGCCCCTGATCGATACGCTGTATAAATTACATGAAAAGGGTACGGAATATCACATTACCGTTTCATTGAGCCCGACGCTCTGCGTGATGTTAAATGATGATGAGCTTAAAAACGGATGTGAATTGTATCTTAATAATCTCATAGAATTTGCCGGGTACGAATGTTTCAGGAACAGGCAACGGCCCGGGATTCTCCGTCTCAGTAAGCGATATGTCAAAAAATCCAAAGAGCTTTTGGGGCTGTACACGGACAAGTACAGGAGGGATTTGATTTCTCCTTTAAAGCAATTGCGTGATGAGGGCAGGGTGACATTGATTACCTCGGCTGCAACTCATGCGTTTCTGCCGCTTCTCGATGATTATCCTCAGGCTCTTCATGCACAGATAACCGGAGGAATTAATATCTTTTCCGGAATTACGGGAATACGGCCCGATGGTTTCTGGCTGCCGGAATGCGGTTATTCACCTGAAGTCGAGCGGGCCCTCGATATATCCGGCGTTTCTTATACTGCAGTTGAGTCTCACGGGCTTATTTTTTCCAGACCGTTTCCTCATGCGGGTATTTACAGACCCGTTGTCGGGTCTTCAGGGGTTATGCTGTTTGGCAGGGATTCCGAGGTTTCACGTCTTGTATGGTCCGCTGAAAGCGGTTATCCCGCTGATGCGGAATACAGGGATTTTTATGAGGATGCTGTGTCCGAACTCTCAGATGAAGAGGTGAAAAGATTCATTAATCCCGATGGCTTCAGAGTTCCCTCCGGCATCAGGTACAGGAAGATAACCGGTAAAGAAAAAAAAGAAATATACGAACCCCGTAAAGCGGCTCTTAAGCTAAACGTCCATGCGATGCACTTTATAAAAGAGGTCAGGGAAATTATGGTAAGGGCCAGGCAGGTTCTGGGAGTCGCTCCCGTTGTTACAGCTGCGTTTGATGCGGAACTATTTGGTCACTGGTGGTATGAAGGGTGCGGTTGGCTTGAAAGGGTACTGGCAGGTATTTCCGGGAATAATCAGTTCACAATGGGGAAATGCAACCATTTTGTTGATTCACGGGATAAGTTTGAACAGGTCATCCCTGAAAGTTCGAGCTGGGGTTATGGCGGGTACAGTCAAACATGGATTAATCCCAGAAACGACTGGATAATCAGGTATATCCATAATGCTACCGGTATGTTTATAAAGCTTGCGGAAAAACACATGAACGTGAGAAATAGAAAGGTCGCAGAGGCGATGAATGTGGCTGCAAGAGAAATCCTTATGCTTCAGACCAGTGACTGGGGATTTATGTTGAACACGAATGTTTCGGCCGACTATGTGAAAAACCGTTTCCTGAATCACTATGAGAGGGCAATGAATATTATAAAAATGATAGAAAGCGGCATGATTGAGGAAGCATTTCTTAAAGAGATAATAAGTCAGGATGGTGAATTTACAGAGACAGACTTCAGGTGGTTCTGCGGGGATTAACTCGCTGACAAATGGCAAATGGCAAATGATAAATAATTATTTATAAGTCCTCTAACAGCTTATCACTCGGATAAGATCTCGTATAAGAAAGAAACTCATCGACGGCATGAGTTGGAACGGAACTTTTACTGAAAATGAGGGTGAAGTCTCTCATCATCTTTTCTTCCCTGATGCTCAGCAGTTTTAGTGTGCCGTACTTGCCCTCTTTTATGGCCGACCACCTGGAGACGATGGAGATGCCCATGCCGTTTTCTACTGTGTGTTTGATTGCCACAGTGCTTCCGATTACCGTTGTTATCTTCATATTCTGGACCGATATGCCGTGCGCATCAAGATACTTTTCGATTATCTGCCTTGTCCCGGACCCTTCTTCCCTGAAGATAAAAGGTTCCTTGAGCAATTCGAGGATAGAAACATTCTTTCTCTTTGCCCATGGATGATAAGAAGGCACTATGACAACAAGTTCATCTTTTATCAGAGGTTCGCTTAGTATTTTCTGTCCGGAAATATCTCCCTCGACAAGGCCGAAATCGATATTGCCCGAGTTTAACAAATCAATGATCCTTTTTGTATTGCCTACCCTCATATGAAGCTTTATTTTGGGCCTGGTTTTTTTGAAATCAGATATTATAGTCGGTAGTAAATGATTGCCGATTGTGGTGCTGGCGCCAATACTTATACTGCCCTTTACAAGTCCGGTAAGCTCTCCTATCTGCTTTTCAGCATCCGCGTAAAGAGAAAGGATATTTTTCGCATATTTATAAAGTACCTCACCTGCCTTGGTGAGGGTTACATTGCTGCTCGATCGGTCAAAAAGTTTTGTCTCATAGAGTTCTTCAAGCGCCTGTATTTGAAGACTGACAGCGGGTTGTGTAAGGTGAATGATTTCTGATGCCTTCGAGAAACTCCTTGTTTCGGCGACTGTGCAAAATACTTTCAGTTTATGATCTTCCATTTTTTCTTTGTTATAAATATTTCTTAATTATATAGATTAATAAATTTATCTTATAATTGTCAAATGAGTGTCAGGTGTATGAAGAGTTATCCGGTATTAGAGCAGGCAATAAGCCGAGTTCTGTTAAATGTGGTCATTCATCTTAATACAGATATTGCTATCTGTATTGTGCGGTTGTACCCGTCCCGCATATTGAACGGGCAACTCAAGGAGCGGGACCTATTCAACCTTGCTCCGGACGGGGTTTACCGTGCCTCCCGATGTCGCCATCGGAAGCGGTGAGCTCTTACCTCACCTTTTCACCCTTGCCATGTCCCAAAACCATGGCGGTCTGTTTTCTGTGGCACTTTCCCTGGGGTTACCCCCGCTCCGGGTTACGGAGCGTCCTGCCCTCTGGAGCTCGGACTTTCCTCTTCCATTGGGGCCAGCCGTCAAGGACTGCCCCCGCAGAAAGCGACCACTTTGCCTGCTCTATTCCAGATTACGTTGCTTTTTGTAAAGAGGCATTTTTTGCGAGCATGTCTGCTTTCTTATTTTCTTCACGCGGCACATGATATATATTATAACATCTGAAGCGTTTAAGAAGCTTCATAACTTCCATGAACAGAGGGATCAGTCCTTTGCTTTTAACTTTGTACTGTCCATTTATCTGCCTGACAAGCAGTTCCGAATCGAGATGAATCGTGATTTCGTCTATACCAAGGTCTGAAGCCTTTTTGAGAGCTGCAATCAATGCCCTGTATTCTGCCATGTTATTGGTTGCGGTGCCTATGTTTTCCGAGATTTCGTATGAACTATCAGCAGTTTTTATTACAGCGCCGATTCCGGAGGGTCCGGGATTTCCGCTTGAAGCGCCGTCTGAGAAGATCACAGCCTTTTTCATGCCTTTTCCTTTTCCTGTTCCGGTAAAAAGTAGAGGAATCTCCTGCACTGGGGACAGTTATACAGGTTATCGCCTTTCCTTACCTCAACATAGAGTTGTGGCGGTATGTTCATGTAACAACCCTGGCATATCTCATCTTTAACTTCAACTACTGCTAACCCCTGCCCGCTTTCAAGCTGTTTCATGTAAAGATCATAAACCTCTTTACCGATCTTTTCTGCAATAGCTGTTCTCTTAAATTTAAGGGAATCAAGCTCCTTTTCTGCAACGCCGGCCTCGTCCCCGAGTGTTTTCCTGAACTCTTCTATTGCCTTTTCCTCTTCTTTTATCGCATTTTCGGCTTTCTTCAGTTCTTTAATTATTTCATCCGATTGCTCCATTAAAACAAGAAGTTCGTCTTCTATTTTTAATCTTTCACTGTCCAGGTTTTCAATACCCTTTAAATGGGCCTGGTATTCCCTGTTTGTCTTGATCTGGGAAGATCTTTCCTTTTCTTTTTTTATTTTGTCGTTTATTTCATCCAGCAGGAATTCTGTTTCTTTTTTCTTTTTCAGGAGGGATTCATGAATTTTTTTTTGTGAGTCGTGTTTTAACCTTGCATCAAGCAGGGGTTTTTCAACTGATCTGATCTTTGAAGGGATATTTTTTAATGTTTCCTGAAGTGCGAGTATTTGTTTGTCAAGACTCTGCAGCGCTATCAACGGCTCTAATTCAAGGTTCATTATTCCTCCGTTCTGGGTTGGTGGGCCCACCAGGACTCGAACCTGGGACCAACCGGTTATGAGCCGGTAGCTCTTCCAACTGAGCTATGGGCCCTGAATCAGGAGATTTATAGTATCGGATAATATAAACTTGTTTTCCCCTGGAGGTCAAGTTTTATCCAGGAATTCCTTGAGCCACCTGTTTCTCGATGGGTGTTTCAGCTTTCTGAGCGCCTTAACTTCAATCTGTCTAATGCGCTCCCGGGTGACATTAAATGCCTGTCCCACTTCTTCCAGAGTGAGAGGCCTTTTTTCACCAATACCGAATCTTTTTCTTATAACCTGCTCCTCTTTCGGCGAAAGTGAGGAGAGTATTTTTTCAATATGCTCTTTAAGATTTTCCTTGATGGCCGACTCCAGTGGAGAATCGGACGTCTTATCTTCGATAAAATCTCTCAGACAGTTGTCTTCACCTTCATCACCGATAGGTGTTTCAAGTGAAATCGGCTCTTTGGTAATCCTGAGAATGGATTTTATTTTTTCTGCCGGCAGGTTGACCCTTTTTGCAATTTCATCGTTAGTAGGTTCCCTGCCTGTCTCCTGAACAATCTCTCTCATCCCCCTGGTAATCTTATTGATGGTCTCCACCATGTGAACGGGTATCCTTATGGTACGGGACTGATCAGCTATGGAACGGGTTATAGCCTGTCTTATCCACCATGTTGCGTAAGTGCTGAATTTGTAACCCCTGCGATATTCAAATTTGTCGACGGCCCGCATGAGGCCGATATTCCCCTCCTGTATCAGGTCGGGGAAGCTCATCCCTTTGCCTATATATCTCTTGGCGATACTTATGACGAGCCTCAGATTTGCCTCAATGAGGGTGCTTTTTGCCAACTCCCACTCCCTGTTTGCTTTTCTCAGGGAAAGTTCCGCTTCCCTTATGTCCTCGATCCTCATGCCCATTCTCCTCTGGCTGGACTTTATCATACTGTTCAGTTCGATGTACTTTTGAAAGGAATTCATGATATTCCCTGCCGGATTTGAGGGAATATTGCCTCCATTGATCGAGTCAATATCAATTCCTGCATCAGAGAGTTTTTTCTTCACATAATTATATTTGCGCTTGAGTGATCGTATATTGGCGGAAGTTTTTTGAAGTTCATCTGCAAATGCCAGTGTTACATCTTCTTTGAGGTGAAGCTTCTCAATACAGTTAAATATCCTTTTTCTGTTGTGCTCAAGTGAATGAGCCAATTTCGAATCAGACATTTTTCCATCTGAATTGAGTGATTTAAGATAAGACCTTCTTTTATCGAGAAGATTTTTTATTTCAAGGGAGATGGAGTAAAATTCCTCCTTTTTCCTTATAATATTATTCTCGATTTCAAACTCATCAATCTGGATGATGTCTTCAAGTGGCGCCTGCCCCTTCTGCACCAGCCTTCCAAGTTCGATAATCTTTTTCAGTGTAAATGGTATTGAAAATATTATTCTTGTAATATTGATTCTTGCGTTTTCTATTCTTATGGCAATTTCTCTTTCGCCTTCTTTTGTAAGCAGGGGCACGCCGCCCATTTCCCTCAGATATATTCTGACAGGATCACATTCTATATCTTCGCGGTGGATTTCTGCCGCAGACTCTGCATCGGGGTCTGTGTCCGGATTTTCTTCGTGTATTAGAGGCTTGGTATCGAAAAAATCGTAATATTCCATTATTCCATGGCTTCCTGCTTCAGTCGCATTTTTTCTTTCTGAAGAGAGGTTACTGCGGCATAGTCTTTTGCTGAATCCGCTTTCTTTATACGTTGATCTATTTCTTTGATCTTTCCGTTAAGTTTGTTTTTGTGTATCCTGGCAAACGAGGCATCGATGTTTTCCTTTACATTGTCTTTGTCGTAATCGGCTTTCATCATTAGAGAAGTAATGTATGAAGTTTCGCTCTCGGAAAACACTGAACTCAAACTGTCCGATGATGGTATATTCCCCATTTCCATCACCTTTAACAATATATCTTTTAATATAATTTTTTCAATATCTTCTATATTAATTCTTTTGATAATTTCTTTTGCGTATTCGGGATTTGTAAAAGCAATGCTCAAAAGTACTTCCTCAGGCAGGCGAGCTTTGGATTGTCCCTGTTGCCTTCTTAATCCCTTTTTCCCTTTCTGAAGGTTTTGAATTTCTTCTTTAATGTTCACATCGAGGATTAAAGTCTCTTTCGATATTTCTTTTACCAGTTCTCCCTGAAGTATTCTGTCGGGGACTCGCGATACAATCCTGGTAAGTTCACCAATAATTTCGGTTCTGTCTCCTTCAAGATCGAGGTAGAACTTTACAAGACCCCTGGATTGAGGAAACAGCTTCTGGAATTCCCGGTCCCCCATTTCCTTCAGAAAACTGTCCGGATCGTATTTTGAAGGCAGGAGTAACACTTTTGCCCTCAGGCCGTTTTCATATATCATGGGCAGTGACCTTTTTGCCGCCATAAGGCCTGCCTCATCACCGTCAAATACGAGCAGGAGTTTTTTGGCGTATGCCCTTAACCTTTTCAGATGTCCCTCTGTCAGGGCTGTCCCAAGGGGAGCAACGGCATTTCGGAAGCCATACTGGTGGCAGACGATAACATCCATATAACCTTCAGTTATGATGGCATAACCCTTATCCTTTATATTCCTGTTTGCCACGTCCAGCCCGTAAAGCATATTGCCTTTTTTAAATATCGGGGTTTCGGAAGAGTTTATGTATTTGGGTATATTCGGATTTGACTTTGCTTCGAGGATTCGCGCGCCGAAGGCTGCTACTTTTCCGGAGACCCCTGCAATTGGAAAAATAATCCTGTCCCTGAACATATCATATGGTTTGCCCTTATCCGGGAATTTAACGAGACCGGTCTTTTCAATAACGGATTCTTCATATCCCTTTTCTTTTAAGAACTCATAAAGGGCACCGGATGCAGAAGGAGCATACCCCAGCCTGAATTCCTTTATGATTTCGGCATTGAGGCCTCTCTTTTTGAAATAATCCGTTGCTTTTCGTGATTTATTCAGATGCAAAGCAAAAAAAACTACAGAGTCTTCATGTATTTTATACAGTATATTTGTTTCAATGCCCTGTTTTCCTGAATATGAAGATTTGATTTCTATTCCCGCTTTCTTTGCAAGCGTTTGGAGTGCTTCCGGAAAGGGTATATTTTCATAACGCATGATAAACCCAAAGATGTCTCCGCCCGTTCCGCATCCAAAACAATGGAATATCTGTTTCTCAGGGCTTACCACGAATGAAGGCGTCTTTTCAGAGTGGAAGGGGCACAAGGCCTTGAAGTTGGTCCCGGCCTTTTTAAGATCAGCATAATCTGATATAACATCTACAATGTCGAGTCTTGATTTGATTTCCTCGATAGCGCTGTTGTCGACCATTAATTAGTCCACGAAAATTGCTGATTTTTTACTTTTCATTTGCTGAAACTTCTTTTTAGCCTGCTTATCAATGTGGTTCCTCCGGTATTTCTGTGGGTAAATAACCACACCTACAAAAAAACTTTTTGCCACAGACTTTCACAGACTCTTTTAAAAGATTTTTTTTCTTTTTTATTTTAAAACCATGAATCTCCATTTATTTTTCTCTTCAGTCCTGAGCCTTCAGCCTTTCTTTAGTCCGTGTCCGTCTGTGGCCAAATATGTCTTTAAGCCTTTTCTTCAGCTGTGTCACTCCGTGGCCGAAAAGTCTTTTCTTTCTCTGCCACAGACCCTCACGGACCATTTTAAGAGATTCCTTGTAATTAAAACCACTGAGCTTGCCGAAGAAACAGAAAATCAGATAGTTATATCACCCTTCGGCAGCCCTTCGGCAGGTTCAGGGCATGGCTCAGGGTGACAATTCAGGACTTTTTACGAGTCTGTCATATTGATTTAAACGAAAAAAGTTTGCCTGATGCAATACTATCATCCGGCCAAAAGGCGGGATACTTCCCGGTTTACGACTTTTCCATCTGCCCGGCCCCTCACCTTTGGCATAACGGACTTCATTACCTTTCCTATGTCTTTCGTCCCGGTGGCACCGGTTTCCCGGATGGTGTCACCAATTAGTTGTAACAGTTCTTTTTCGGGTATCTGTTCCGGAAGATACTTTTGCAGAACTGAGAGTTCTGCCTTTTCTGATTCCACGAGGTCATCCCTTCCTCCCCTGGAGAACTGCTCCATAGATTCTTTTCTCTGTTTTGCAAGAGTGGAAAGGACGGAACATATTTCCTCATCACTGAGTTTCCCGCCTTTTTCTATTTCCCTGTTTCTGACCGCTGATTTAATATTTCTGAGAGTCAGGACGGCGACCCTGTCGGAAGATTTCATTGCCGTTCTGAGGTCGGAATCTATTTTTTCAAGCAAGTACATTAATTATCTGCGGAACATGCGGTTTTTCTGAGCAGCTTTTTTACGTGCTGCGATAATTTTCTTCTTACGCTTCACGCTTGGTTTCTCGTAGTGCTCTCTTTTTTTTATCTCTGAGAGGATTCCATCCTTTTCACATTGCTTCTTAAACTTTTTTAAAGCAAGCTCAAAGGAATTACTCTCCCTGACGCTTACCGAGGACATCTATTTATCACTCCCTTCGATTTAAAATTATGTTTTTTACTCTAACAGTTATGCATATTTAGTGTCAAGAAAAGTGTAACATCTTGAAAATAAAGAATATATCTAAATATTATTTATTATATTAATAAATAATATTTAGATATAAACAGGTTTTTTTATGTATAATTCAGAGTCTGTGTATAAGGTAAGATTTTATCATTGTCCGGTTTGCCTGTCCCGACATTTTCGGGGGGTAGAAAAGACACTGGATTCCCCGATCGAGGGGTTGTGTCACAATTGTCATCCCTGAAATGAATTCAGGGCAGGCCCTGAACCATGTGTCCCGAATGCTTTCGGGATATTGTTTCAGGATTTATATAAAATGTAATATATTGAAAATACGGGATTCTGAAATAAATTCAGAATGACATCATATACGTCTTCAGGATTATGACATAACCTGCAAGTCGGGGAGTGACGGATTATCCGGATGATAATTTATACACAAACACTAATTAGTGTCTGTCCATAAACTGCCATTTCTTGTTTTTGTCATGCCCCGAAAGCGTTCGGGACATCCGGAACTTATTGAAAAGAATAGATTCCGGCTTAAGGACTGCCGGAATGACAGATAGAGGGACTGTCTTTATACACAGACTCTAATTACTGGAATACTATATTACAAACCGGAGGTAATAACGGCATGATTATTAAGGGAAAAACGTGGAAATTCGGAAATGACATAGATACCGATGCAATTATTCCTGCAAGATATCTGAATACTTCTGATCCTGAAGAGCTTGCAAAACATGTAATGGAGGATGCCGACAGTTCTTTTTCCCGGAAGGTAAAGAAGGGTGATATCATCGTTGCTGAAAAGAATTTCGGGTGTGGTTCATCCCGTGAACATGCCCCCATTGCCATCAAGGCCGCCGGGATTCAGGCAATCGTGGCCCTTAGCTTCGCCCGCATTTTTTACAGGAATGCATTTAATATAGGTCTTCCGATATTTGAATCTCCCGAAGCAGTTTCCGGAATTGACGAAGGTGATGAAATAGAGATTGATGCGAGTAGTGGCGCCATCAGGAATGTTACTAAAAACAAAGATTACAAGGCAAAACCTATTCCCCCTTTCATGCAGGAACTGATCGCTGCAGGCGGTCTTGTTGAATGGACGAAAAAGAAGATCAGGGCGGCTTAATGTATATTGGCCGGGACCGAATGGAACCTGTACATGGATAAAGCTGAAACTTGTTAAATCGACCTTGCAACAATTTGTGACTGTCTGCTAAATAAAGTCTGTCCATAAAGACAGTCCCTCTATCTGTCATTTCCCGACTTAGTCGGGGAATCTATTCTTTTCAATAAGTTCCGGATGTCCCGAATGTTTTCGGAGCATGACAAAAATAAAAAATGGCAATTTATACACAGGCTCTAAATAGAGTCTGTCCATGAAGACAGTCCCTCTATCTGTCATTTCCCGACTTAGTCGGGGAATCTATTCTTTTCAATAAGTTCCGGATGTCCCGAACGCTTTCGGGACATGACAAAAATAAAAAATGGCAATTTATACACAGGCTCTAAATAGAGTCTGTCCATGAAGACAGTCCCTCTATCTGTCATTCCGGCAGTCCTTAAGCCGGAATCTATTCTTTTCAATAAGTTCAGGATGTCCCGAACGCTTTCGGGACATGACAAAAATAAAAAATGGTAATTTATACACAGGCTCTAAATAGAGTCTGTCCATGAAGACAGTCCCTCTATCTGTCATTCCGGCAGTCCTTAAGCCGGAATCTATTCTTTTCAATAAGTTCCGGATGTCCCGAACGCTTTCGGGACATGACAAAAATAAAAAATGGTAATTTATACACAGGCTCTAAATATGATGCTCTCGTAAAAAAACTGAATTTACCGCA